>DATLVO010000306.1:0-4328 GCA_035577485.1 Verrucomicrobiia bacterium
GGGTCGCGGCGAGCGCGTGACGCCGCTGCACGGCCTGCGGCTCACGGCCGGCGAAGCGGAGCCCGGGATCCTGCTCGTCACGCCCGACGCATCGGCCCATACCGCGGCCGTCTTCGCGGCGTGGGCTGCGGGGGCGATGGGTGAGCCGGCGGTCGTCCGGAGGACATCGGAGCACTTTGCGAGCGAGTTCGGGGCCGGCCTGAGCGGCCGCCAGCTGTTCGAGCGGGCCGGCGTGCTGGCCTCCGCGAACGACCTCCTGCCGGCTGCCGCGAGCGTCGTCGAGGGCCTCGTCCCGTTCCGGCGCGCGCTCACCCGGCTCCTCGGCCGGCCGATCGGACTGAGCGGCTCGGGGCCGACCCTCTGGGCCCTCTATCCTTCGGTCGACGACGCGGACCTCGCGGCGGCGTCGGTGCGGGCCGCGATCGGCACCGGGTTCCTGGTCGCTCCTGGCGATGCCGCCCCGTTCGTCGCCGCAACGACGATCCTGCCCGGCCCGCCGAGACCGACCGACGAAAGGAGCGATGGATGACCCGACAGGCGATCCAGACGAATGGGGCGCCGGCCGCCCTCGGCCCGTACAGCCAGGCGATCCGGAGCGGCGACCTCGTCTTCTGCTCGGGCCAGATCGGCCTCGATCCGGCGACGGCCGAGCTCGTCGACGGGGTCGAGGCCCAGGCGGAACGGGCGCTGCGGAACCTCCAGGCGGTGCTCGACGCGGCCGGGCTCGGGCTCGACGACGTCGTGAAGACGACGATCTTCCTCACCGACGTCGCCGATTTCGCGGCCGTCAACGCCGTCTACGCCAAGTTCATGCCGGAGCCGCCGCCGGCCCGCTCGACCGTCGGGATCGCGGCCCTGCCGAAGGGCGCGCTCGTCGAGATCGAGGCGATCGCCCGGCGCCTGGAGATCGACGCGGTGGCCCGTCGATCGGTTTGACACTGGGTGGGGCGGCTCATACCATGCCGCCACCCTTCTGATGACATCACCAACTCGACACGCGCCGGGCCCAGACCGCGTCGGAACCGCATCGCCTGCGCCGACCATCGCCCGCTCGCGTCGCCCTTCGTGAACCCCCCAAGTCCCGGCATCGCTCCAGAGGTCAGGGCCGTCGTCATGGCGGCCGGTCTCGGCACGCGGATGAAGTCCCGGACGCCGAAGCTCCTGCACCCGCTCCTCGGCCGGCCGATGGTCGCGTTCGTCGTCGACGCGGCTCGCACGGTCACCGGCCGCCGGCCGCTCGTCGTGACGTCGCCCGCCACGGCGGCCGTTCGCGAGGCCCTCGACGACGTCGACTTCGCCCTCCAGGCCGAGCCGCGCGGAACGGGCGACGCGGTCGCGGCCGCGCTGGCGCAGCTCCCCGCCGACGTCGACGAGATCCTCGTCCTGACCGGCGACGCCCCGCTCCTCGAGCCGGGCCTGCTCGAGACGCTCCTCGAGGAGCGCCGCCTCGACCAGGCGGCGATCGGCCTGGTCGCCGTCGACGCGATCGAGCCGGGCCGTCTCGGCCGGGTGATCCGCGACGACGCCGGCACCGTGGAGCGGATCGTCGAGCGCAAGGACGCGACGGACGAGGAGATCGCGGTCAACGAGATCAACTCGGGCCTGTACGTCTTCGACGCCGCGTGGCTCCGGGGCCGGATCGGGTCGCTCAGCCCGTCGCCAAAGACCGGCGAGCTCTACCTGACCGAGCTCGTCGAGCTCGCCCGGGCGGACGGGCGTCTCGTCGTGGCGGTCACCGTGGAGGACGACGGGCGGCTGCTCGGGATCAACGATCGGGCCGAGCTCGCCCAGGCCGAGTGGGACCTCCGGACGCAGATCAACGCGGCGCACATGCGGGCCGGCGTGACGATGCGCGACCCCTCGACCGCCTACATCGACGCGACCGTGACCATCGCCGAGGACGTGACGCTCGAGCCGAACGTGATCCTTCGCGGCGCGACGTCGATCGGGACGGGCTCGACGATCGGGGCCGGATCGCACGTCGTCGACAGCACGATCGGGGAGCGCTGTGTGGTCTGGGCCAGCGTCGTCGAACAATCGACGATCGAGGACGGGGCCAGCGTCGGTCCGTTCAGCCACGTCCGGCCCGGCTCGCACGTCGGGCCCGATGCGGAGGTCGGCAACTTCGCCGAGCTGAAGGGCACCCGGCTCGGCCGGCGCGTGAAGCAGCACCACATGAGCTATCTCGGCGACGCGGAGCTGGGCGACGACACGAACGTCGGCGCGGGCACGATCACCGCCAACTTCGACGGCCGGGCCAAGCACCGGACGACGATCGGGAAGCGTGTCTTCCTCGGGGTCGACACGATGCTCCGGGCGCCGCTGACGATCGGCGACGACGCGAAGACCGGTGCCGGGGCCGTCGTCACGAAGGACGTTCCGGCTGGCAAGCTCGCCGTCGGGATGCCGGCGCGTCTGCGCGAACCGCGCCCGCTCGAGCCGGAGCTCGAGCCGGAGCCCGAGCCGGAACCCGCCGCCGCGACGGCGCCCGCCACCGCGGCGGCGCCCGCCGAACCAGCTGATTCCTCGTCCGACGGGGCCGGCTAGTGCTCGACATCCTGGTCATCGTCCTCCTGACCCTGCTCGAAGGCTTCTTCGTCGCCGCCGAGATCGCCCTCGTGTCGATCCGCCGCAGCCGGGTCGAGCAGCTCGTCGACGAGGGCTCCTCGGGGGCTCGCCGCGTCCGGCGCCTGCTCGACGACCCGGGCCGGTTCCTCGCTGTCTCCCAGCTCGGGCTGACGGTCATCGGCTTCTTCGCCTCGGCCTTCGCCGCGGTCAACCTGGCCGACGGGCTCACGAACATCCTGGCCGGCGCCGGGATCGACCGTGGCACCGCCCAGGGCCTTGCCCTGATCATCGTCACGATCATCCTCGCCCTGTTCACGATCATCTTCGCGGAGCTCGTCCCGAAGACCCTCGCCCTATCGAGCCCGGAGCGGTTCGCACTCGCGCTATCGATCCCGATCGACTTCCTCGCCCGGGCCCTCGGCCCGCTGATCGCGCTCCTGACCGGCGTGACCCGGGCGATCGCCGGGGTCTTCGGCGCGAACGTCACAAATGAGGCCCAGATCACCGCGGAGGAGCTCCGCCTCATCGTCGAGCGGGGCGGCGAGCAGGGCGTCCTCGAGGCCGAGGAGGAGCAGATGATCAACTCGATCATCGAGCTCGGCGAGCGCCGCCTCCACGAGGTGATGATCCCGCGGATCGCGATCGTTGCCCTGCCGGCATCGGCCACGCTCGAGGAGGCGATCGACAAGCTCGTCGAGGAGGGCCACTCCCGGATCCCGGTCTACGAGGAGTCGGTCGACGAGGTCGTCGGGATCCTGTATGCCAAGGACCTGCTGCCGTTCCTGAAGTCGAGCTCCGGGCCACGGCCCGTCATCCGGTCGCTCCTGCGACCGCCGGTGTTCGTTCCCGAATCGATGACGATCGACGACCTGCTCCACGAGTTCCAGCGCCGGAAGGTCCACATCGCGATCATCCTCGACGAGTACGGCGGGACGGCCGGCCTCGTCACGATCGAGGACCTCCTCGAGGAGATCGTCGGCGAGATCCAGGACGAGTACGACACCGAGGAGCCGATGATCGTCCGGCTCTCCGACGACGAGGCGCGCGTCGATGGTCGAGCGGACGTCGACGACCTCGCCGAGCTGTTCGACACGGAGCTCGGGCTCGATGACGAGGACGAATACGACACGGTCGGCGGGCTCGTCTACCACCGGATCGGCGGCGTGCCCTCACCGGGCGACGAGATCGATGTCGACGGCCTGCACCTGACGGTCGAGACGACCGACGGCCGGCGGGTTGGCAAGGTGCTCGTGGTCCGCCGCCACGACGAGGACGACGACGTCCGCCCCGACGAGGACGGCGACCGCTAGGCGTCGTCCACGCCCGAGTCGAGGATGCGGGTGATCAGCCAGACGTGGCCGAACGGGTCGCGGACCTTGCCCGCCTGGACGCCGCTCGTCGGATGGTCCGGCGGCCGGATGAGCTCGGCGCCGGCGGCGATCGCCCGCTCGACAGAAGCATCGACGTCGTCGACCTCGAGGTCGAGCGTCACCGACGTCCCGCCGAGCGTCTGCGGCCCGACGACGTTCTCGAACTCGGGGTGCTCGTCGGCCAGGTAGATCTCGGCCGGGCCGATCCCGAGCGTCGCGTGACCGATCCGCCGGTCCTGCTCCTCGATCAGGAGCTTCTCGCGCGCCCCGAACGCCGCGGTGTAGAAGGCGATCGCCGCGCGGGCGTTGCGGACCGTCAGGTACGGGGTGATGGCGCGGATGCCGGTCGGATCGGGGCGGTCGGCCGGCATCGGCTCAGGCGGTGATCAA
>DATLVO010000307.1:0-5941 GCA_035577485.1 Verrucomicrobiia bacterium
GGCATCTGATCGGCGGCCTGGATCGTCTGGCGGTTCCACGTCAGCCCGTCCGACGAGTCGAGGATCACTCCGCCGTTTGCGTCGATGGGCGAGCCGGTCGCGACAAAACGTGAACCCGTCCAGACGACGCGGAGGAATTGCGTGCCGGACACGGAGGGCTGCGGCGGGACCTGCATCCAACCTGTTGCCTTGCTCGGGACGGGTGTCTGCGCGTCCGAGGTCGACGGGGAAGGTGTCGCCGGCAGCGGGGCGGAGGGGGTGGCGGACGGCGTCGGACCTTCCGAAGGCACAGGCGGTGCGGCCGAGCAGCCCGCGATCAGTCCGATGAGGATCGCCACCAAGAGGGCGCTCGCTCCGCGCTTGAACGAAGGGCGTGAGGTCGGGTTCATGTACGGCATGACCAGCAGACGCGCGATCCGAGCGCGTGTGTCGCTTGATACACCGGTTGTCGGGAGCCGGACACCAAGGCGACGAAGTGTCCCGAACCGGCGGCGGTCAGGCAACCGACAAACGTCGATACTTCGACTCGATGAAGACCGCATGGCGGGACCGCTGGGGCGGCCCCGAGGTCGTGGAGCTGCGCGATGTCGAGACGCCTGTCCCGACCGGCGACCAGGTGCTCGTGAAGGTGCACGCGGCATCGGTCAACCGCGCCGACCTCGACTGGATGCTCCCGAAGCTCGGCTGGATCGCGCGCCTGTTCCTCGGGCTGCGGCGGCCGCGGCGGCACACGCTCGGTAACGACGTCGCCGGAACGGTGGAGTCCGTCGGGCCGGAGGCGACGAGGCTCAAGCCCCGCGACCGCGTCTTCGGGGACCTGATCCGCTTCGGGATGGCGGCGTTCGCCGAGTACGTCTGTGTGCCGGAGCGCGCGCTCCAGGTGATCCCCGACGAGCTGTCGTTCGAGGAGGCCGCAACGCTGCCGCACTCGGCGCTTCTGGCCGTCATGGCGTTCAAGCCGTATTGGGGCCAGGAGCTGAAACCCGGCCAGAGCGCGATGGTCGTCGGCGCGTCGGGGAACGTCGGTCCGTTCGCCGTGCAGATCGCCAAGGCCCGCGGCCTGCGGGTCACGGGCGTGTGCCGGACCGAGAAGATCGACTTCGTCCGGTCGTTGGGCGCAGACGACGTCATCGACTACACGACGACCGATTACACGAAGAGCGGGCCGTACGACCGGATCATCGACGTCGACGCCCATCGCTCGATCTTCGGCTACCGGAAGACCCTCAAGCCGAACGGCGTGTACATCTCGATGGGCGGGAACGGGATCTGGATCCTGTCGTACTTCGCGGGCGCGTTCACCTTCAGCCTCGGGCGGGGCGGCAAGCATCTCGGGCTGATGCCCGGCTGGCGCGCGTTCCACCCCGACGACGTCGCGATCCTCCGCGAGCTCATCGCCGAGGGCGCGATCAAGCCCCGGATCGACCGCCGCTACCCGCTGGCGGAGATCGTGGCGGCCCTCCTCGAGGTCCACGAGGGCCGGAACAAGGGCAAGGTGGTGATCACGGTCTGACCGGCGATCCGGCCCGGCGACCAACCAGGTACCACGTCTCGACGTCGCCCTTGCCCTTGATCGGCACCGTGCCGCGCGGCTCCAGCTCGAACTCGTCCTTGAGCAGCTCGTACGTGGCCTGCGTGACCTGGATCTGGCCGCCCGTGCCCTGCGACTCCATCCGGCTTGCCATGTTCACCGCGTCGCCCCACAGGTCGTAGAGGAAGCGCTTGCGTCCGATGACGCCGGCGACGACCGGCCCGGAGTTGATTCCGATCCGGATCTCGAGGCCCAGGTGGCCCACGCCATCCTCCGCGTGCATGGCGTCGCGCATGTCCAGCGCGATCAGGGCCATCACCCGGGCGTGGTCCGGGCGAGGTGTCGGTACGCCGGCCGCGACCATATAGCAGTCGCCGATGGTCTTGATCTTCTCGACCTCGTAGCGCTCGGCCAGGAGGTCGAAATGCGTGAACAAGTGGTCGAGGATGCCCACCACCTCGGCCGGCTGGAGGCGATCAGACAGCGGCGTGAAGTCGACGACGTCGGCGAACAGGATCGAGGCCGCCGCGAACTGATCCGCGATCGTGGCGGTGTCGGCCTTGAGCTTGTCGGCGATCGATCGCGGCAGGATGTTGAGGAGCAGGCTCTCCGCCCGGTCCTGCTCGATCCGCAGGTCCGCGAGCGCCTCCTCGCGCTGGCGCACGAACAGGACCAGGAGCAGGAAGACGACCGCGCCCCCGACGGTGACGTTGAGCGCGACCATCGTGCTCTCGAACCAGGCCGGAAGGATCGAACGGCCGCCGCCGGCCAGCTCGCCGACCAGTCCTGAGGCGAGGAACACTCCGACGAAGGCGACGAACCAACGCACCCCCGCCCGTGCGCCGTCGAAGATGAGTGCTCCGAGCGGGGCGAGGATTCCCCAGAGGCCGACGGCACCGGACCCGACGAAGCCGCCCACGAACGCCATGGAGACCGTCGGCGCCAGGAGGATGTCGAAGAGCTCCACTCGGAGCAGCCACGCCGCGTCCCGGGAGCGCGCGAAGATCGCGATCGCGCTCACCGACACCGCCAGGTACAGCCAGGCGATCAGACCGGCCGTGGCACCGAGGGCGAGGTAGATCACTCCCCAGGCAAGCGAGATCGGGAGGATCCCGACGCAGACGAGGACGAGGAGGGCCTTGCGGAACCGGAGCTCGTCACTGTCCCGCGGATCGGCGCCGATCCTGGCGGCGCGATCGAGCCAGGGCTGGGCGAACCGAGTCGACGCATCCATCGGGCGAGAGCGTAACCGGGACGGCCATCAACTCGACGCCGAACCGTGACGGCCATCAGTTCGACGCCGAACCGCGCCGATCGCTGAGGGTCACGCCGATGGCGGCGCCGGTGACGCAGGCGATGGCCAGCAGGGCTCTGGGCGGCAGGGTCTGGCCGAGGACCGCGGCGCCGACCAGGGCGGCGACGACCGGCTCGAGTGTCACCGTAACGCCGTACGCCCTGGCGGTCATCCGCCGCAACGCTTCGAACTCGAGCGACATCGGCAGCGCGGTCGAGAGGATCGCGACCCCAAGACCTCCGGCCACCAGGCCGAGGTCGAGCCGCGGCAGGCCGCCGGCTGCCAGCAAGAACGGCAGCGTGAACCCGCTGGCGACCAGCATGGCCAGGGCGAGGGCGCCACCGCCGACCGCGTGCGCCGCCCGCGGGCTGATCAGGACGAAGCTCGCCCAGCCCACGCCGGCCGCCAGCGCGAGGCCGACCCCGACCGGGTCGAGGTCCGTGCCGATGCTCGGCGTCAGCAGCACCAGCCCGACGACCGCGAGGCCGATCCAGGCGAACTCCCTCAGCTGCCGCGAGGTGAGAGCGGCGACGCCCAGGGGGCCGATGAACTCGATCGCCACAGCGATGCCCAGCGGGATGCGGGCGATCGCTCCGTAGAAGCAGATGTTCGTCGCGCCGATGGCGCAGCCGAATAGCACGAGCAGCCCGGCGTGGCGACGCGCGCTCGCGCCGATCTGGCGCCGCGCCGCGACGAGGAGCAGCACCGCCGAGAAGGCGATGCGCAGGAAGACCGTGCCGATCGGTCCGAGCGACTCGAACAGGTGCACCGCCACCGCGGCGCCGAGCTGGATCGACACGATGGAGACCACCAGCAGCCCCGGCGGTGGGACGGCCGCCACGACGCGCGCGAACGGGCCTGCGCCGCGACCGGTGCCGGGCGTCTCGGGTGCCGTCGCGAGGCCGAGTGGAGGAGCCGTCATCCCGACATCATGCGGGCCGAAGGTGCCAGGTTCGGACATCATCGGCGCCGCCCAGGCACCCGGGAAGGGCGGCGGTCCGCCGGGTCAGCTCTCCCGGCGCGGGTCGGCCGCGGTCCCGATCGGCTCCGCGATCTGGCGCCGGACGGCGCTCAGCCGGATGCGGAACGGCTCCCCGGGCGCCTGGAATCCATTCCGCAGGTGGGTGTTGTCGCAGAACGGCTTGCGAGCCGATTCGCCGCATCGGCAGAGGGTCGCCCTCGGCAGGATCTCCTCGCTGCCGTCGTCCAGGCGAACGCGGATCTCGCCGGTGACCCGCAGCGGCCCGTTCCGCATCGGCTCCACGTTCGTGGTCGCGTGGGTTTCCTCGGCGCCGCCATCGAGCCGCCGGAACTGCAGCGCCCCGCTCGGGCAGCGCAGGATCATGTCGGCCACTTCGTCCGGGTCGGCCGCGTCGGGATCGATCCACGGGCGACGCTCCAGGTCGAAGACCTGGGGCAACGTGAGCAGGCACTCGCCGATGTGGATGCATCGGTCGAGGTCGAAGCTCACCTCGATTCCTTCGCCGCGGTAGACCTTCCGCATCACCTCGCTCCGTGCGATCGGGCGACGGTATCACCAGATGCGGCGAGGGGATGTGATCGTCCTCACGGGAGCGCGTACCCTACGGCGCATGGCGAATGTGATCGACTACGTCG
The DNA here is from genome assembly GCA_035577485.1 of Verrucomicrobiia bacterium. GTDB lineage: Bacteria > Chloroflexota > Limnocylindria > Limnocylindrales > CSP1-4 > CF-46. Next base: position 4,443 of record DATLVO010000307.1, read on the forward strand.
AGCTCCCGGTCGACGACCTCGAGGCGGCGAAGGCCTTCTACGCGATCGCACTCGGGTGGTCCTTCAACGACTACGGCCCCGATTACGCGGGCATCAAGGACCCGAGCAACCCCGACCACGAGTTCGGCGGCCTGTCGCCATCGACCCCCCGATTGCGAGGGGAGGGGGTCCTCGCGCTCGTCCGCACCGAGAACGCAGACGACGCGCTGACGAGCGTGCTGGCCGCCGGCGGTCGGGTCCAGGTCGAGATGCACAGTTATCCTGGCGGACGACGGTTCACCTTCGCCGACCCATCCGGCAACGTCCTCGGGGTCTACGAGCCGTCCGAGTAGGCGCCCGGCAGCGCGATTCGGCACGGATTCGATCGGGCGTCATGGAGCCACGCGTCGGCATCGCGCATATCGAGGTCACGGCCGCCGACGGGACGTTCACCATCGGCCGCGAGGCGTTCCCGGACTTCGAGCGATACGCTCGGCTCGGCGTCCACGTCCAGTCGGATCACGTCCGGATCGCGACCCCGCCGCCCGCGTACGTCGAGGCCGGGTTGACGGCGCTGGCCGATGCCTGCCGGGAGCTCGACGTCCCGCACGCCGACATCGCGTTCGTCGACACGGTGGTCTCGCCACCAAGATTCGGACTCCGCTACGGCTTCATGGGCTCGTACAGCCCCGAGTCGCCGGACGTGATCTGGATCTACTCGAACTGGACGAGCCAGGCCGACCTTCGCGCGGTGGTGCGCCATGAGGCCGCCCACCTCGCATTCGCGCGGACGCATACGGCCCAGGAGTCAGCCGGCCATACCGGCCCGTCCGAGGACTTCGCGCGGGCGTTCGAGGACGCCCGGTAGCGACTCGAGCCTCCCGAACGCGACGGAATCAAGGTTCAGAGGTTCCTGTACGTCCGAGGAGGTCGAGGAGCGCCGTCGTCGTCGCCCAGTTGCGGATCGTCATCGACTGGTAGGCCGGGCTGCTCATCACCTTGTTGAGCCGGCTCTTCGTCCGTTGCGCGCTCAGGCGCTGCGAGTAGACGACACCATCACCCGCCCAGACGGTGTCGACGCCGGGCCGCGGGTCGAACGCCGGCATCGCGGTGGCCGCATCGATGCCCATCAGGAAGATCACGTCGCTGTGGTAGGTGTCCGGGTGATCGCCGAACCCGTCGGGCTTGCGGTCGATCACGGCCTGGAGCTGAGCATGCGTCAGGACCAGGACCGCGACGAGCTCGCTGTGCAGCTGGAACGCGTGGGGGAGGGCCTCCTGGATCCGCGCCTTGATCTCGGCCGCCGACCGATCCGAGCGAAGCACCACGTTGCCGCTGGCGATGTACGTCGCCACGTCCGTGTACCCCAGCTCCTCGAGGAGCTGCCGGAGGCCTGCCATCGGGACCGGGTTCTTGCCTCCGACGTTGATTCCACGCAGAAGGACGAGGTAGCTCGTCACTCCCCGTCAGCCCGCCCGAATGTCGCCCGGCCGGCCGGCCGATACGTCTGGAGCATCACC
>DATLVO010000308.1:0-2067 GCA_035577485.1 Verrucomicrobiia bacterium
TGCTCGCCATCGCCGTCGTGTCCCTCACCCGGCGCGATCTCTAGGTCATCCGGCCCTCGCCCCGTGTCCGATTGGCCCTTCGGCGGCCCGCCGGGGAGGCGACTACCATCCGATCATGAGTGATCCAACCTCCGGAGCGACGGCAACCAGCCCCGTGCCGGCTGCTCCGGCCGCGCCGACGGACGAGCGCCCCTACTCGCCCGGTCTCGAGGGCGTGATCGCCGGCGAAACGGCCCTCAGCAAGGTCGACGGCGCCAACGGCCGCCTCACCTATCGCGGCTACCGGATCGGCGACCTCGTCGAGCACGGGACGTATCCGGCCGTCGCGAACCTCCTCTGGACGGGCGACTGGGACCCCGGCGTCCACCTCCCGACCGCGCCCGTGCCGGAGCCTGTCCTCGCCGCGCTTCGCGCCCTCCCGAAGACCGCCAAGCCGATGGATGCGCTGCGGACGGCGGTCTCCAGCTGGGGCGCATCGGAGCGCGTCGCCTACCCTCCGACCCCCGAGCAGGCGCGCGCCCTGACGGCCTTCTCGCCGTCGGCGCTGGCGGCGTTCGCCCGGATCCGGGAGGGAAAGGAACCGGTTGACCCGGATCCGTCGCTCGACATCGTCGCCGGCTTCCTCTACCAGCTCAAGGGCCAGACACCCGACCCGGGCGACGCCCGCGCCCTCGACGCCTACTTCATCGTCGGAGCCGAGCACAGCTTCAACGCGTCGACCTTCACGGCGCGCGTGATCACCTCCACGCAGTCGGACATCGCGTCGGCGGTCTGCGGCGCGATCGGGACGATGAAGGGGCCGCTCCACGGCGGCGCCCCGTCGGAGGTGGTCGACCAGCTGTCGAAGATGGGCTCGGTCGAGCATGCCGAGCAGTGGCTGCGCGACGCGCTCGACCGGGGCGAGCGGCTCATGGGCTTCGGCCACCGCGTCTATCGGGCGTACGACCCACGGGCCGCCGCCCTCCGCAAGGTCGCCGAGGGCATGGAGCACAAGCCGGAGTGGCTTGCCCTCGCGATCCAGGTCGAGGACATGGCGCTCCGCCTCCTCGCCGAGCGCCACCCCGACCGGCCGCTGAAGACGAATGTGGAGTTCTACGCGGCGCCGGTCCTCCAGGGCGTCGGCCTCACGCCGGACCTCTTCCCGGCGACATTTTCGCTGGCCCGCCACGCCGGCTGGACCGCCCACATCCTCGAGCAGGCGGCCGCCAACCGGCTCATCCGGCCGGACGTGCGATATGTGGGCCCCGCGGAGCGCGATCTGCCGAGCTAAGCGCCTCGGACCCGCGCCGCTCCCCGCTGCCACCTTCCGCCGCCGGATATGACGGCCATTGCTATTCCCGGGGCTTGACGGGCAGGAATCGCGCTCGCGACCCGGCTGCCGTGCTCGGCTGAGCGTGAACGAGCGCGTCCGGGCCACGCCGAAGGATCGTTTGGACCCGCAACGGCCGGGAATAGTAATGCGGCTCATATTCCGCCCGCGATGCTGGGCGCGACCGCGCCCGACAGCCAACCGCGCCGCCGGACGAGGATCGTGAGGGCCTACGGGCCGGCGATGCTCGTAAACGCGAGGATCAAGGAGAGCAGGACGAGAAGCCCGGTCGCCAGCCAGCCGACGGTCAGCAGGATCCGTCCACTGGCGAGCGGCCCGAGCATCTTCCGGTCGGCTGCCAGGAGCATGACGAAGACGAGAATGAACGGCAGGAGGACCGCGTTCAGGACCTGCGCCGAGAACATGACCTGGATCAGCGGCAGACCCGGGATCATCACGAACAATGCCGCGAAGCCGATGAAGAAGGCCAGCAGGCCGTAGAACGCCGGCGCCTCGCGCCAGTTCCAGTTCACCCCGGTCTCCCAGCCGAACGCCTCGCAGGCCGTGTAGGCACTCGTCAGCGGCACGACTCCGAGACCGAGGAACGACGCTCCCAGCAGCCCGACGGCGAACAGGCCGCTCGCGGCCGGGCCGGCGATCGGGGTAAGCGCTTTGGCGGCATCGGCGGCGGTCGAGATATCGCGTTGGCCGCTCGTCCACAGGGTGGCCGCCACGGCGATGAGGATGAACGCAGCAAT
>DATLVO010000309.1:0-11916 GCA_035577485.1 Verrucomicrobiia bacterium
ATGCCACCGAGCATATGCCGCTCGTCGCACAGACCCCGGGCCTGCGTGCGTCGCGCGTCCGGCGGGTCTCGGACGCGCTCGGCGGCGAGACCGACCTGGTGCTGGTGACGACGATGGAGTTCGACGACCGGGCGGCGCTCGACGCCGCCCTCGCGTCCGATCCGATGCGCCAGGCCGGCCGCATCCTGCGGGAGATCGCCCCGGGGCTCGCCACGTTCCTCGTGCTCGAGGACGCCCCGGACCTGGGCTGACGTCCGATCGCCTCGCTTGCCGGCCGCTGCTACTGTGAGCGCGTTCCCGGGACGGAGGATCGTGTGACCCAGACCGCGCCGACCGACAACGCCCAGCCGGCCGAGCGGAGCCTCGTTCGGCTCGATGTTCCGGCGCCGACCGCGAGCGGGCCGGCCGACGGCGTCGCCCTCGTCACGATCGATCGCGAAGAGGTCCTGAACGCCCTCAGCTTCGACCTCCTCGATGAGCTCGCCGCCGTCCTCGAGCGCCTCGATGCGGATGCCGGCTGCCGGGCGATCGTCCTGACGGGGAGTGGCACCCGGGCGTTCGCCGCCGGCGCGGACATCCGGGAGCTCGCCCGCCAGACGCCCGTCAGCCTGCTCGCCGAGAACCGGTTCGCCGTCTGGGATCGCATCGGCCGCATCCGGACGCCCCTGATCGCAGCGGTCCACGGCTTCGCCCTCGGCGGCGGCTGCGAGCTCGCACTGAGCTGCGACATCGTGATCGCCGCGGAGGACGCGTCATTCGGGCAGCCCGAGATCAACCTCGGGGTGATGCCCGGCGCCGGCGGCACCCAGCGGCTGACCCGGGCGATCGGGAAGGCGCGGGCGATGGACCTGATCCTGACCGGCCGGACGATCGACGCGGTGGCCGCGGAGCGGATGGGCCTCGTCAGCCGGGTCGTCGCGCCGGCCGATACCCTCGCGACGGCGCTCGATCTTGCGGTCAGGATCGCCGGCCAGGCGCCCGTGGCCGTGCTCGCGGCGAAGGAATCGATCAAGCTGGCGGACGAGCTCCCGCTCTCGGCCGGCTTGCAGCACGAACGGCAGGCGTTCTACCTGCTGTTCGCGAGCGAGGACCAGGGGGAAGGGATGGCGGCCTTCGTGGAGAAGCGTCGACCGCATTGGAAGGGACGCTGACGATGGAACGGGACCTCGAGGGAGGCAGCGAGTCCGGCGGCGACGTCGGCCGCGACATCGGGCGGGACCTCGCCGACGACTCGCCCGGCGCGCTCCGCGATACGGCGCCCGATGTCTTCGCCCCGATCGACGCGGCGGCGCCGGTGTCCGGGCACATGCCGCCCCGCGAGTCCTCGGGCTCGATCACCGCGTCCCCCGAGCACGACTGGTCGGCCGCGTCCGCGATCCTCTTTCCGATCCTCCGGCCGCCCGGCACGCCCGGGATGGTCGTCGCCGACATCGACGAGGCCGCCCTCACCGCGGACGCCGGTCGCAGCCATTCCCAGCCGTTGATCGACGAGGGGCCGTGCGGCCTCGGGGTCGTGTACGGGCTGCACGCCGGCGGCTTCGACGTGATCGTCAACGGCGATCACGTCCTCTCGTGGGGGGTGCCGGTCTCCGAGATCCAGGAGGTCGCGCTCCGCAACCTCGCCGCGTGGTCCGCCGGCGCCGCGTGGACCGACGAGGTGTCCGGCGAACGGCGCCTCATCTCGTCGGATACCGGCGATGGCTGGGATGCCTCGCGGATCCTGTTGCCCGAGGTCATCGATCGCCTGTCGTCGGAGCTGGGTAGCGCCGGCCGGGTCCTGATCGGGGTCCCCGAGCGTCACCTGCTCACGGCCGGCGCGCTCCGACCCGGTGACGACGAGTTCGCGACCCTGTTTGCCGAGTTCATCATCGAGCAGTCGGGCGGAGCCGACGAGCCGATCGACCGCCGCGTGTTCGAGCTCGTCGACGGTCGCCTGATCGAGTTCAGCGGCTCCGCGACCCTGGCCTGACCCGTGGCGGATCTCCGGGTCGAGATCGCCGATCGCATCGCGACCGTCACGCTCGACCGGCCGGAGGCGCTCAACGCGCTGACCCTCTCCCTGAAGGAGGAGCTGCTCCGAACCTTCGTCGACCTCGCGGGTGATCCGACCGTCCGGGCGATCGTGCTGACCGGGGCGGGCCGGGCGTTCTGCGCGGGCCAGGACCTTCGCGAGCGGTTGCAGCCGGATGCGGCACCGCTCGACGTCGAGCTGCGGGAGCGCTACAACCCGTTGATCCTCGCGATGCGACGCCTCGAGAAGCCGATCGTCGGGGCGATGAACGGGATCGCCGCGGGGGCCGGAGCGTCGCTCGCGTTCGCCTGCGACGTGCGGGTCGCGGCCGATGGCGCGAGCTTCCTCCTCGCGTTCGGCCGGCTCGGGCTCGTGCCGGACTCCGGCGCGACGTGGCTCCTGCCCCGGCTCGTCGGTGCGGCCAAGGCAGCCGAGCTGATCCTCGCCGGCACAGCGCTGTCGGCCGGCGACGCCGAGCGCCTCGGGCTCGTCGCCAAGGTCGTCCCGGCCGAGTCCGTGGTGGAAGAAGCGCAGGGCGTCGCCCGGCGTCTCGCCGACCTGGCGCCCCAGGCGCTCGCGCTCACCAAGCGCGCGCTCGAGGCCGCCTGGACGTCCAGCCTCGAGGAGCAGCTCGAGCTCGAGGCCGAGCTCCAGGGAATCGCCGGTGCGACGGGCGACCATGCCGAGGGCCTCGCGGCGTTCCTTGAGAAACGACCGCCTCGGTTCACCGGGGAGTAGCCGCGGCGACACCGCCGCTCGACGCGCCTACTCTTGCCTCCGTGCGCCCGCTCCCGCGTCCGGACCTGACGTCGATCCGCCTGCCGCCGAGGCCGCGCCTCGTCGCGATGGCCGCGCTGATCGCCGCGGTCCTCGGCCTGGCCACCGTCGTCGTGGCGATCCTCGAGAGCACCGCGGTCGGGATCCAGGACGCGTCGCCGGCGTATTTCGTCGCCGTGGTGGTAGCCGGCTCCGTGCTCGGGACGATCCCGGCGATCGTCACCGCGGTCGTGTCGTTCGTCGTCTACGACCTTCTCTTCACGAACCCCCACCTCACGCTCGTCGTCAGCGATCCAAAGGAGTGGCTGGATCTCGTCCTGTTCCTCGTCCTCGCCGTCGTCGTCGGCCGGCTGTCGGCGCTCGGCACCGAACGTGCCGCAGAGGCATCGCGGCGGGCCGCCGAATCGAGCGCGCTGTTCGCGATCAGCCGGATCCTCGCGACGGCGCCCGACATCGAGACGGCGGCCCCGCAGGTTGCCGAGCGCCTCCTGCGCGATGGGTCGCTCGACCGGATCTGGATCGTCAGCGAGCGGGGCGGGCGGCACCAGGTCGTCGCCGACACCCGGCCGGAGGCCCCCTTCCCCGCGTCGACGATCGTCACGGTCCTCGTGCGGACGCCGGGCGATACGCCGGCACACTGGGTCCGCGCCCACGAGCCGCGCCCGCCGGAGCCCAACCGACCGACCGAACCCTCTCGCGCCCAACACGGTGGCACGATCCTCCGCGTTCGGATGGAGGCAGACGGGGTCCCGATCGGGTCCTTGAAGGCGTCCCAGCCGCCCGGCGCCGCGGAGCCGGATCGCGTCACGACGCGTCTCCTTGCCCTTGCGGCCGATCAGCTGGCCCTCGCCATCCGCCGCGACGACCTGCGCCGCGAGGCGACCGAGGTCGAGATCGCCCGACGGGCGGATGCGCTGAAGACCGCGCTCCTCGACGCGGTCTCGCACGACCTGCGGACGCCGCTCGCGAGCATCCGGGCGGCGGCGGGCTCGCTCGTCGATCCCGACATCGCGGTCGACGCGGCGTCGGCCCGGGCGACGGCCGCGGCAATCGATGCGGAGGCGGATCGTCTCGACCGCCTCGTCCGGGAGGTGCTCGATCTGAGCCGGATCGAGGCCGGCTCGCTGCGCCCGGAGCTCGAGCCGCTCGTCCTCGCGGACGCCGTCGCCCAGGTGGTTGACCGGCTCCGCCCGATCCTCGGCCCGCGCCCGATCACGGTCGCGATCCCCGACGAGCTGCCGCCCGTCCGCGCCGACGCGGTCCTCCTCGACGGGCTCCTCTCGAACGTCGTCGAGAACGTCGCCCGGCACACGGCCGCGCCGGCGGCGCTGGAGATCTCCGCTGGCGCGGAGGGCGATCGAATCCGCCTGGCGATCGAGGACGGCGGTCCTGGCGTGAGCCCGGCCGATCGCGACCGGATGTTCGAGAAGTTCCACCGGCTGCCCGCTGCGGTCGAAGGCTCGCGTCGCGGCCTCGGTGTCGGGCTCGCGATCGTCCGGGGGATGACCGAGGCGATGGGCGGGTCCGTCGTGGCCCAGGAGAGCCGGCTGGGCGGATTGCGGATCGAGGTGGAGCTGCCGGCCGCGGCCGCCCTGCCCTCCGACACCGGCGAGCCCGCCAGGAGTGGGATCGCGACCCCGTGACCGAAGCCGCGGCCACGTTCCCGACCGGGGCCCACCTCCTCCTCGTCGAGGACGACGACGCGATGCGCGGCGCCGTGGCCGCCAACCTCGCCGCACACGGCTACCGGATCGTCGAGGCAGCCGATGTCGCCGAGGCGCTTCGGCGCTGGGACGCGGAGCGACCGGACGTGATCCTCCTGGACCTCGGCCTCCCCGACGGCGAGGGCACGACGATCATCCGGCGCGTCCGGCGCGAGGCGACCACGCCGATCCTCGTCCTGTCGGCGCGCGGGGCGGAGCCCGACAAGGTGGCGGCGCTCGACGCGGGCGCCGACGACTACGTCACGAAGCCGTTCGGCCTGGCCGAGCTACGCGCACGGGTCGCCGCGCTGCTGCGGCGCACAGCCGGGCCGGCGGCCGATCGGGAGGGTGCGATCCGGCACGGCCGGCTGCAGATCGACGTCGCGCGCCGGATCGCGACGGTCGACGGCGAGACGCTCGAGCTGACGCCGCGCGAGTACGAGCTGCTGCGGACGATGCTGAGCCAGCCCGGTCGTCTGCTCACGAAGGCCCGGCTGCTGCGCGCGGTCTGGGGCACCGCCTACGCGGACGAGGGCCATTACCTGCACGTCTACGTGTCGCGGCTCCGGCGGAAGCTGGCCGCGGCCGATCCGGACGGATCGCTGCGGGAGCTGATCGTCGCCGAGCCGGGCGTCGGCTATCGGGTCGCCGAACCGCCGTAGCATCGGTCCGAGGTCTTGAGCGCTTGTTGAGCGTCCGAGGCCGTCGCGCGCGGCCGGCCTCTTGGGGCGGTTCGTACGTTGGAAGCGTGGACAACCCGATCCCGTTTCCGCGCGACCCCGAGTCGACGACCGACGCCGACGAAGCCGCCCTGCTCGAGATCGATGCGGCGATCGCGATGGTCGCCGGCCGCCATGCCCGGCGCGTCCGGCTCACGGCGCTTCCGTTCGTCGACCACATCGCCGGGATCGGGGCCGCCCATGCCCGGGCCGCCGGGGTCGCGTTCCGCCTCGAGGGAGCCGAACGAGCCGGCGTGGTGACGGTGACGGTCGGCCCCCGCGAGTGACTCCGGCAGGCGGCGGGTCGGGTGACCGGACCGCCGGTGTTCCGGGTGAAACGGCAGAAGGCGCCCGATCCCCGCTGAAGGGTCGACGTGCCGGCGACCGGCGTCTTCGCGTCGACCGACCGCAATCCCGATTCTTCCGCTACGCGGCGCCCGGCGTGATGCAGGCCCGGCCGGAGGCGATCGCCCCGACCCGTCCGGGCGAGCGGGCTGCCGCCACGATCCGGCGGCTCCTGTTCGGCCGACCGCTCGCGTCCGACGAGGAGCTCGAGGAGCGGCTGCCGAAGGTCAAGGCGCTCGCCACGTTCTCCAGCGACAACCTCAGCTCGGTCGCGTACGCCAGCGAGCTGATCATGTTCACCCTCTTCGCCGCGGGATCGGCCGCGTTCTGGCTCGTCATGCCCATCTCGTTCCTGATCGTGACGATCTTCGTGATCATCGTGATCTCCTACCGCCAGACGATCCGGGCCTACCCGAGCGGAGGCGGCAGCTACATCGTCGCGAAGGAGAACCTCGGGACCGGTCCCGCGCTGCTCGCGGCGGCGGCCCTCCTCACCGACTACGTCCTGACCGTCTCGGTCAGCGTCGCCGCCGGGGTCCTGGCGATCACCTCCGCTTTCCCCGAGCTCGAGTGGCTGCGCGTGCCCCTGGGCGTGGCCGCGATCCTTTTCGTGATGGTCATCAACCTCCGGGGGCTCCGCGAGAGCGGGACACTGTTCGCCGCGCCGACGTACCTCTTTCTCGCGATCACGCTTGGCCTGATCGGTCTGGGTCTCCTCCGGACCCTGATCGGCGACACGCCCCACGTGACGGGGGTCGTGCCCGCGGCCGTCCCGGCCGAGACGATCGGGGTCCTGCTGCTCATGCGGGCGTTCGCCGACGGCTGCAGCGCGATCACCGGTGTCGAGGCCGTCTCCAACGGCGTCCCCGCGTTCAAGCCGCCGGAGTGGAAGAATGCCCGCACGACGCTGACCGTCATGGGCGTCCTCGTCGCCACGATGTTCCTGGGCCTCTCGTTCCTTGCCGGCGTCGTCGGTGCGACGCCGTCCGATCATGAGTCCGTCGTCTCGCAGATCGGCCGGGCGGTGTTCGGGCTCGGCCCGCTCTACTACGTCCTCCAGTTCGCGACGACGGGCCTCCTCATCCTCGCGGCGAACACGAGCTTCGCCGACTTCCCCCGCCTGTCGTCGATCCTCGCCCGGGACGGGTTCATGCCGAGTCGCTTCGCGTTCCGCGGCGAGCGGCTTGCGTTCAGTGCCGGGATCGTCGTCCTCGCCCTCGTGGCGATCGTCGTCCTCATCGCCTTCGGCGGGCTCGTGACGGCGCTGATCCCGCTCTACGCGATCGGCGTGTTCACGTCGGTCACCCTGTCGCAGGTCGGGATGGTCCGCCACTGGCTGCGCGACCGCGAGGCGGGCTGGCGACGGAGCGCGGTCATCAACGGCGTCGGCGCGGTGTCGACGGCGATCGTCACCCTGATCTTCGCGATCGCCAAGTTCGCCCTCGGGGCGTGGCTGATCATCGTCATCATCCCGATCCTCGTCGGGGCGATGCTCTTCATCCACCGCCAGTACGAGCGCCGGCGCCTCGAGGTCCGGGTCCGGCCGGAGGCCGTCATCGGCTCGGGGCTTCGCCGGCAGCACGTGATCATCCCCGTCCCCGAGGTGACGCGGGATGTCGTCCAGGCGATCAAGTTCGGCCACTCGATGTCGGACGACCTGACGGCCGTCCATGTCACCGACGACGTCGATCGCGGCGAGGAGCTCCGGACGCGGTTCGAGCGCCAGATCCCGGGCGTCCCGTTCGTGATCGTCGAGTCGCCCTACCGCCAGCTCGTCCGGCCGCTCGTTCGCTATCTCGAGGACACGGCCCAGCGGATCGGCAACGACGTGCTCATCGTTCTCCTGCCCGAGTACGTCGCGCGCCATTGGTGGGAGAAGGCCCTCTACAACGAGAACGCACGACGGATCCGCGACGGCCTCCTGGGCCGCAAGAACATCCTCGTCGCGGACGTGCCCTACCGGCGCGATCTCTGACGGCGGCGGACCGGGCGGCGGCATCCGGCCGAACGGCCCCTAGCGAACCAGGCGGTCGAAGAGGTGGTTGAGCTCCGCCGCCGGGTCCTCGCACAGGCCGGTGTGGACCTCGGACGGCTGGATGACCGTGCTCGACGGAGCGACGAGCCAGTGGAAGCGCTCGCCCTGGCCTAGGCGGGCGATCGGGCCGGCAGCGGCGTCACCGGCCGCGATCCGCTCGATCGCGGCGAGATGCGTCTCGATCGTCGCCGGATCGACGTCCGCCGCCAGTGCGCGCAGTCGGCCCTCGTCGAGGGCGACCCGCGCGGCGAGGAACCGCTTGGGGCGGCAGAGGAGGACCACGCCCGCGTTCAGGCACTCGCCGCGCTCGACCCGCGGCACGACCCGGATCACGGCGTACTGGAACGGGTGCTCCACCACTCGACGAGCCATCTCAGGCCGCCTTCGCCCGGGCCAGGTCCGCCGCCTCGACGAACGGCCGCGGCGCCTCGAGGCGTCGGGCCAGATAGCGGACGTAAGCATCCCGCTGGGCGGCGGCGTCGCCGATCACCGGGTCCGCCGCGAGCCAGTCGTCGGGGATCGCCGCAACGAGACCCTCGACGAGATCCCCGTCGAGGAGCGGGGCGAGCCGCGCGTCGGCCGCCGCGATCGGCGATGCGAACGGCAGGAGGACGTGGTCGCCGATCCGCTCCGCGAACGAGCGCCGTGCGTGAGCTTCCGGGTCGCGCCAGGTGTGGTGGATGAAGAGCGACGCGCCGTGGTCGATGAGCCAGGTCCGGCCGTGCCAGACGAGCATGTTCGGGTTCTTCGGTGAGCGGTCAGGGTTCGTGACGAGGGCGTCGAGCCAGACGACCGAGGCGGCCCAGTCCGGATCCGGGGCCGGTCCGATCGCCGGGCCGTAGGTCAGGGCACCGGGGAGGAAGTCGAGGCCGATGTTCCGCCCGACGCTCGCCTCGAGCAGGTCGTGGATCTCCTGGTCGGGCTCCGAATCGGCGATCCCCGCCGCGAGGTCGACAGCCACGAGCTCCGGAACGAGCAGCCCGAGCGCGCGGGCAATCTCCCCGGCGAGCCACTCCGCGACGAGGACGCGCGGGCCCTGGCCGGCGCCCCGGAACTTCACGACGTACAGCCCGTCGTCGTCGGCCTCGACGAGGCCGGGCAGCGAGCCGCCTTCGCGGAACGCGGTGACGTAGCGGGTCGCGCGCACGGCGCGCATCTCGCGGGGCGGAGCGGCTGCGGAGACCGGGCTCATGGGGCCCTCATCGGGCGGTCGAGCCGACGGACTCGATCGCGTCCGCGGCCTTCGCGACCCCGTCCCGTGCCCGGATCTCCGCCCCGATCCTCGCCATCCGGCCCCGCAGCTCCAGATCCGCGAGGAGTCGATCGATCGCGCCGCGCAGGTCGTCGTCGGCGAACGCATATGTCGGCAGTCGGACCCCGTATCCGAGCTCGTCGACCCGCTGGGCGTTGTCGTACTGGTCCCAGAACAGCGGCAGCACGATCATCGGCTTGCCGAAGTGGAAGGCCTCCGTCGTCGTGTTGTTGCCGCCGTGGGTGATCACGAGATCCACGAGCGGGATGATCGTCGTCTGGGGCAGGAACTCGGCGCCCCACATGTTCGGCGCCAGGTCCAGCTCGGCGTGCTGGGGTCCTTTCGACACGATGAACCGATGGCGCGTGTCGCCGAGCACGGATACGAGCCGCTTCATCAGCGACACGTCGGCGCTGCCGAGCGAGCCGAGCGACAGGTAGATCAGCGCCGAACCGGCCGGTCGATCCGCCGCCACGTCCGGCAGGTCGAACGCGGCATCGGTCGCCCGCACCGAGGAGTCGAGGCGTCGCCAGCGCGCGGGGTCGAGCGGCCGAAGATCAACATAGTCGGCCACCTGGGGGTAGACGTACAGGTTCAGGACTGGCGAGGCGTGCTCGAACTCGAGCTCAGGGAGTGGCGCCGTGCCCTGATCGCGGCACCACGCGTCGAAGTCCTCCCAGGTCGGCCGATGGGTCCGGTCGTACTCCTCGCGGAAGGCCTCCCATTCGCTGCGGTCGCCGGTCGGCAGCCCGGAATACGGCGGCGGCACGTCCGGCCCGCGAACCTCCAGGGGGTTGCAGGACACGATCCGGACGAACGGCTTGCCGGCGGTCTGGAGCGCGGGGAAGGAGACGACGTTGTCCTCGACGATCACGTCCGGCCGCTGGCGGGCGATGATCTCTCGGACCTGTGGCTCGCAGTACTTCGCGCCATCGATCAGGGCCTGCCAGGTCGGCTGCATGAAGGTGGCGAGCTGCTCGATCGTCGGCTTCCGGAACTCCGGCGCCGTGTCGCGGATGAAGTCCTTCCAGAACTGGCCGGCGTCCTGGGCAGGCGCCTCGGGCGGGGGCGGCGGCGCGAGGTCGACGAGGTCCTCGACGAACCCGAGCGGCTCGAGCCGGCCGCGCCACGACGCCTCGGCCGCGAAGACGACCCGGTGACCCCGACGCCGGAGGACGTCGCCGATGCCGATGCAGTTGTTCGTCGGTCCGAAGGCGGACTCCGGCATGAAGAAGATCGTCAGCGGCTGCGCCATCATCTCCTCGTGGCTGATCGACTCGCCTCGTCATCCTATCCGGCAAACGTGCCGGCCCGACGGGCCATCCCGGCGCGGCTGTCGATCCTGACCGGGCTCGTCCTGGCCGGGATGGCCTGCGGCCCGATCCTGCCAACGGCGCCCTCGACCGATCCCGACTACACCCTCCACGTGGACAACGGCACCACCCTCGCACTGACTCTGGTGGTCAACGGCCAGGTCATCGGGTTCGTCGCTCCGCGGAACGCCGGCGTGTTCCCCCAGGCTGCCCTCCCGGCGTTGCCCTGGGCGGTCGAGGCGCGCTCATCGAGCGGTCGGGTCGTGCTCGCATTGGCCGTCGGCGTGGGCTCGGTGTCGGATACGGTCGAGCCGAATGGCGGCCGGCAGCACGTCGCCCCGGGTGCTCGTGTCGACCTGTCCTGCGGCCGACTCGACATGTACGCGGGCGACACGGCCATGCTGGGTCCGGCGCCCGGGCGTGGCGTCCCCGGCGACTGCCTCCCGTGACCGGAAACGATCGCTACGCGCGCACGAGCCGAGCGGCCCCCGAGCTCCGAGCCATCTTCTCCTCGAACCGCTTGGCCGCCGCGTCGAGCGTCTCGAGGTGCTCGGCCAGCCGCTTCCGCGCGGCCTCGGCGGCCGCGTCGAGCCCGGTCAGGTCGAAGATCTTCCAGTGCTGGAGGATCGGGATGAGGACCTCGTCGCGATGGACGCGGAGGTCGTAGATCCCCGCCTTGGCGATGGTCGCGGCCTTCCGCAGGAAGCCCGGGATCCCGGCGCCCGGCATCTCGAAGGCGAGGACCTCGTCGACGATCGCCCGGACGGCCGCTGATGGATCGATCTTCAGCGCCGCCCCGAGGATGTCGCGGTAGAAGACCATGTGGAGGTTCTCGTCGGCCGCGATCCGGACCATGATCTTGTCCGCGACCGGATCCGCGGAGTAGCGGCCGGTGTTGCGGTGCGAGATCCGTGTCGCGAGCTCCTGGAAGGCGACGTACGCGAGGCCGCGGAGCAGGCCGGTCGCCTTGTGGTCGTAGCCCTGCTGGAGCTGCGTCATCCGCCCGCGCTCGAGCGCGATCGGGTCGATGTTCCGGGTGACCGTCAGGTAGTCGCGGAGGACGATCGCGTGGCGGCCCTCCTCGGCCGTCCAGCGCCCGACCCAATTGATCCAGGCGCCGTCACCCTGGCCGAACATCCCGTGGATCAGCCGGTGGTAGCTCGGGAGGTTGTCCTCCGTCAGGAGGCCGATCTCGAAGGCGGTCTGGGCGACGCCGGTGAGCCGCGGCTGGTCGGGCGTCCACGGCTCCTTGTCGAAGTCCCGACCGAGCCGGTACGGGATGTAGTCGTGGGGGAACCACTCCTGGGCGACCTTCGCGTGGCGGTCGAACAGGCGGCCGGCCTCGGGCTCGAGCTCGAGCAGGAGGGAGCGGTCGTCGTAGCGGGCTTCGGCGGCTTGAGCATCCGCCGTGGGGGCGGGCGCCGCAAGGGCGCGCGGGGAGTTGTCGGTCACCATCGGGGGGCCTCGTTCAGAAAGAAGGGCCGCGGGCGTCCACAGCGGACGCCGGTTCACCGACCGGTCAGTCGTCAAGGGTAGCCCGGTTCGTCATGACACCTCGTCATCTCCGTGCGGACCTGCATGGTCCACTGGTTGCGGCGAGCCCACCCCCGTCCGGTTGACAGATGTGGGCCTGCCGCCGAAACTCCTAACGATCGTTAGGTAGGAGTTCGATGATCGAAGCCGGTGCGCGGCGACGCGAGATCGACGAGGTTGCGAGCGAGCTGTTCCACGCGAACGGCTACGCCGCGACGAGCGTGCGCG
>DATLVO010000310.1:0-17355 GCA_035577485.1 Verrucomicrobiia bacterium
GGTCTACGAGCCGGGATCGGTGTTCAAGATGCTCACGGTCATCGCGGCGATGGAGAAGGGCGAGGTCACGACCCAGACGATGGTCAAGGACACCGGAATCCTCCGGCTCGACCACGGCCAGAGCCACATCGACGATGCCGACCATAAGGCCAAGGGCTGGATGACGTTCCAGGACGCGATCGCCTGGTCGCGCAACGTCGTCGCCGCCAAGGTGGCGCTCGGTCTCGACCCGAGCACGCGGAAGGCCGCGGGCATCCTCCATTCCACCTGGACCCGGCTCGGGTTCGGCAGCCCGACCGGGGTGGATCTCGCGGGCGAGGTCAACGGCCTGGTCCGCGACCCCGCGATCCGATCGTGGCGCCAGATCGACCTCGCGAACGGGGCGTTCGGCCAGGGCGTGGCCGTGACGCCGATCCAGCTCGCGACGGCCTATGCGGCAATGGTCAACGGCGGGACGCTGATCCAGCCGCACGTCGTCATGGGGATCGGGGTGACCGACCGCGCCGTCCAGCCCCGAGGCCAGGTCCTCTCGGCCGACCTCAGCAAGACCCTGATCGGGATGATGAACCACGTCGTCACGACGGTCCCGTTCTATCGCGACCGGACCCTGATCAAGGGCTACGACGTCGGCGGCAAGACCGGGACGGCCCAGATCTGGGATGCGAAGCTCCACAACGGACGTGGCGGCTGGAAGCACAACATCTTCAACTACTCATTCATCGGCTACATCGGCCGGCAAACCGGCAAGCCCGACCTCGTCGTCGCGATCCGGATCGAGGAGGGGACCCCGACGATCGCCAAGCTCGGCCAGCTCGAGATGCCGGTGATGTCGTTCGAGCTGTTCCGCCGGATCGCCCACGACGCGATCACGACGCCGGGGCTCCTCCAGGAGCGGACCGACGCGACGCTCCCGACGACCGCCGACCGGTGACGGTCTCCTATGCGACACTGGCCCCCGTGACCGAGCCGGGATCCACGCCGTCCGCGCGCGGCACCGGGGTCGACCGGAGGATCGCGGCCGATCCGGGGTTCACGGCCGACGAGCTCGTTTCAGCGACCGGCGGGAGCCCGCTCGCCCGCTCCGATCGGCCGATCCTCGGCGCGGCCGTCGACTCGCGCGAGATCGTTCGCGGCAACCTCTTCGTGGCCCTGCCGGGCGAGCGAACCGACGGCCATCGGTTCCTCGGCGAAGCCCTCGACGCGGGGGCCGCCGCCGTCCTGATCAGCCGATTGCCCGACGACACGACCCTGGCGGGGCGCGATGCCACGATCGTCCTCGTTCCCGACGCACTCGTCGGGCTCCAGGCGATGGCGGCGGCCTGGCGGACGCGGTTCGACCCGCTCGTCGTGGGTGTCACGGGCTCGATCGCGAAGACGTCCACCAAGGAGGCCGTCGCGGCCGTGCTCGGCGCCGCGATGCCGACGCTTCGCAACGAGGGCAACCTGAACAACGAGATCGGATTGCCGCTGACCGTGCTCCGCCTGCGTGGCGAGCACCGAGCGGCCGTCTTCGAGATGGGGATGTACGTCGGCGGCGAGATCGCCGACCTCGCCCGGATCGCACGGCCCGAGATCGGGATCGTGACCGCCGTCCAGCCGGTCCACCTCTCGCGGATCGGCACGATCGAGGCGGTCGAGCGGGCAAAGGGCGAGCTCGTCGAGGCGCTGCCCGACGACGGCGTCGCGATCCTCAACGCCGACGATGAGCGGGTCCGGCGAATGGCGTCGCGGACGCGCGCGCGGGCGATCACCTATGGGTTCGCGAGCGATGCCGACGTGCGCGCGGTGGACGTCGTATCGCTGGGCGGCGACGGTATGCGCTTCCGTCTCGTGGCCGCCGGCATCGATCGCGTCGTCACGATCCCGACGCTGGGACGGCTCGGCGTCCACAACGGACTGGCGGCCGCGGCAGCCGGATGGGCGGCGGGCGTGCCACTCGACACGATCGTGATGGGCCTCGCGGCCGGCTGGTCCGCTCCGCATCGGGGCGAGCTGCGGCGGGTCGGCGGCGTGACGATCGTCGACGACAGCTACAACGCGTCGCCGGGCTCCGTCATCGCGGCGCTCGAGCTGCTCGCGGGGATGCCGGGTCGCCGGATCGCGGTGCTCGGCGAGATGCTCGAGCTGGGAAGCGAGCACGAGGCGGGTCATCGGCGGGTCGGCGAGGCCGCCGCGCGGCTGGCCGATCGGCTCGTCGTCATCGGGACGGGCGCGGCCGCGGTCGCCGAGGGTGCACGATCCGCGGGCATGCCCACGACTGCGGTCGTGACGGTCGCCGACCGGGACCAGGCACGCGATCGCGTGCTCGAGGACCTGCACGACGGCGACGTGGTCCTCGTCAAGGCGTCCCGCGGGATCGCGCTCGACGTGCTGGTCGACGAGCTCGTGGCCGCCCTCGGGCCGGCGGCGGACGAGGCACCGACGGCGTGACCGTCGAGCTGATCCAGGGCCTGCTCCTCGCGTTCGCGATCGTCGTGATCCTGATGCCGCCCTACATCCGGCTCCTGCGGGCGACCGGCTTCACGAAGCAGATCCGGGTCGAGGGCCCCGACAGCCACCAGGTCAAGCACGGCACGCCGACGATGGGCGGCGCCTTGATCATCGCGATCGTCCTGGCCCTGTACCTCCTCCTGCGCTGGCCACCGAGCGGCGGCATCTTCGCGCCGCTGGCGGCCCTCGCGGGCGTCGGCCTGCTCGGGGCGTTCGACGACTACCTGAACGCGAAGACGGGGGAGGGGATCCGCGTTCGCCAGAAGCTCGCCTGGCAGATCGTCGTGGCGTTCGTCGCCGCGTTCCAGATCCAGCGGACCTACAACATCGACCAGATCGCAGTGCCGTTCGTCGGCCCGGTCGCGATCGCGCCGTGGGTCTTCGTGCTCTTCGCCGCCTTCGCGATCATCGCCGCCAGCAACGGCGTCAACATCACCGACGGCCTCGACGGCCTCGCCGGCGGGACGCTCGTCTTCGCCTTCGTCGGGTTCCTCCTGATCGCGCTCCTGAACCAGGTCCCGCAGTCGGACGGCCGGTTCATCAACCAGCCGAACCTCGCGTTCCTCTGCGCCCTCATCATCGGCGCCCTGCTCGGCTTCCTCTGGTTCAACGTCCACCCGGCCCAGATCTTCATGGGCGACTCGGGCTCGCTCTCGCTCGGAGCCACGCTCGCGGTCATCGCCCTGATCACCGGCCAGATCCTCGTCCTGCCGCTCATCGGGCTGATCTTCGTCATCGAGACCGCGTCGGTCGTGCTCCAGGTCGTGTACTACAAGGCCACCGGCGGGCGACGCCTGTTCCGGATGTCGCCGATCCACCACCACTTCGAGCTCGCCGGCTGGGACGAGGAGAAGATCACGCTCCGGTTCTGGATCGTCGGGATCCTCGCCGGGCTCCTCGGCGTGACGCTGTTCCTCGCCTCGATCCAGAAGCTCGCGTGACGACGGCGATGGCGACCGGGACGCCGCTCGACCTCGACGGGCTGACGATGGACGCCATCCGCGATGGGCTGCTGCGCGACCGACCGGTCACCGTCCTCGGGTTCGCCCGGAGCGGGATCTCCCTCGTCCGGTTCCTCGTCGACGCCGGCGCCCGGGTCACCGTCTACGACGGCCGGCCCGAGAGCGAGCTGGCCGACGCCGTCGGCCAGCTCGAGGGACGCCCGATCGGCCTGCTGGCCGGCCCCGACGTCGACCCGGCCGAGGCCTGGCAGGACGCCGCGCTCGTGACCACGTCGCCGTCCATCAACCCCGACTACCCGACGACCGAGCCGCGACTGCGGGAGGCGCTCCAGACCCTCGTCGCCGCGCGCGCGGCCGGCGACTCCCCGGCCCCGGCGCTCGTCTCCGAGGCCGACCTGTTCCTCCGACTCTGCCCGGCGCCGACGGTCGGCGTGACCGGCACGAAAGGCAAGACGACGACGTCCTCGCTGATCGCCGCGATCCTCGACGGCGATCCAGCCCACCCGGCCGTGCTCGGCGGCAATATCGGCGTCCCGCTGATCGAGCGGCTGCCGGAGCTGACGCCGGATCACCGGGTCGTCATCGAGCTCTCGGAGCTCCAGCTGCCGACGCTGTCCCGGGGCACGACCGTGGCGGTCTACACGAACGTCACCTCCGACCATCTCGACCGGCACGGCTCGCTCGAGGGCTACCGCGCGGCCAAACGACGCCTGGCGGAGCTGGTCGACCCGGCTGGCGCCCTCGTGCTGAATGCCGAGGACCCGGTCGTCGCCGAGTACGCGACGCTGGGAACGGCGCGGACCGTGCCATACCGGCGGGGAACGCCACCGGACGGCGGGGTCGGCGTCGCCGCCGTCGAGGACCCGTGGATCGTGGCCCGGAACGTGCGGCCATTGGGCCTGGCCGGCGCGGAACCCACGGCCGGCGGGGTCGCGCCGGTCCCGACGGACGGCCGGATCATGCCCCTCGCCGACCTCCGGATCCCGGGCTGGCACAGCATCTCGAACGCCCTCGCCGCGGTCGCCGTCGGGCTCCTGTTCGGCGTCGCTTCGGACGCGATCCGGCGGGCCGCCGGCGAGTTTCGCGGCGTCGAGCATCGCCTGGAAGAGGTCGACATCGTCGACGGCGTCCGGTTCGTCAACGACTCGCAGGGGACCCAGCCCGATGCCGTGATCGCCGCCATCCAGGCCTTCCGCCAGCCGATCGTGCTGATCGCCGGCGGCCGCGACAAGGGCGTCGACCTCTCCGAGCTCGCCCGCCAGGTCGCCCAGTGGACGAACGCGGTCGTGCTGATCGGCGAGAGCGGTCCCGCCCTCGGGGAGCTGATCCGGGCGGCCGGCCACGAGCGGATCGAGTCGGCCGCCAGCCTCGAGGCAGCGGTCGAACGGGCGGACGCGATCGCCCGGGAGCTCCTCGCGGCGTCGCCCGCCGGCGCCCATGCGACCGTGCTGCTCAGCCCGGCCGCCGCCAGCTTCGACATGTTCGTCGACTACGCCGCCCGGGGCCGGGCGTTCAAGGCGGCCGTGGCCGAGCTCGCGACCAAGCGACGGGAGGGGAGGACCTCATGAGCGATGCGTTGCCCGTTGCCCGTCGGATCGGCGGCCGGGGTCAGTCGATCGAACCCAAGGCCCGCGCCGGTCTCGGTCTCGGCCAGCGCGCCCGCGGCGCCGATCCGGGCGACGCGGCCGCGGCTTCGCGCCGGACCCCCGCCCGCCAGAAGGCAACGGCGCTCAACCGCGATCGCCACGCCGCCGACTACGGGATCCTCGTGATCGTCGTCGCCCTGACCGCGATCGGGATCCTGATGGTCTACTCGTCGTCGGCGATGAAGTCGTACATCGCGACCGACGACACGCTCTCGATCGTCGGGCCCCAGATCGGCTGGGCGGCACTCGGCATGGTCGCGCTCGCCGGGATGATGCGGGTCGACTACCGCTACTTGCGGTTCATCAGCGTGCCTGCCTACATCTTCGGCGCGCTCCTGCTCGTGCTCGTCTTCGTCCCGGGCCTGAACGTCGTCATCGGCGGATCGGCCCGCTGGCTGAAGATCGGGCCGCTGCCCGCCCTCCACCCGGCCGAGATCGCGAAGCTCGCCCTGATCATCTACCTGGCCCATTGGTTCGCGAAGCGGGGAACCCGGGTGAAGGGCTTCTGGTCGGGGACGATCCCGTTCCTCGTGATCCTCGCGCCGATCGTCGCCCTCGTCTTCAAGGAGCCCGACCTCGGGACGACGATGGTCATCGCGCTGACGGGCCTGACGATGTTCTTCGTCGCCGGCGGCAGCCTCATGCAGCTCGCCGCCATCGGATTCGCCGCGTTCGTCGCCCTCGTCGCCGTGGGCCTCCGGGCGTACCAGCTGACCCGGATCCGGACGTGGCTCGACCCGTGGTCGGACCCGCTCGGCACCGGCTTCCACACGATCCAGGGACTGCTGGCCCTGGGGCTCGGCGGCCTGCTCGGGGCCGGCCTCGGCGAGAGCCGGCTGGCCGGCGGGCTGTTCCTGCCCAACGCGAGCAACGACTACATCTTCGCGATCATCGGCGAGGAGTTCGGCCTGATCGGGGCGGGGATCGTGATCCTGCTGTTCGTCGGTCTGGCCTACTCTGGCATCCGTGTCTCGCTGACGGCACCCGACACGTTCGGGGCGCTGCTGGCGGCCGGGATCACGGCCTGGCTCTGCATCCAGGCGTTCATCAACATCGGCGTCGTGGTGGCCCTCATCCCGGTGACCGGCATCACCCTGCCGTTCATCAGCGCGGGCGGCTCGTCGCTGACCATCAGCCTCGCGGCGGTCGGCATCCTGCTGTCGATCTCGCGCGAGACCGTCGAACGAGGAAGCTGGAACGATGCGGCTGCTGATCGCCGGGGGCGGGACGGGCGGGCATATCTACCCGGCTCTCGCCGTGGCGCGGTCCCTGCGCGATCGGCCGAACGCGCCTGACCTGGTCTGGCTCGGCGGGCATCGGGGGCTCGAGGCCGATCTCGTCCGCGACGCGGGCATCCGCGTCCGGCGGCTGGCCCTGCGCTCGCTGCGCTCGGTCGACGTCTCCGTCCACGCGGTGCTCGATCCAGTCCGGCTCGCGTTGAGCGTGCCCCAGGCGGCGGCGATCCTGGCGGTCGAGCGGCCGGCCGCGATCCTCACGACCGGCGGCTACGTGGCCGTGCCGACGCTCATCGCTGCCGGCCCGATGCGGATCCCGGTCGTCCTGTGGGAGGGCAACGCGATCCCCGGGCGCGCGGTCCGCGTGACGGCGCGGCTGGCGGATGCCCTCGCCGTCTCGTACGAGGCGGCGGGGACGGCCCTCGCCGCGGCGGGCAAGCCGACGTACCTGACCGGGACGCCGATCCGCGACGTGACCGCGATCTCGCGGGCCGAGGCGCGGGCCCGGCTCGACCTGCCGGCCGATGCGCCCACGGTCCTGATCTTCGGCGGCTCGCAGGCGGTCCGGCGGTTCAACGCCGCGGTCGCAGCCGCGCTGCCGCGGCTCGTCGAACGGGTCCACGTCCTGCACGTCACCGGGGAGAGTGCGTACGCCGCTGCGCTGACCGCCCGGGAGCAGCTACCGGCGGAGCAACGGACCCGGTACCGGCCCTACCCGTTCCTGCGCGAGGACATGCTCGCCGCGCTCGTCGCGGCGGACCTCGTCGTCGGCCGGGCCGGCTCGTCGACCGTCGCCGAGGTCACGGCTCTCGGGATCCCGGCGGTCATCGTCCCGTATCCCCATGCGGCGGGCCACCAGGGGGCGAACGCCGAGATCCTCGCCGCGGCCGGGGCGGCCCGGATCGTGGCCGACGACGCGTTCGACGCCGACGCGCTCGTGGCGGCGACGGACATCCTGTTCGACGAGCCGGCCCGGGCGGCGATGGCGGCCGCGGCGCGTCGCTTCGGGCGACCCGGGGCGGCGGACGCGGTGACGGCCCTCGTCCTCGCGCTCGCCGAGCGACGGCCGCTGCCGACCGCGGCGGAGATCGAGGCGATCGCCCGGGGAGCGGCCGCGTGACGGGTCCGGTCGCCGCCGGCGCCGCCGACTCTGCGGCCTTCGACCCCGTCGCGATCGGGACCGCGATCCAGCGCCGCATCGGCGTCAAGACCTCCCGCGACGAGCCGCTCGCGCGGTTCACGACGATGCGCGTCGGCGGCCCGGCAGACCTGTTCGCGACCGTCCACAACGTCCACGAGCTGCGGGCGATCGTCCGCTTCGCCCGATCCCGGGAGATCCCGTTGACGCTCCTCGGCCGGGGCAGTGACGTGGTGATCGCCGACGCGGGGATCCGCGGCCTCGTCGTCCAGAACCGGGCCGAGGGCTCGCAGATCGCGGGCGACCGCTACGTCGCCGAATCCGGCCTGCCGATGGCCCGTGCCGCAACCGAGACCCAGAAGGCGGGCCTGACCGGTCTCGAGTTCGGGCTCGCGATCCCGGGCACGACCGGCG
This sequence comes from Verrucomicrobiia bacterium, assembly GCA_035577485.1. Classification (GTDB taxonomy): domain Bacteria; phylum Chloroflexota; class Limnocylindria; order Limnocylindrales; family CSP1-4; genus CF-46. The sequence goes on from DATLVO010000310.1 coordinate 7,886, forward strand.
GGGCCGTCTGGGCGAACGCGGGCGCCCACGACGCCGACGTCGCCGCGATCCTCGAGACGGCCGATGTCCTCCTGACCGACGGCAGCGAGGCCCGGCTCGGCCCGACGGACCTCGAGCTTTCCTACCGCGACAGCCGTCTCAAGCACCGCCCCGACGAGGTCGTCCTCGGGGCGACGTTCCAGCTCGCGACGGCCGAGCCGGACGTGATCGCGGCCCGCCTCGACGACATCCGGCGCTGGCGACGCGAGCACCAGCCCCTCGGCATCCCGTCGGCCGGGTCGACCTTCCGCAACCCGCCCGGCGATTCGGCCGGCCGACTGATCGAGGCCGCGGGTCTCAAGGGCCAGCGGATCGGTGGGGCGTCGGTGTCCGAGAAGCATGCCAACTTCCTCGTCAACGACGGCCACGGGACGGCCGCCGACCTCCGCGCCCTCGTCGACCTGGTCGCGGCGACGGTCGAGCGCGAGGCCGGCATCCGCCTCGAGCCCGAGGTCGTGTTCCTCGGCGACTGGGGCGCGACCGGCCCGACGAGCCCGCCCGCGTGACGACGTCGCTGCCGCCGATCGCGGTCCTCCTCGGCGGCCCGTCGGCCGAGCACGACGTCTCGATCGTGTCGGGCACCGCGATCGCCGAGGCGCTCGCCGGCGCCGGCGCGCTCGTGACCCAGCACCTGATCGATCTCGACGGCCGATGGTGGCGGTTGCCGCCGAACCACCGGCGGGCCGACCGGCCGGCCGCGGCGTACGACGATCCGCCGGCGCTTGGCGCGGACGGCCCCCGGAGCGCCGGTGCGGCGATCGACAGCCTGGCGGCCACCGACCCGGCGCCGGTCGTGTTCATCGCTCTCCACGGGCCGTTCGGCGAGGACGGGACCATCCAGGCGATGCTCGAGGCGGCCGGACTCGCGTACACGGGCTCGGGGGTGACCGCGTCGGCCCTGGGCATGGACAAGGCGGTGTTCAAGCGCCTGGTCCGAGGCATCGGCCTGCCGGTCGTCGACTGGCGTGAGATCCGCCTCGCCCGCTGGCGGAGCGATCCCGCGGCGGTCCTGGCCGAGCTCGAGGCGTTCGCCGGGGGCACGGGCGACGAGCGGCTGATGATCAAGCCGTCGGGTCTGGGATCGTCCGTCGGCATCACCCTGGCCCACGCGAGCGGGGAGTACCGGGCGGCCCTCGACGAGGCGTTCCGCTACGACGCTGTGGCCCTCGCCGAGGTGTACCTCGCCGGCGCCCGGGACCTCGAGGTCAGCGTGATCGGCAACGACCACGCCCACCTGGACCTGTTCGGTCCGGGCGAGATCCTCGCCGGGCACGAGTTCTACGACTACGCCGCGAAGTACACCCCGGGCCTGTCGGAGACCTCGACCCGGGCGGAGGTCCCGGCCCCGATGCGCGCGGCGATGCTGAAGATCGCCCGCGACACGTACCGGGCGATCGGCGCGGAGGGTTTCGCTCGCATCGACTTCCTCGTCCGTGGCGAGGACATCTTCCTGTCCGAGATCAACACGATCCCGGGCTTCACGCCCATCAGCCTGTTCCCGACGCTCCCGGCCGAGGGCGGCTACACGTTCGCCGACGTCTGCATCCGCGTCGTCGAGCTCGCCGTCGAACGCCACGCCGCGCGGGCCGGTCGACGCCTGGCGCCGTCCGACCTGCCGCGCTGAGCGCTGAGCGATGACGCGATGACGCTCCGCACGCCCCGCCGCTACCGGGCGGCGGCCGCGGCCGGCAGCCGCCGGCGCCCGCCGCGAGTCCGGCGGGCCTCGGCCGGCCTCTCGCCGATGCGGGCCGGCGCGATCCTTGCGATGCTCGTGTCGGCCGGTGCGATCTACGGCCTCGCGGCGACCCCGGCCTTCGGGTTCGGCCGGCTCGACGTGGAGGGGACCGTCCTGACGCCGCCGGGCGACGTCGAGACGACGCTCGGCCTGGAGAAGGGCACGAATCTCGTCGCCCTGACGACCGACCCGCTGGAGCAGCGCCTGCGCGACATCCCGTCCGTCGCCGACGCGCAGATCTCGATCGGTCTGCCGGACACCGTCCGGGTCGACGTGACCGAGCGGCGGCCGATCGTCATCTGGGCGGCCGCGGGCCACCGCTTCGTCGTCGACGAGACGGGGATGCTCTTCGCCGCCGTCGGCGACGCGCCACCGCCGGCGATCGCCGCCCTGCCCGTCGTCAGCGACGACCGCCAGTCCGCGGCCTCCCTGGGCATCCGCTCGGTCCTCGACCCGGTCGATCTCGACGCCGCGACGCGGCTCGGCTCGCTCACCCCGGGCCAGATCGGCAGCACGGCGACGAGCCTGGCCGTGCGCGTGACCGACGACAAGGGGTTCACCGTGTCGAGCGGGCCGACGGGTTGGGTCGCGGTGTTCGGGTTCTACGGCATCAGCCAGCGGACGCCGGCCCTGATCACGGGCCAGGTCCAGCTCCTCACGACGTTGCTCGCCGGCCGCGAGGCGACGGTCGCCACGGTGATCCTCGCCGACGACCACGACGGCACGTACCTGCCGAAGCCGTCGTCCCGCCCGTCGGCGTCGCCGAAGCCATGACTGTCCTTCGCGCCAGCCAGGATGTTCGAGGGCAAGGCGGAGCCGAGCACCTCAGCGAGTGGACTCGATCGTCCATGAGCGAGGGGCGGAGGCGCCAACGCGGCAATCGGACGTCATGGCTGGCGCGAGTCGCGTGGCAGGGGAGGCGTGCGTCGGGTAGCCTTGCCGAAACGCACCGGAGAGAGGGCGGCGAGGCGTGTTCCTTCCCCTGGCGGGCCTCCTCGTGGGCGTCCTTGCCGGGCTCGTTCTCAATGTCAATGTCAGCTTCGAGTTCAGCCGCTACTCGGCCGTGGCGATCCTCGCCGCGCTCGACTCGGTGCTCGGGGCGGTTCGGGCCGAGCTCGACGGCGTCTACGACAATCGGATCTTCATCAGCGGGTTCATCACGAACGCGCTCGTCGCCGTGATCCTCACGTTCATCGGCGATCGGCTCAACCTCGACCTCTACCTGGTGGCGCTGATCAACTTCGGGTTCCGGATCTTCAACAACGTGGCGCTCATCCGGCGTCACTTCGTGTAGCACCGGCCGCGGGACGGGCCCGCGGCGACCAAACAGGAGGCATGGACGACGACGGTGGAGAGAGAAGCGGTCCTCGTCGGGATCGACGTCGGGACGTCGAAGGTCTGCACCCTCATCGGCGAGGTCAGCCGCGACGGCCGGATGACGATCATGGGTCACGGGACCGTGCCGTCGTCGGGGCTCAAGAAGGGCGTCGTCGTCAACATCGACCAGACGGTCCGATCGATCGCCGAGTCGGTCGAGCGGGCCGAACGCCTGTCGGGCTGGAAGATCGACCGGGCGTTCGTGTCGGTCGGCGGCCAGCACGTCCAGAGCCTCAACTCGCCGGGCCAGGTCGCGGTGAGCGGACCGCGCAAGGAGGTCAGCCGGGAGGACGTGAACCGGGCGGTCGAGGTCGCCCGCGCGGTTTCGATCCCGTCGAACGAGGTCGTCCTCCACGTCGAGCGGCGGGGCTTCAAGGTCGACGGCCAGGAAGGCGTCAAGGACCCGCTCGGGATGAGCGCGCTCCGGCTCGAGGTCGAGGTCCACATCGTCAGCGCCGCGGCCACGGCCGTCCAGAACCTCTCGAAGTGCGTGAACGCGGCCGGGGTGAAGATCGACGAGCTGGTCGCGTCGGCCCTCGCCAGCGCCGAGGCCGTGCTCTCCGAGACGGAGAAGGAGCTCGGGGTCGCGGTCGCCGACATCGGCGCCGGGACGATCGACCTCGCGATGTTCGCCGACGGGTCGCCCTTCCGGACCGCCGTCCTGCCGATCGGCGGGAACAACGTCACGAACGATCTCGCGCTCGGGCTGAAGACGAGCCTCCAGGTCGCGGACGAGCTGAAGATCCAGCACGGGACGTGCAACCTGGCCGCCGTCGGCGACGACGAGGAGATCACGGTCAGCGTCCTCGGCGAGGAAGCCGGCCGGACGATCCAGCGCCGCGAGATGTGCGAGATCATCGAGGCCCGGATGCGCGAGACGTTCGAGCTGATGCGGGCCGAGATGACCCGTGGAGGGGCGGGCCTGCTCCCGGCCGGGATCATCCTGACCGGTGGTGGGGCGCAGCTCGCCGGAGCCGCCGAGCTGGGCCGCGAGGTGCTCGGCATCCCGGTCCGGATCGCCGGACCGGCCGGGATCGGCGGCCTCGTCGACACGATCCAGAACCCGGGCTACGCGACCGCCGTCGGGCTGCTCCAGTGGGGCGCCTCGACGCTCGCCGACGACGAGCCGATGCGCTACGAGTCGGCGCCGGCGATGGGCGGCCTCGGCCGGTTGCGCGACGCCCTGCGGAGCATTTTTCCGTAGGGCGACCGGTGCAATCGCTGACTCTCACTCTCCGAACTGGTTCCGCGCGTGGGCTCACCGACCTTACTCCGGCCTGTCGGCGGTTCGTCGCCGAGCATGCGGGCAGCGGCGGCGGGCTCCTATCGATCTTCGTGCCGCACGCGACGGCGGGGCTCGCGATCCTGGAGCTCGGGGCCGGCTCCGACGACGACGCGATCGACGCGCTCGATCGACTCCTGCCGCGTGACGATCGCTGGCGGCACCGTCACGGCTCGGCCGGCCACGGCGCCGACCACGTCCTGCCGCTCCTCGCGGGCCCCTCGCTGACCGTGCCGGTCATCGACGGCCGGCTCGCCCTCGGCACCTGGCAGTCGATCGCCCTGCTCGACCCGAACGCGGACAACCCCGAACGGACGGTCCTGTTGAGCTTCCTGGCCGGCTGAGGGAGCCGCGGCAACGACGAGCTGGCGGTGGCGCTCGTCGTTGCCGCGTCAGCTTCGCCGGCGCCCGTGAGGGCGTGGCGTCAGGAGAAGGATCGCCGCGACGAGCCCGATCGCGAACCCGAGCGACAACGCCGGGCCGAGACGATCCGGGGAGCTGGCCTCGTGGCGGGCGAAGGCGTCGGTCGGTGGCGGCGTGACCGTCGGCCGGCCCGTGCCGGCACCGGCGGGCGGCGGCGTCGCCGTCGTGCCGCAGACTTCGCCGATCAGCTCGGTGGTGGCCTTGATCGCGAGGGGATCGATCGGGCCATCGGCCAGGGCGACGTCCTGCGTCGCGTCGACGACGACCGATAAGGATCGGGTGCACGCGCCGTCGACGACCTCGACGACCTCGAGGCCGTCGGCCGGGGTCTTCACGGTCAGCGTGGCCGGGGCACCGGCGGTTCCCCAGGGCTCGAGGTCGGCGGCGAAGTCGCCGCTCGCGTCCGTGACCACCTGGAAGCCGGCGAGGCCGCCGTCCGGCGGGAGCTGCTCCTCGATGACGAGATGGATGCCCGCCAGGGCCGTTCCATGCTCGTCGACGAGGGACCCGCTGACGGTGACGCCCGGATCGGCCGCCAGCACGGCGGGCGCGACGACGCCACCCCAGGCCAGGGCCATGACGACGGCAGCCACGGCCGCCCGGAGCAATCGATCCAGAAGTCCCACGCGCGCTCTCCCCGGAAGTACCAGTGCCGGTACGCGGCGAAGGATCGCAACCCGGTCGAGGCCCTGTCGATAGGGCGAATGCCGCATCCTCGTGCGTCGCCATCGACGCCACGATTCGTCGCCCGTGGGCACCGCCGAGCGGCCGATCCCGGGTCCCGCCGCGGCTGGTCGGGTGTTAGACTCCGCCCAGTCCGACCGACCCCGAGAGCGTGCGTGCAGCGGAAACCGGCCGGTCGACACACGCCAACCAGAGGCGGTCGTCACCCCGAGAGTGAGGGCTGCCGTCACGAGCCTCGACAGCCCCGGAGGAAGGCGATGCCGCTGCGGTCCGATTCCGAGAACTTCGCGCTGATCCGCGTCATCGGTGTCGGCGGCGGCGGGAGCAACGCCGTCAACCGGATGATCCTGTCCGAGATGATGGGTGTCGAGTTCATCGCCTGTAACACGGACGCCCAGGCGCTCCTCCAGTCGGATGCGCCCCACAAGATCCGGATCGGCGACAAGATCACCCGCGGCCTCGGGGCCGGCGGCGACAGCGCGATCGGTGCCCGGGCGGCCGAGGAGGACTCGGAGAAGATCGCCCAGGCCCTGGTCGATTCGGACATGGTCTTCATCACGGCCGGGCTCGGCGGTGGGACCGGCTCGGGTGCCGCCCCGATCGTGGCGCAGCTCGCCAAGGAGGCCGGCGCGCTGACGATCGGCGTCGTGACCAAGCCGTTCAGCTTCGAGGGCGCCAAGCGCAAGATCATCGCCGAGAAGGCAGCCGAGGAGCTGAAGGCGCAGGTCGACACCCTGATCACGATCCCGAACGATCGGCTCAAGGACGTCGTCCAGAAGAACACCTCGATCATCGACGCGTTCCGGGTCGTCGACGACGTCCTCCGCCAGGGTGTCCAGGGGATCAGCGACATCATCACGATGCCGGGGCTGATCAACCTCGACTTCGCCGACGTGCGGGCGATCATGAAGGACGCCGGGTCGGCGCTGATGGGGATCGGCCGAGCGACGGGCGAGAACCGCGCCGTCGAGGCCGCCCGCCAGGCGATCGCGAGCCCGCTCCTCGAGGTCAACATCACCGGCGCCCAGGGCATCCTCTTCAACATCACCGGCTCGTCGAGCCTGAGCCTGTTCGAGGTGACGGAGGCGGCCGAGGAGATCCGCGCCGCGGCCGACCCCGAGGCGAACATCATCTTCGGCACGAGCTTCAACGAGCGGCTCGGCGAGGAGGTCATGATCACGGTGATCGCGACCGGCTTCGACGGCAACCGCAAGCGCGAGTCGGTGCGCCACAGCCAGGCGGCGCAGCCCTCGGAGCAGCCGTCGATCCGGGCGCCGCGCGAACGCGACTTCCTCGAGGAGCTCGAGCGCCAGCGCCTCGAGACCAGCGACGGCACCACGGATGGCAATCGTGACGATCGCGCCGCGGCCACCGCGGTCGGCCCCGGCCCCCGGGTCGAGCGGACCGTCGGCGAGGCGGTGCCGGTTAAGCGACCGGCGGCCTACGACGCCGACGATCTCGAGATTCCGAGCTTCCTCCGCCGGAAGTGACGAGCCGGTGGTGATGCCACCGGATCCATTGGTCGCCGGCCCGCCCGATCCACGCGAGATCGCGCAGCTCGCGGACGCGCGCGGGCACGTCCTGGAGCGCATCGCAGGTGCGTGTGCGCGCGCGAAGCGGGATCCGGCTTCGGTCACCCTCGTTGCCGTCTCCAAGACGGTCGAGGCCGATCGACTTCGAGCGGCGGTCGCGGCCGGGCTGACGCTCCTCGGCGAGAACCGCGTCCAGGAGGCCGAGGCGAAGGCGATCGCCGTGCCGGGTGCGACGTGGCACCTCGTCGGGCCGCTTCAATCGAACAAGGCCCGGCGGGCGCTCGAGGTCTTCGCGACGATCGAGTCGGTCCATTCGGTCGACCTCGCCGGTCGGCTCGATCGCCTGGCCGGCTCGACCACCGGGGTGCCGCCGTGTCCCGTCCTCCTCCAGGTCAACGTCGACCGCGACCCGGCCAAGGCGGGCTTCCTGCCGGAGGAGCTCGAGCCGGCGGTCGAGCAGCTGGACCTGCACGGCCACCTCGACTACCGGGGGCTGATGACGGTCGGTCGCCTGGTCGACGACCCCGAGGCGGCCCGACCGACCTTCGTCGGCCTCAGCACGCTCGCCGAGCGACTCCGCGGCTCGTGGCCGCGCCTCGGACCCGAGCTCTCGATGGGCATGACCGACGACTTCGAGGTCGCGATCGAGGAAGGCGCGACGATCGTCCGGATCGGCCGGGCCCTGTTCGGGCATCGCCACTGATCGCTGCTAGACTCGCCGCGTGGACCGCCACCCAGCCCCACGTCGATCAGCCACGCTGCCGAGCGCCTTCGCGCCAGCCCTGAGTCCTGTCTGACACCGACGTCCGTTTCGCCGTCCGTCTGACTCCTCGGTCGGGGTCCGACCATGTCGACGGCGTGGTCGACGGGGTCCTCCGGGCCCACGTCGCGGCCCCCGCGGTCGCCGGGGCTGCCAATCAGTCGCTGCTCCGCCTGATCGCGGACGAGCTCGGGATCGGCCGCCGCTCGGTTCGTCTGGTCGCGGGGGCGTCCGGTCGTCAGAAGCTGGTCGTCGTCGAGGGGGTCGAGCCCGATGCGATCGTTGCCCGCTGGCCGGGCCTGCGGGTATGATCGGCGTCCGTCCGGCGTCCTGCGCGACGCCGTGACGTTCGGGGCGATTGGCTCAGTGGTTAGAGCACGCGGTTCACATCCGCGGGGTCACTGGTTCGAATCCAGTATCGCCCACCATTCGCTGAATTGACGGTTGCAGGGCCTTCGGGCCCTGTTTCCGTGTTCGCGAGCAGATCGCTCGGGTTCCACGCGACCGTCCCGTGAGGGCCTCGCTCAATCGGCGTCGAGCAGCTCGAGGACCGGGGCCATGGCGTCGACCGTGGCCATCGTCGGCGGCGACAGGATCACCTCGACGTTCGTGAAGCCGGCGGCTCCGAACCCCCGGAGGACATCGGTGATCTCCGTGGCCGAGCCCCGGATCGGAGTCCCAAGCGCGTCCGATCCGCTGACCGATGTCGGCTGGATCACGATGCCCGCCGACTTCCCGATGGTCGCGGGATCGCGATCGACGGCGACGCAGGCCGCCTCGAGGGCCGCGAGCCGCGGCTCGAGCTCGGCAAGGTCGCTGCGCTCCTCGGCGAACCAGCTCCAGATGTCGGCGTGGAGGGCGGCCAGGCGGAGCATCTTCGGGCCCTTGGCGCCGATCATGATCGGGATTCGACCGGGCCGCGGCCCCACCGGCCGGTGCTCCAGGTTTCGCGCGGCATGGAACGTGCCCTCGAAGTCCGCTCGGCCCTGCCGCAGCAGGGGAATGATGATCTCGAAGGCCTCCGCGAATCGGCCGTAGACGCGGTCCTCGGGCAGCCCGAAGGCGTGCGCCTGGGCGCCCGCATGCCCCGATCCCAGGCCGAACACGAACCGGCCGCCGCTGATCTCGTCGATCGTCTCGACGGCCTTGGCGGAGATGCCCGGGTTGCGATGGAGCGCGGACAGGATCCACGTGCCGACCTTCACCCGCGAGGTCGCCGCCGCGACCGCGCCCGCCATGGCGACCGCCTCCCACCACCCCTGCGGATCGTCCGCGGTCGGACGCCACAGCAACTCATCGGGAATCCAGACCGTGTCGAACCCGAGTTCCTCGGCTCGGAGGGCGAGGTCGCGAATCTCGACCCAACGCGACGTCGAGCCGTCGTCGAACGAGTCCCACAGGGGGAGGACGAGGCCGATCTCGAACGGACGCATGAGACCTCCGCGGGGATTCCGTGGCCACCGAGTCCGGGCACCCCGGCGTGGGCGCGCACATCCGCGGGGTCACTGGTTCGAATCCAGTATCACCCACCATCGTCGAACCAACAGGTGCAGGGCCTTCGGGCCCTGTTCCTCGATTCGGCCCCTTGCGCCGAACGTCATCCGCCCGGGTGGAGCTCGAAGACCGCGCGACCCTCCG
>DATLVO010000311.1:0-23414 GCA_035577485.1 Verrucomicrobiia bacterium
CCAGCGTCGGACATTCACGAACCCGATCGCGAGGACGCCGGCGGTCCATACCCAGCCGAACAGCCCGAGCTGAGGGATCGCCTGGAATACGCCAATCCCGGTGAGTACGCCGATGAGGACCATGCTGGCCAAGCCCAACACGACGGACATCGGGTTCGGGCCTCGACGGCGAACCAGCTCCGAGGGACCGGCAGCGCCCGGACTCGCGGGTAGCAGGGCTCGATGCGACCGCGCCTGCTCGATCGCCACCGCGAGGGTGCTGTCCGCAGCGATGTTCAGGATCAGCGGCGACGGGATCTCGATACCGTCATGTCCGATCGAGAGCCTGGGACGGCCGAAGGTGGACCCCGGCGTCGCGTCCCGGATTTCCTCCGGGAGAATGGTGATCGTTTCCCAGCCGATCCGGGCAACCAGACCGCGATCCGTCACGACCACGGTCGTTGATCGCGGCATTGGCATGGTTCCTACCTGGATCCGGACACTCTCGGCCGCGAGGAATCCGCCGGCCAATGCGCGATCGGCTCGTTCACGACGTTGGTCGGTTGTGCAGCGCAACCCAGCGAGATGGAGCGGACCCCCAGTCAGGACGAAGACAAACCCGGCTCCGATGGCGAGCGGGTGGGTGACGAGGACGCTGAGTGCGTGCGCTCGGCTCCAGTTCCAGGTCGCGGCCGAAACCTCGGTATACGACCCGTGCGAGCCAACGAAATAGTGCCCGTCGCGGATGTGCCCATTCAGGGCGTCCCCGCCGATCGACAGTGACTCAAGCAAGAACCAGAAGAAGTTTGCGATCCCGATGAGGAATGCCGCGACGCAGAGCCACGGCAGGATGGCGCGAATGGCGGGTGGCACGACCGAAGTATGGGCGCAGCGCCGCCGCCCAACAGCGATCGGCTTGACAAGCGTGGGCTTCAAAGGCCACGATCACTAACGATCGTTAGGTAGGAGTTCGATGATCGAAGCCGGTGCGCGGCGACGCGAGATCGACGAGGTTGCGAGCGAGCTGTTCCACGCGAACGGCTACGCCGCGACGAGCGTGCGCGACATCGCGAGGGCCCTCGACATCCAGGGCGCCAGCCTGTACGCCCATGTCGCCTCGAAAGAGGACCTGCTCTGGTCAATCGTCGACCGGACCGCGACGGCGTTCGAGGTGGCGGTCGAGCAAGCACTCGAGGAGACGACGACCGACGACCCCGTCGAGCGGCTGGCGGCGATCGTCGAGGCCCACGTCGAGGTCGTGACCGCGGATCCCGAGCGCGCGAGCGTCTTCGTGACCGAGTGGCGCCATCTCTCGCCCGAGCGCCGGGCGGTGATCGGCGCAAGGCGCGACGCCTATGAGCGTCGCCTCCGCGACCTGATTGCCGACGGGTTGGCCGTCGGCGCCTTCGCCGCCGTGGATCCCGCGATCGGCGCCACCTTCATCCTCACTGCCCTGAACGGGATCGCGACCTGGTACCGGCCCGACGGACGCCTCAGTGCCGACCGGATCGCCGACCACTACGTGGAGCTCGCCTTGCGCTCCCTCTCGGAGGACCACCGATGACCGATCCGCTCGCCCTCGACCCCGTCCTCCCGGCCCGGGAGCGGAGCGCCCTGCCGTTCAACGACGACGCGCTCGACCATGACGAGCGCTACCGCCACTTCGAGGCGCACGTCACCGCCGGCGGTAAGGTCGAGGCGACCGACTGGATGCCAGATGAATACCGAACGCAGGTCCTGCGGTTCGTCGAGATGCATGCGAACAGCGAGCTGATGGGCGTCCTGCCGGAGCGCGAGTGGATCATGCGGGCGCCGACGCTCCGCCGGAAGCTCGCCCTGACCGCCAAGGTCCAGGACGAGGTCGGCCACGCCCAGCTGCTCTACCGCGTCGCGGAGGATCTCGGCAAGCCGCGCGAGGCGATGTTCGACGACCTCCTCGCCGGCAAGACGAAGTTCCACAACGTCTTCCATTACCCCACGAAGAGCTGGGCCGACATCGGGATCATCGCCTGGCTCGTCGATGCCGCGGCGATCGTCGCCCAGCAGGCCCTCCGCGACTCGAGCTACGCCCCGTATGCGCGGACGATGAAGAAGATCTGCTGGGAGGAATCGGTCCACATCATGCATGGCCGCGACGTCGTCGTGACGATGGTCACGGGTTCGGCCGGCCAGCGGGCCGCGATCCAGGAGGCGCTCGATCGCTGGTGGGGACCGCTGATGCAGATGCACGGGCCCCGCAGCGACCGCGCGAAGGACCGCGACATCCATTGGCGGATCAAGGCGAAGACAAGCGAGGAGCTTCGACAGGAGTTCCTGTCGATCTACGTGCCGCGGATCTGGGAGCTCGGGCTCACGCTGCCGGACCCGATGCTGGGTCTCGACCCGACGACCGGTGATTGGCGCTACACCGAGCCGGACTGGGATGAGCTGCGGACGGTGGTCACGAACCACGGACCGAAGTCCGAGGAGCGGCTCCAGTTCCGGCGCGACAACCGCGAGGCGACGCGGTGGGTCCGCGACGCGATCCTCGGCGCGCCACGCGCGGCCGCCTGACATGACCGACTCGAACCCGCCCGATCGCGACGACGATGCCGCCGACGGCCGAACGCTCGAGCCGTGGGAGGTGTTCCGGCGCGAGAAGGACGGCGACCCGATGCGGCATGGCGGGTCGGTGATGGCGCCCGACGCGACGCTGGCCCTCCACTACGCCCGCGAGATGTACAGCCGTCGCCAGGAAAGCGTCCACCTCTGGGTCGTCCGCCGGTCCGACATCCACGACCTCGCCGACCTCGACCTGCTCCAGCCCCCGCTCGATCGCTCGTTCAAGAAGCCGGGCGGCTACGTGATGCGGGACAAGCTCGCGGCGGCCCGCGAGCAGTCCGGGCGTGCGAAGCCGAAGGCGAACGCGGGATGAATGCTCCAGGGCCGATCGCCATGGATTTCGCCGGGGCCGGCGACGGCCGCGAGCGGGCGCTTGCGCTGCTGCTTTTCTCCATGGCCGACGACGAGTTCGTCATCGGCTTCAGCGATTCGGAGTGGACCGGGATCGGGCCGATCCTCGAGGAGGACGTCGCGATCAGCTCGATCGCCCAGGACGAGCTCGGACATGCCCAAGCGCTGTATCGACTGCTCGCCGATCTCGTTGCCGACGGTCGTGACGCCGACGCGATCGCCTACGACCGGCCGCCCGAGGGCTACCTCCATGCGCGGTTGCTCGACCATCCGCGCGGCGATTGGGCGGCGACGATCGTCCGGCGCTACCTCTACGACACGGCGGACGCCGCCCGGCTCGATGCCCTTGCCGACTCGTCGTATCGGCCGCTCGCCGAGCTCGTGGCGAAGATCCGGCGCGAGGAGCGCTACCACCTGATGCACATGGAGACCTGGCTCGAGCGCCTGGCCCGAGCGTCCGGCGAGCCACGCGACCGGCTGCTCGCGGCGTTGGCCGAGATGGGGCCGGACGCCGGGACGGTGCTCGCGCCACTCCCCGGGGAGCCGGCACTTGTCCGGCACGGCATCGTCGGCCAGCCCTTCGCGACGATCGAGACGCACTGGCGCGAGGGCGTCGGTCGCACGTTCGCCCGGCTCGGGCTGCCGGAGCTCCCGCCGACCCGCGACGCCGACCACGCCCGGTCCGGCCACTCGGAGGCGTTCCGCGCCCTCCACGAGGAGTTCACGATGGTCCGCCGCAGCGAGGTCGGCGCGACGTGGTGATGGTGAAGGCGGCCGCGCCCTCGGAGCTCGTCTCTGCGGCCGCGGTCCGCAGGATCCTCGCGACGGTCCACGACCCCGAGATCCCGACGGTCTCGATCGTCGATCTCGGTCTCGTCCACGACGTGCGGGTCGATCCGGAGCGGATCTCCGTCGAGCTGCTCCCGACGTTCGTCGCCTGCCCCGCGCTCGAGGTCATTCGCTCGACGGTGGTCGATGCGCTCGCCGTCCTCGACCGGCCCGCGGACGTCACGTTCACGTTCGCGGTCCCGTGGACGACGAAGCGCCTCACTCCGGCCGGAGCGGCCGGCCTGCGCAAGGCCGGGATCGCTCCGCCGGCCGAGCCGTCGGCGGTCCACTGCCCGTTCTGTGCCTCGGGCCGGGTGGCGATGGACAACGCCTTCGGGCCGACCCTCTGCCGCTCGCTCTTCTACTGCCGCGACTGCCGCCAGCCGTTCGAGGCGTTCAAGCCCATCTGACCTCGACCGGCGTCCCATGCGGTTCCCGGGCGCACCGGCTGATGGTCCTGACACGCCCATTCAATGGTTCTACCCGCAGACATGGCGCCAACTGCGCTCGGGCTGCCGTTTGCTACGCGATAGAACGGCGACGGAGCGCCCAGATCACCCGTCGACTGACCCAGGCAATTCAGTGGACGGAGTGATCGATGAGAACAACTCGCGCCGCCTCCTTCGTCAGGCCATTCGGCCTTCTCGCCGCGATCCTGCTCGCGGCCTTCGCCGGCTTCGGGCCGTCGGTCCTCGCGAACGACACCCCCGGCAACAACGGGACCGTCAAGATCCACGACGGTCCGGGCGAGAACGCGAACGGCGAGGTGCGCAACGAGCCGCACGTCTGCACGTTCCACCTCCACTTCTACTTCGCCGATCCCGAGCAGGCCGGCACCTGGGAGATCCAGGAGTGGGCGCCGACCGGCCAGAAGGGCACAGTCGTCTTGAGCGGGACGTACGACACGCACGGTGACGGCGAGGACCGTCAGCCGGAAGAAGGCGTCTACACGCTCCCTGACGGCCACTACAAGCTGTTCTGGGACGGCGACCTCGACACCGGAAAGCACGACAAGATGAAGGTGTTCTGGGTCGAGTGCCCCGCGGCGAGCGAGAGCCCTTCGCCGTCCGGCAGCGAGCAGCCGATCGAGTCCTCTTCGCCGAGCACCGGGCCGAGCGAGTCGGCCAGTACGGCCCCGAGCGAGTCGGCGAGCACCGCGCCAAGCGAATCCGCGAGCACTGCGCCCAGCGAATCGGCCAGCCCGAGCGGCAGTGAACAGCCGATCGGTGGCTCCGGCAGCCCATCCGCCTCGACCGCCCCGACCGGCAGTGAGCTCCCGATCGGCGGGAGTGCGGCTCCGACCGGTGAAGAGCTCGGCATCGTCGGCACGCCGGGCACGACCCCGCCGCCGACCGACACCGCCGGCGTTCCGAAGCCGTCGGATGACAGCTGGCGAGCGATCGTCCTGGGCCTGGCCGCCCTGATCGCCTTCGTCACCTTCCTGATCCCACGTCCCGCCTCGGCGGCCTCCCGGCCGGTTCCGGCCAGCCCCGATCCGGCTCGTGACCGCCGCGGCTGACGGTCGAACGTACGGCCGGCGACGTCCGACCCGACGAGGACCTACCCTCGACGGATGACGGGACCGCCGGCCACGCAACCTGAGGATCCCCGCTCCGCCGCGCCGATCGTCGGGGTCGTCGGGGCGGGGATCATGGGTTCCGGGATCGCCCAGGTCGGACTGGAGGCCGGCGACGAGATCCTCCTCCACGATGTCGACGAGTCGGCGATCGACCGGGCGACCGACCGGATCCGCGACGGCCTGACCCGACGCGCGGCGAAGCTCGACCTCGATCCGGACACGATCGACGAATGGGTCGACGGCCGTCTGGCCCGCCTGCGCGGATCGACGACCCTCGACCAGGTCGGCGCCGAATCCGACGTCGTCATCGAGGCCGCCCTCGAGTCCCTCGATCTCAAGCGGACGATCTTCCGGGCCCTCGACGCCGCGTCTCCGCCCGAGACCATCCTCGCCTCGAACACCAGCGCCATCTCGATCGGAGCGATCGCCGAGGCGACGTCGCAGCCGGGTCGGGTCGTCGGCCTGCATTTCTTCAACCCCGCGCCGCTCATGGCGCTCGTCGAGGTCGTCGCCGGGCCGGCGACAAAACCGGCCGTCGTCGATCGGGCCGTGGCGCTCGTCGAGCGCTGGGGGAAGACGGCGGTCCGCTCCGCCGATGCGCCGGGCTTCATCGTCAATCGTGTCAACCGGCCGTTCACGATCGAGGCGCTTCGGATCCTGGAGTCCGGTCGGGCATCGGTCGACCAGATCGACACGGCGATCCGCGATGGCGGCTTCCCGATGGGTCCGTTCGAGCTGATGGACCTTGCCGGGCTCGACGTGAACCTCGCCGCGGCGAGCGGCATCTGGGAGGGCCTCGGACGGCCTGATCGCCTGCGGCCGTCAAAGATCCAGGAGGAGCTCGTCGCCGAGGGCCACCTCGGCCGCAAGACCGGGGAAGGGTTCTATCGGTACGTGGAGGGCCGGCGCGCCGAGGTCGTCGGCGCCGGCCCGATCCCCGCATCGGGTCTCGCGCCCGAAGAGATCCGGCGCCGAATCCTCGCGGCCATCGACGCAGAGGCGGAGCTCGCCCTGGAAGAGGGCGTCGCCTCAGCCGCCGACATCGATCGGGCCCTCCGGCTCGGCGCCGCGCACCCGAGCGGGCCGTTCGAGCGGATGAGCCCCGAACGGCGTCCGAGGTAGACTCTGGCCGGCATCGGAGGTCGCATCGGGCATGGCGCCGCCGGAGGTATCGCGATGAATCGTCGGTCGATCCTGCACCTGGTCGTCGGGTCGGTCATGGTCGTCCTGTGGGGCTGCGGCAGTGCCGCGCCGTCGACGTCGACGGCCGCCTCTGCATCGGTCGCCGCGCCGTCGGAGGCCCCATCCACGGCCGCGTCCCAGGCCGAGCCCAGCTCGGCCGAAGGATCCTCGGCGCCGTCGAGCCAGCCGGTCCCCAGCTTCAGCCTCCCGAGCGAGGCGAAGGATCTCGAGGCGCTGTTGCCGGACACGCTGTGTGGCTCCCCGGCCACGAAGGCAAGCGTCGCCGGCGCGAGCCTCGCCAACTCGGCCGGGAAGGAGTTCCTGACCGGCCTGGCCGCCCTCGGGAAGTCGACCTCGGACGTTACGTTCGCCTTCGCCTTCGCCACGAGCGGATGCGGAGCCGGGATCTTCCGGATCGCGGGGGTCGACCAGAACACCCTCCAGACGGCGATGCTCACGGCGGTCCAGAGCGGCGGACAGACCTTCGCCCAGTCGTCGCTTGCCGGGAAGACGGTCTTCACGGACAGCAGCTCGGGGTCGGGGAAGCAGTACGTCTACTTCCACGGGGATGCGGTGATCTTCGCGACGGCCCCGGACGACACGAAGGCGACGGAGATCCTCCAATCGCTTCCGTAAGCCCGTGACCCGGTGAGCCGCGCGCTGGATCGGCCGGTCCGTGACGCCTGGATCGTCGAGGCGGTCCGGACCCCGGTCGGGCGGTACGGCGGCGCTCTCGCGTCCGTTCGTCCCGACGATCTCGCGGCGGCCGCCATCCGGGCGGTCGTCGACCGTTCCGGGATCGATGCCGGCCTGATCGAGGACGTGATCCTCGGCTGCGCCAACCAGGCCGGCGAGGACAATCGGAACGTCGCCCGGATGGCCCTCCTCCTGGCCGGCCTGCCGGTCGAGGTCGCCGGGCTGACCGTCAACCGCCTCTGCGGGTCGGGTCTGCAGGCGATCAACACCGCGGCCCACGCGATCGCCGTCGGCGACGGCGACGTGTTCGTTGGCGGTGGCGTGGAGTCGATGACCCGGGCGCCATACGCGATGGCCAAGCCGACGGCTGCGTTCGATCGGGGCGACCGCGAGATGTTCGACACGACGCTCGGCTGGCGGTTCGTG
Organism: Verrucomicrobiia bacterium; assembly: GCA_035577485.1. GTDB lineage: Bacteria > Chloroflexota > Limnocylindria > Limnocylindrales > CSP1-4 > CF-46. The sequence goes on from DATLVO010000311.1 coordinate 7,643, forward strand.
AACCCGGCCCTAGCGGCGCTCCATTACCCGTACTCGATGGGCGAGACGGCCGAGAACGTGGCGGAGCGCTGGCACGTCGATCGCGAGGCGCAGGACGCATTCGCGCTCGCGTCCCAGCAGAAGGCGATCGCCGCGATCGAGTCGGGCCGCTTCGACGACCAGATCGTGCCGATCGCGATCCCCCAGAAGAAGGGCCCGCCGCTAATCGTCGAACGCGACGAGCATCCTCGCGCAGACACGTCCGCCGAGGCGCTCGCCCGCCTCCGACCGGCGTTCCGCGAGGGTGGGAGCGTCACGGCAGGGAACTCCTCGGGAATCAACGACGGGGCGTCCGCGGTCCTCGTCGTCGAGGCGGAGCGGGCGCGGGAGCTCGGGCTCCGGCCGTTGGCTCGGATCCTCTCCACCGCCGTCGCCGGGGTCGACCCCGCGGTCATGGGCTACGGGCCGGTGCCGGCGACCCGCAAGGCGCTGGCGCGCGCGGGAATCGAGGTCGGCGATCTCGACCTCGTCGAGCTCAACGAGGCGTTCGCCTCGCAGTCGATCGTCTGCATCGACGACCTCGGGCTCGACCCGGCGAAGGTCAACGTCAACGGCGGGGCGATCGCGCTTGGCCACCCGTTGGGGATGAGCGGCAGCCGACTGATCACGATGCTGACCCACGAGCTGCGCCGGACCGGCGGGCGCTTCGGGCTCGCAACGATGTGCATCGGGGTGGGGCAGGGGATCGCGACGATCGTCGAGCGGATCGAAAGCTGAGACATCCGGCGGCTCGATCGTCGTCCGCCGCCGAACGCTGGGCGATCCAACGGGCGGAGCAGCCGCCCGATCAAGGCCGTCCGACGCCATTTCGAACGCTCAGCGTTCCATCCGGCGGCCAGGTGCGCCGCGACCGTCCCGATCGACTCGTCCAGCCGCCCGTTTGATCGCCCGGGGTTCTCCGGGCCACAGGACGTTGGCGAGCGGCCTTCCTCGGAAGCCGTCGTGGCGGACGAATTCCAACGCAGTGCTTGTCGAAACTGGTTGCCGTGCGTACGATTGGGCCATCGACCCTGCCAAGCCGTCCTGCGACGATCGCGCCACCACCGCCCCTCCGAGGAGGAATGCACCCGATGCTTGAGACCCAGCCGACCGTCGTCAGCCTGACCGACGCCGCAGCCGTGAAGCTGCGCGAGCTCACGGCCGAGGAAACGAACCCGGCGATCGGCCTGCGCGTGTACGTCTATTCCGGCGGCTGCTCCGGCTTCCGCTACGGGATGATGCTCGAGGACGCGCCCACGACCGAGGATCGGATCCTCGAGGCGAACGGCGTCAAGGTGTACGTCGACGGCAAGAGCGTCGATCTCCTCCAGGGCTCGCAGATCGACTACGTCGATACCCTGATGGGCGCCGGCTTCACCGTGAACAACCCGAACGCGGTCGCCGCCTGCGGCTGCGGCTCCAGCTTCCGCACCGCCGACGACACGGGCTCGCCGAAGGGCTGCTCGCACTGACGTCATGACCGGCTCCGAGCCGGTCCCGATCGACCCCATCCAGCCGCCGGACCCGTCCGGCGGCTGTTCGATTCCCTAGACTCTGCCTGGACGTCGCGTTCTCGGGGCGTGCCAGCGCCCGACCGCCGCACGGGATGACCGCCGGATGGAGCTGCCGCTGTTCCCGCTCAACACGGTCCTCTGTCCGGGTATCGCGCTGCCGCTCCACGTCTTCGAGGACCGCTACCGGGCACTCGTCCGCCACTGCCTCGAGACGACGTCGCCGTTCGGGGTCGTCCTGATCCGAGAGGGCCGCGAGGTGGGGCCGGGCGCGATCTCGTTCCGCGGCGTCGGGACGATCGCCGAGATCCGCGACGCCGGCAAGCACGAGGATGGCCGGTTCGACCTGCTCGTCGTCGGCACGCGGCGGTTCGGCATCAAGCGGGTCCTCGACGCGCCTCGGCCCTACCTCGTCGCGGAGGTCGACATCCTCGACGAGGCCGTCGGCGACTCGGCTGCGGCCGAGCGGCTGGCCGGCTCGGCGACTCGTCGGTTCGTCACGTACCTCGAGCTGCTGCAGCCGCGGTCCGGCGAGACGTCCGAGGAGATCGACGTCCGGATCGAGGTCGAGACCGCGGACGACGACGAGGAGGCCGATGACGAATCGGAGGAAGGGGAGGAGCCGGAGGAGGCCGATGCCGATCAGATCGGCGCAGGGCCAGGGGACGACCCGGCCGCGGGACCGGGGGAGGGCCCGGGCGAGACCGGCGACGAGCCGTCGACGCCGGGTCCCCGGCCGCGCCGCCGTCGCGTCCTGATCCCGGACGACCCGACTGTCCTCTCGCACCTGCTCGCCGGGATCCTCCAGATCGAGCTGCCGCGCCGCCAGGCCCTCCTGGAGCTCGGGACGACGGAGGAGCGGCTGGCCGCCCTGCTCCGCCTGATCGATCGCGAGATCTTCCTGCTGCGGCGTCGTCTCCGGGCGTTCATCCCGGACGCCCGGGTCGTGGGGCCGCGCCGGAGCTGAGGGTCGCGCGCGCGGTTGAAGCACGCGCCGGGTCGCCACCCGCTTGACAGCGACGTTTGCCGGCACGTAGATTGTCTACGTGACATTGAATATCAACGCGGAAGCGAACGATCAGGTCGGCGGCCGAAGCCGCCCCGAGCTCGTCGAGGACCTCCTCGACGAGATGACGCCATGGAACCCGCAGGAGCGGATGTCGGCATTCCGGAGCTTCCTGAGCGGCTCGCTGAGCCTGATCCACATCCACGTCCTGACGATCCTCGAGGTCCAGGGGCCGCTCTCGATGAGCCACCTCGCGGACGCGCTCGACGTCTCCGTCGCCAGCGCCACTGGCATCATCAACCGGATGGAGCAGCGCCGGCTGGTCGAGCGTCGCCACGCCGACACCGACCGGCGGGTCGTCTCGGTCCACCCGACCCGGCTCGGTGGCGAGGTGTTCGCCCGTCTCCGGCGGCATCGCCGGGACAAGCTCAAGAAGGTGCTCGGTGAGCTGTCCGACGCCGAGCTCGCCGCGTTCCTGACGGGCCTCCGGGCGATGCGTCGGGCGCGGGCGGCGGTCGTGGACCGGGAGCCCGGCTCGTGATCGGGCTGCTCCGGACGTACCTCCGCCCGTACCGGGCCCAGCTGGTCGTCGTGATGGTGCTGCTCCTTGTCCAGGCGATCGGCAACCTCGAGCTCCCGAACCTGAACGGCGACATCATCAACAAGGGCGTCGCCGTCGGCGACAACGACTACATCCTGCGGACGGGCGGCCTGATGCTCCTGGTGACCGGCCTCCTCGGCGTGGCCGCCGTCGCTGCCGTGTACGGCGGTGCGAGGGTCGCGATGGGCTTCGGACGCGACCTGCGGAGCGCGATCTTCGCGAAGGTCGAGACGTTCTCCCAGGTGGAGGTCAACCACTTCGGGCCGGCGTCGCTGATCACCCGCAATACGAACGACGTCCAGCAGGTCCAGCTCGTCGTCTTCCTGGCCCTGACCGTGATCATCTCGGCGCCGATCCTCATCGTCGGCGGCGTGATCATGGCCCTCCGGACCGACGTTCCCCTGTCCGGCCTGCTCCTCGTCGTCATCCCCCTGATGGCCCTCGTCATCGGACTCGTGATGAGCCGGGCGATCCCGCTGTTCCAGGCGATGCAGCAGAAGATCGATCGGATCAACCGGGTGATGCGCGAGACGCTCGCCGGGGTCCGGGTCATCCGGGCCTTCGTGCGGACGGGCCACGAGGAGGCCCGCTTCGACGAGGCCAGCCTCGACCTCTTCGACACGACGATCCGGGTCAACCGGCTGTTCGCCGTCACGATCCCGGTCATGACCCTGATCCTCAACCTCTCGACCGTCGCGGTGATGTGGTTCGGGGCGCTGCGCGTCCAGAGCGGGGAGCTGTCGATCGGCAACCTGACGGCGTTCCTCCAGTACCTGCTCCAGATCCTGTTCGCCGTCCTGACCGCGGTCTTCATGTTCATCCTCATCCCGCGAGCGGCGGTGTCGTCCGCGCGGATCCGCGAGGTGCTCGACACCGAGCCGACGATCCGCGACCCCGAGCAGCCGATCCCCCTCGATGCGGCGCCGCCCGCCGAGCGTGGCGTCGTCGAGTTCCGCGACGTCGAGTTCCGCTACCCGGGCGCGGAGGAGCCCGTCCTCCGCGGCATCTCGTTCCGTGCCGGACCGGGCGAGACCACGGCGATCGTCGGCAGCACCGGCAGCGGCAAATCGACCCTGGTCAACCTGATCCCGCGGTTCTACGACGCGACCGGCGGCCGCGTCCTCGTCGATGGCGTCGATGTCCGCGAGCTGGCGCGCGAGGACCTCTGGAGCCGGATCGGGTTGATCCCCCAGAAGGCGTTCCTGTTCGGCGGCACGGTCGCCGCCAACCTCCGGTTCGGCGACCAGCAGGCCACCGACGACGAGCTCTGGCGCGCCCTCGACATCGCCCAGGGCCGGGACTTCGTCGAGGAGATGGACGGCCGGCTCGAGGGGCCGATCACCCAGGGCGGCACGAACGTCTCGGGCGGCCAGCGGCAACGTCTGGCGATCGCCCGCGCCCTCGTCAAGAAGGCCGGCATCTTCGTCTTCGACGACAGTTTCTCGGCCCTCGACTTCAGCACCGACGCCCGCCTCCGGGCGGCGCTCGGGCGCGAGCTGGGCGGGGCGACCGTGATCATCGTCGCCCAGCGGGTCGGAACGATCATGAGCGCCGACCGGATCGTCGTCATGGACGCCGGTCGTGTCGTCGGCATCGGGACGCACACCGAGCTCCTCGCGTCGAACGAGACCTACCGCGAGATCGTGTACTCGCAGCTGTCCGAAGCCGAGGCAGTCGCGTGAGCGGCCCCGGGTCGGGCGCGGGCGGGCGTCCGGGCGGCGCCGGCGACGGCAACGGTCGGACGGGGCTCCCGGGCGGCGTGGCGGGCGGTCGCGGTGGCGCGCCCGGCGGCACCGGTGGCGCGTCGGGCGGCCCCGGCGGTCGACCGGGCGGGTTCCCCGCGCCAGGAGCCGGCGGGCCTCCGGGTCGCCGGCCGGGTGGCGGGCCGGGCATGTTCGGGATGGGCATGGGCCTGCCGCCCGCGAAGCCGCAGGACTTCCGCGGATCGCTGCTGCGGCTCGCGGGTCACCTCCGCCCCGAACGGCGCCGGATCGTCGGCGTGGTGCTCCTCGCGATTGTCAGCGTCACCTTCGCCGTCCTCGGCCCGAAGATCCTCGGCAACGCGATCAACACGATCTTCGAGGGCGCCCTCGGCCAGCAGCTGCTCAAGGGCGGTCTGACCCAGGATCAGCTGATCCAGATCCTCCGCGCCCAGGGCCAGAACCAGCAGGCGGACATGCTCCAGGCCCTCCACCTGACCGGAGCCGGGATCGACTTCGGCGCCCTCGGCGGCATCCTGCTCGTCCTCGTCGGCGTGTACGTCGTCAGCTCGATCTTCGGCTGGCTGCAGGCCTACATCATGGCCGGCGTCACCCAGCGGAGCGTGTACCGCCTCCGCCAGGAGGTCGACCGGAAGCTCGGCCGGCTGCCGCTCCGCTACTTCGACAGCCACCCGCGTGGCGACGTGCTGAGCCGGGTCACGAACGACATCGACAACATCGGCCAGTCGCTCCAGCAGAGCCTGACCCAGCTGATCACCTCGCTCCTGACGATCGTCGGCGTCCTCATCCTCATGCTGACGATCAGCCCGATCCTCGCGGTCGTATCTCTGCTCGCCGTGCCGGCCTCGCTGGTCGTGACCGTCCTGATCGTGAAGCGCTCGCAGCAGCAGTTCGTCGCCCAGTGGGCCTCGACCGGCGCGCTCAACGGCCACGTCGAGGAGATGCATACGGGGCACGCGATCGTGAAGGCGTTCGGCCGCCAGCGCGAGGCGATCGCCACCTTCGACGAGGAGAACGAGCGCCTGTACCAGGCAAGCTATCGAGCGCAGTTCATCTCCGGGATCATCCAGCCCGCGATGCAGTTCATCTCGAACCTCAACTACGTCGCGATCGTCGTGATCGGCGGGCTCCGTGTCGCGGCCGGCCAGATGAGCCTCGGCGACGTCGTCGCGTTCATCCAGTACTCGCGCCAGTTCACGTTCCCGATCATCCAGACGGCCAGCGTCGTCAACGTCCTGCAGTCGGCCGTCGCGTCGGCGGAGCGGATCTTCGAGCTGCTCGACGAGCCGGAGGAGCGGCCCGACCCGGTCATGGCCCCGGCGTTCCGGGTGCCGACCGGTGCGGTCGTCTTCGAGGACATCTCCTTCCGCTACGAGATCGACACGCCCCTGATCGAGGACCTGTCCTTGACGGTCGGAGCCGGCGACACGGTCGCGATCGTCGGCCCGACCGGCGCCGGCAAGACGACCCTCGTCAACCTGCTCATGCGGTTCTACGAGCTCGACGGCGGACGGATCACGATCGATGGCGTGGACACCCGCGACCTCCGGCGCGACGCGCTGCGGCGGGCGTTCGGGATGGTCCTGCAGGACACCTGGCTGTTCCACGGAACGGTCCGCGAGAACATCGTGTACGGCCGGCTCGATGCGACCGAGGAGGAGCTCCAGGCCGCGGCCGAGGCGGCCCACGTCGACCACTTCGTCCGGACGCTCCCCGACGGCTACGACACGGTCATCGACGACGACGCGACCAACGTCTCGGCCGGTGAGAAGCAGCTCCTGACGATCGCCCGGGCGTTCCTCGCGGATCCGCCGATCCTCATCCTCGACGAGGCCACCTCGTCGGTCGACACCCGGACCGAGGTTCTGATCCAGCGGGCGATGGCCCGGCTCATGAAGGGGCGGACGACGTTCGTCATCGCCCACCGCCTCTCGACGATCCGGGACGCCGACACGATCCTCGTCATGGAGCGCGGCGCGATCGTCGAGCAGGGCAATCATGAAGAGCTCCTCGCCCGACGCGGCGCCTACTTCGACCTCTACAACAGCCAGTTCGTCGCGGCGCTGGCCGAGGCCGTCTGAGCCACGGGACCCGCACTTCGCGAGCGCTCTGATTGAGCTCGCTCATCAGCATTCCATGAATGAGCGTGGCTGAAGGCAGGTTTGGCTGCGATGACGCCCCGTTGAGATTGCTTCGCGCTCGTTCGTGCGGAAACCATGAGCCAGGTTGATCGGAGCAGGCTGCTCGCCGCGCGCTCCGGCAGAGCCGGCCGGCGCAACCCAGCCGACCGCTTTAGTCGCGCCTTAAGGCCCGCCAAAGGGTCGTAGGGGAGTCTCCGTCTCCAACGCGACGCCCGTCACCGGGCGGCCGCCGTTGCCACGACATGACGGAGACCTCCTCAGATGCACCCGATCTCGAACCTTCGAAGGATCCTGCTGGCCGCCGCCGCGGCATGCCTGGTCGGCAGCCTGTTCACCGCGACGACGCTCGCGGCCAATCCCGTGATCGTGGTGAACGCCACGGTCGACCTCGTCGACGCCAAACCCGGCGACGGTCTGTGCGATGCATCCGCCGGCATGGGCGTCTGCACTCTGCGGGCCGCGATCATGGAGGCCAATGCAAGGCCAGGACCCGACAAGATCCAGCTCGACACCCGGACCTACACCCTGACCATCCCGCCGGTGCCGGGCACGGAGCCAAACAGCGCCGCCGGAGACCTGAACGTCTTCGACGACCTGACGATCGTCGGAGGCGGATGGAGCCTCACCAACATCGAAGCCGCCGACGGCGGCTGGCAGAACGCCAAGTCGCGCGTCATCGAAACCGATGGCAATACCGTGATGTCGCTGCACCTGAAGTCGCTGACGATCCGGAACGGGAATTCCGGGATCGCCGGCGGTGGGGGCATTGCCCTGAGCAGCGGCAAGAACGCGCTCTTCCTCGACCACGTCGAGATGAAGGGCAACCATGCGTCGGGCAACTCCGGTGGCGCGATCGCGGCCGGCGACTCAGCCATCTCGATCGTCAACAGCTGGTTCAAGGCGAACGTCGGCCTGCAGGCCGGCGCGATCGAAACCGGCGGACCGACGACGATCGTCGACTCGAAGTTCGACGGCAACGAGGCGTTGAACGACGGCGCCGCGATCCGATTCGGCAGCCCAGCCGCCAGCTCCATCGTGGGCAGCGAGTTCGTCGGGAACATCAGCGGCCAGGCGACGATCCAGATCGGACGGGGCGGTCCCGCCGAGACCACCAAGGTCACGATCACGAACACGACGTTCGGCGACAACAAGGGCAGCGCGACCCTGTCTGCGACCCAGTTTGCAACCGGCCTGCTCCAGAACGACACCATCTTCGGCAACTCCGGTATCGGCGTCGCCGGCCCGATCTCGTTGCGGGACACGATCGTCGCCGGTTCGTCGGCCACCGATTGCACGGGTGGGGTCGTGTCGCTCGGACACAACCTCTACGACGACAAGACCTGCCCGATGCAGGCCGGTGACCTCCAGGGGAACCCGGATCTCGACCAGTGGTCGCTTGACTTCACCCTCGCCCGTGCCCCGAAGGTCGGCAGCCCGGCGATCGACGCCGGGGCGAGCTGCCCGTCGGTTGACCAGCATGGGACGACCCGTCCGCTCGACGGCGATGGCGACAACGTCAAGCGCTGCGACATCGGGGCGATCGAGGCGCCCGCGGTCAAGGCCAAGCCGACCCCGACGCCGACCCCGGCCCCACCGACGAAGGTTCCACCGAGCACGCCGCCGACCCCGTCAGGTGCTCCTCATGTCGATCGCGGCGGACCCGGCACCCCAGGCATCACACCGCCACCGACCTCGACCCTCGCGCTCGCAGGCGCCTCGACCGGAGACTCCGAGCAAGGCCTGGTCGCGCTGATCCTGATCGGGCTCGGGCTCGCCGGTGGGGCGATCTCGTTCCGACGGCACCGAGGACGCCCGATGGGCGCCTAGGAGACCCGGACCCTGGATCGACGGCTCAGCCGACACACGAACCGCCCGACCGATCCGGTCGGGCGGTTCGCACGTGGTCCGGTCACGTGCCGACCGTGACCGTCCCCTGCATGTTCTGCGGGTGGAGATGGCACTGGTAGTGGTACACGCCCGGATGGTCGAACGTGAAGGTCGTCGACGCTCCGGGATCCATGACCATCGGCGCGCCGGGCAGGCCGCCGTCGAGGAACTGGACCGAGTGGGTGAAGTGGTCGTCGTTCTTCCAGGTCACGGTCGTGCCGGGCTTGGCGGTGATTGCGGCCGGCTCGAACTTGTACGAGGGCGGGAGGTCGACGGTGGACGTCGCGACTGGCGCCCCGTCGGCTGACCGGGCCGCGCAGCCGCCGAGCAGCCCGAGGGCGACGACGGCGGCGGCGACGACGATCGCGATGCGCGTCCGGTGGCTCACGATCACGCGCGCGACGCGGTGGTCGACCGCTCGAGGATCGTCCGGCTGACGGCCACGAAGATCGCGACGAAGGCCAGCAGATCGAGGACCTCGCTGATCGTGTGGGCGAACAGGAACGTCGTCCAGTTCAGGTGGTAGGTCATGTAGCTGATCTCGGCGAGCGCGAAGAGGGCGAAGCCCGAGCCGAGGGTCGTCGCGCCGGCCCCGAAGGAGCGCCACGCGAAGTACGACCCGATGAGGAAGAGGACGACGTGGATCGCGAGAAACCCGATGGGCGGGATGGAGTTGACGAAATCACCGAATGGCATCGTGAAGACTCCTGTGCTGCGGCTGTTGCGGGTGTCGGTGGGCGTGGCGGATCCCGTCGCGGACGATGCCGACGAGGACCAGGACCATGCCGGCCAGAACGACGAGATGGGCGGCGTGCTCGGCGAGCGGGAAGCCCGCGACGCTCCGGTCGTTGACATGGGAGACGAGGTCGTGCTCCACGAAGTCGAACAGGAGGCCGAAGACCATCACGACGATGCCGAACCGGGCAAGACCCGGGAACGGCGGGCGGTCGTCCGGTCGCCGATCCAGGCCTGACGGCGTGCCCGGGCCTGGGGATCGAGGCGGCGTGGGCGGGATCGGATCGACCAAGGGCGGACCTCCGGGACGTCTCTATTGCTAACGTCCGCTATTGTTAGCGCCACCGCCCGGTGCGGTCAAGTCTTTGACCAGTAGACATATGCGATAGAGTTCCAGCCATGCCCGACGAGCGCACGCCCGAGCTAGAACCAGAAGCGGACGATGAACGCGCGATCGCGACGGCCGCCGTCCTGAGCGAACCCGTCCGGCGCGCCCTGTACGAGCACGTCGCCGGTGTCGACGACGCCGTCGACCGCGACGAGGCGGCTGCCGCGGTCGGCGTCGGGCGGCCGCTGGCTGCGTTCCACCTCGACCGGCTCGTCGTCGCGGGTCTCCTCGATGTCGAGTACCGCCGGCGCAGCGGTCGCAGCGGCCCGGGAGCGGGCCGGCCGGCGAAGTTCTACCGGCGGGCGCGCGGCGTCACGATCGAGCTGTCCCTCCCGGCGCGGCGGTACCGGCTCGCGGCGGAGATCCTCGCTGAGGGCCTGGATCGCCGGGCCGACGATCCGGCGCGTGACGATGTCCGGACGGCGGCCCGGGCGCGGGGAGCGGCGATGGGCGCCCGCGCGGCCGGGCGACCTGGCTCAGTGGGAACGGGCCGCCGGCGGTCGCGTCGGGCGGCCAGGCAGGACCTCGTGGGCCTCCTCGCGGCGGAGGGCTTCGAGCCGCGCGACGACGGCAGCGAGATCCGCCTTCGGAATTGCCCGTTCGACGTCCTCGTCGCCGAGCATCGCGGCCTCACCTGCTCGATGAACCTCGCCCTGCTCGAAGGCGTCGCCTCGACGATCGGCGACAACGGGCTCCGGCCGGTGGCCCGCCCGGTGGAAGGCTCGTGCTGCGTCCGCTTCGTGGCCGACGCGAACTAAGAGCGTTCGCCGCGACACCCGTCCGTTCCCTACCGCGTTCGCCGCACCGGCCGCCCCCGACTGCGTTCGTCGCGCCCGGGTGCGTCAGCGCAAGGCGCCGGCGAGCACCGGAGCGAACGCACTTGAAGGTGCGTGAGCGAGGACCGCACGCGGCAACGCGGCGATCGGCCGCCAATGCGTGACAGCCGCGAGCCTAATCGCTGAACCGTTCCTCTTTCCAGGGATCGGCGTCGTTGTTGTAGCCGTATCGCTCCCAGAACCCCAGCTGGTCGTGGTCGAGGAACTCGAGGCCACGGATCCACTTCGCGCTCTTCCAGAAGTAGCGCTTCGGGACGAGGAGTCGGAGCGGATAGCCGTGCTCGAGCTCGAGCGGCTCGCCGCCGAAGGTGTCGGCGAGCATGACGTCGTCGTCATCCAGCACGCTCAAGGGCAAGTTGGCGGTGTAGCCCTGCTCCGAATGAGCCACGACGTGGGTCGCGTTCGGGCGGACCTGGGCGAGCCGCAGGATCTCCTGGATCGGGACCCCCTCCCAGTCCGTGTCGAGCTTCGTCCAGCGCGTGACGCAGTGGATGTCGGTGTGGACGGTCTTGCGCGGCAGGGCCTTGAACTGGTCCCAGCTCAGGGTGAACGGCGCGTCGACTTCGCCGTAGACACGAAAGTCCCACGTCGCGAGGTCCGTCTTCGGGACGGATCCGTAGTGGAGGACGGGGAATTTGTCCGTCTTGTACTGGCCGGGCGGGATGCGCTCGGCGGTCGCGGGATCCATCTCCCGGCCGCCGAAGAGGCGTTCGAACATCTTGTCTCCGCGTGCGTCGTCGGTCGACATGTTGGCATACCTGGCCGATGCGACGATGTCGCCCCGATGACGGGCTCCGGACGACTCGCCGATCTCCCGGATCGAGCGCGGGCCGATCCGGGGATCGGGTAGGCTGTCGCCTCGTGGACCGCCCCAACGACGTTGCCGCGCCGAGCGACGCCGGATCCGCCATTTCCCCCGACGGGCCGAAGGTCATCGTCGTCATGCCCGCCTACAACGCGGCTCGGACGCTCGAGCGGACGTATGCGGACATCCCCCACGACCTCGTCGACCGGATCATCCTCGTGGACGACGTCTCCCGGGACGAGACCGTCGACGTGGCCCGACAGCTCGGGCTCGACGTGATCATTCATCGCCAGAACCTCGGCTACGGCGGCAACCAGAAGACGTGCTATCAGGCCGCCCTCGAAGCCGGCGCCGATGTCGTCGTGATGCTCCATCCCGACTACCAGTACGACGCGACCCGGATCCCGGCCCTGATCGCGCCGATCGTCGACGGCGAGAAGCACCTGATGCTCGGCAGCCGGTTCCTCGGCGATCCACTCGCGGGTGGCATGCCGCGTTGGAAGTACGTCGCCAATCGATTCCTCACGCGGGTCGAGAACCTCGCGTTCGGGCTCCAGCTGTCCGAGTACCACACCGGCCTGCGGGCCTACAGCCGGCGCCTCCTCGAGACGATCCCGTACGAGCTGAACAGCAACGACTTCGTCTTCGACCAGGAGCTGATCGCCCAGGTGGTGGCGGCCGGGATGGGCCGCCGGATCGGCGAGATCGCCGTCCCGACCCGCTACTTCGACGAGGCGAGCTCGGTCGGGTTCAAGCGGAGCGTCGTCTACGGCACCTCGACGCTGCGTGTCGTCGCGCGCTTCCTCCTCCACCGGATCGGCGTCCGCCGCTCGCCGAAGCTCACGGCCCGAACGCCGAGCCCGCCGCCGCCGCCGTCGGTCGCCTGAGCCGCCCGGCCGGACGGCTCGGATCGAGATGCGCTCCAACCTCGTGATCCGGGCCGCGATCGGCGCGGCCATCTCGATCGTCGCCCTGTTCCTGGTCCTGCGCGGCGTCGATGTCGGCCGGACGGCCGACGTCCTGGGGCGGGCGAACCCGGGCTGGATCGTGCTCGGGGCCGTCTTCCTGTCGATGGACCTGACGCTGCGCGCGCTGCGCTGGCAGCGACTGCTCCGGCCGATCGCAAGCGTCCGCTACCGGTCGATGCTCGGCTACCTGCTGGTCGGCTACCTCGCGAACAACGTCCTGCCGGCCCGCCTCGGCGAGCTGGTCCGCAGCCACTACCTCGGCGATCGCGAGGGGATCAGCCGGGCCTCGGCGCTCGGCACCGTGGTCGTCGAACGCATCGTCGATCTCGTCGCGGTCGTCGGGATCGCCTCCGTGTCGCTCCTCGTCCTCAGCGTCCGGGGCGTGGTCGCGAGCGCCGTCCTCGTCGGGGCCGCTGTGGCCGGCTTGTTCCTCCTCGCCCTGGCGCTCGGGATCGTCGCCCATCGGCTGCCGGGGGCGGATCGGGCACGGGCCGCCGTCGAGCGCTGGCCGCAGGTCCGCGAGCTGGCGTCGCGACTCCAGGGCGGGCTGGCGGTGGCCGGCCGGCCACGGACGCTCGCCGAGGCGCTCGGAGTGAGCGCGGTCGCCTGGACCGTGGCGATCCTCGCCTGGGCCGCCGTCGGGCAGTCAATTGGCGTCGAGCTGTCGATGGCCCAGGCGGCGCTCCTTGCGTCTGGCGTCGCACTCGCGAGCGCGGTCCCGGCCGGCCCGTCGAACCTCGGCACGTTCGAGCTGGCGGCCGTCCAGATCGGCAAGGCGATCGGCGTGCCGGCCGACTCGGCGTTCGCCCTCGGGCTCATCGTCCACGCCGCGATCCTGGTCACGACATCGGTCGGGGGCGGGGTGGCCGTGGCCCGACTCGGCTGGGAGCGTCCCCCGGCGGACTAGAGGTGGAGGCCGCCCGCGAGCCCGAACGTGACGATCGCGAGGATCGTCACGGTCCCGATGACGAGCGCCGATCCCAGGCCGATGAGCAACGGCTTCGGGCCGACCGCCTGGAGCTCCTCGACCCGCACGTTCAGGCCGACCGCCGACAGCGCGACGAGGATCAGGGCCCGCGACGCGACCTCCAGGGCGCTGGCCAGCCCCGCGTCGATGACGCCGGCGCTCCGCAACGCCGACAACGCGATGAAGCCGAGGACGAACAGCGGGACGGCCCGCCGCAGCCCGGCGCGCGTGTCGCCGCTGATGCCCGTCCGGCGGTGCCAGGTCCAGGCGATCGCCAGGAGCAGCGGCGCCATGAGCGCGTTCCGGATCAGCTTGACGACCGTCGCGACCTCGAACGCGCCCGGTGAGTAGGCCGAGCTGGCGGCCACCACCTGGCTGGTGTCGTTGATCGCGATCCCCGCCCACAGGCCGAAGACCGCGTCGCCGAACCGGGCGGTGTGCCCGATGAGCGGATAGACGAAGACCGCGAGGGTGCCGAAGAGCGTCACCGTCGCGACGGCGTAGGCAACATCGCGGGACCGTGCGGAGATCACCGGCGCCGTCGCGACGATCGCCGTGTTCCCGCAGACGGCCGCGCCCACCGCGAGCAGCACCGCCAGCCGGCCGTCGACGGCGGCGAGACGAGACAGGACGAGGACGATCGTGAGTGCTGCTGCCATGGTGACCGCGATGATCGCGGCGGCCGGCAGACCGATCCCGGCGACCTGCTGGACGCTCAGCTTCGCCCCGAGAAGGATGATCCCGAGTCGCAGGAGCCGCTCCGCGGCGAGCTTCAACCCTGGTCCGAGAGGAGCCGTCCGGACCGCCGGGATGCGCCTGACGACCAGGCCGATCAGGATCGCGATCGTGACCTCGGACACGACCGACGGCAGGACGTTCGTCGCGAGACGCGCGACGGCCGCGATCGCGATCGCGGCGAGAAGGCCCGGCGCGACGCGGCGAAGGGAATGGAGGAATCCGGCGAGCGAGCGGGGATCAGGTGACGGATCGTCGGTCGCGGATGGACCCGGCGGATCCGTGGTCGGTCGGGCCGCCTCGTTCAGAACGCCGCCGCGGGCCGGACCACGAGACCCGGTGCCCGGACCTCGGTCGACGGTTCGACGGGGGCCTGCTGCGGCCGGTCGTACGGCTCGAACATCAGCGGGCCGCCGGCGTCGCGCCAGACCCGGTGGAACTCGAGCGCATAGGACTCGTACATCTCGTGGAGAAGGGTAACCGCCTCACGGTGGGCCGACCCGGCGGCGGCGCTCCTGGCTTCCGCGCGACTCTGCCAGAGGCAGAACGAGAGGCATGACCCGTCCCCAGCCGCGGGTCCCTTGAAGTAATGGACGAACCCCGGGGCACCGGCCGCCTCCTGGTGGGCCAGGTCGTCGAACGCGTTCAAACGGACTTCGTCGGCTCCGGATCGGCGGACCGAGCGGAACGCGACCAGGTACCACTCGCCGTCGCCGAGGTCCCGGCTCGCGTCCTGCCAGGTGAAGGCATCAGCGATCGGGAGGCTGGCGTAGGCCTCCGAGACCGGGACGAGCGCAGGCAGGGCGTCCACTGAGGCCCGACAATACGCGTTTGCCCAGAATTGTCAAATACTGAGATCGGGCTATTCCGCCTGCCGGGAGTCCTGGGACGAAAGTCCCACCGCCAACGCCCCGACCACCGAGCTCGCGGCTCCCGGTAACAGCCGGGCCACACGCGTCCGCCACGCGAGGCCGCACCGCCCTTCCGGTCCGGTCACGCCGATCGCCGCGACGATCCCGTCTTCCCGGAATATGGGAGCCGCAATGGCCACGGAGCCAGAAACCACCTCACCGACCGATCGGGCCACCCCGCTCGTCACGATGTCGGCGATGTCCGCCCGAAGCCGATCCGGGTCCGGTCCCGGCGGACCAGCCGGCGGATCCATCGCGAGGACCTCTTCGAGGATCTCGGACGGGGCGAACGCGAGCAGCGCCTTGCCGAACGCGCCGCTCTGGAGCGGCAACGAGGTGGACGGTGCGATGGTGACCCGGAGCGGCTGGTGCGAGGGCACCTCGTGAAGGCAGACGGCCGCGAGCCCGAGGCGCCGGACGATCACCGCGGTCTCGCCCGTCTCCTCGACGAGGAGGCGGAGGACCGGGTCGGCGGTCCGGATGAGCTCCTCGGCCGTCACGTTCGTCCCGCTGCCGATGATCAGACGCGGCCCGAGCCGGTA
>DATLVO010000312.1:0-2384 GCA_035577485.1 Verrucomicrobiia bacterium
GACGCGGTCTGCCGGTCTCGGTCCACGAGCTCGACGCTGCGCTTGCCCCTGGTGAGGTCCCGAACCCGGCGAAGGGCATGGGCTCGGTCCGCATGGTGCCGCTCCTCCGCTTCCTGGTGTTGTCCCTGGCCAAGGGCGCGCTGCGCCAGCCGCGGTTGACGGAGGTCGTCACTTATGGCGACGGAGCGACCCTCGACGTGCCGGGCTCGCCACGGGTGATCCTGCTGCCCGGTCACACGCCCGGCAGCGCCGCGCTCCACGTGCCCGATCGGGACGCCCTGTTCATCGGCGACGCGATCGCCACCGTCGCGGTCACGAACGGCAAGACCGGGCCGATGGTGGCGCCGTTCAGCGCCGATGCCGCCCAGGCGGTCGCGTCGCTGTCACGTCTCGACGGCGTCGAGGCTGCCTGGGTCCTGCCCGGTCACGGCCAGCCGTGGACCGGCGGGGTGGGGGAGGCCGTCCGGATCGTCCGGGCAGGTGCCGCATGACCCGCGGCGCGCGACGCCACCCCCTCGCCCTGCGCCCGCCCGCGGCCACCCCGGATCCGGGGCACCAACGGCTCGAGCGCGACCTCGACTACGAGCGCCTGCTCTTCTTCTCCGACGCGGTCTTCGCGATCGCGATCACGCTCCTGATCATCGAGGTCCGCCTGCCGGCGTTGCCCGACCACGCGACCGACGACCAGGTCCGGGCGGCGTTGTCGAGCACCCTCCCGGAGATCTTCGCGTACGCCGTGAGCTTCGCCACCATCGGTCTGTATTGGTTCGCCCACTGGCGCCGCTATCGCGAGGTCGAGCGCGTGAACGAGCGGCTGGTCGGGCTGAACCTCGTCCTCCTCGCGCTCGTGGCGTTCATCCCGTTCCCGACCGCGATGATGGGCGAGCACGGTGACCTGCCAACGGTCGTCGCCATCTACGCCGTGTCGTTGTCCGCCGCAGGCATCGTCAGCTCGCTGAACTGGCTGTATGCCTGGCGGGCAGGCCTCGTCCGGCGGACGATCACCGACCGGTTCGCGCGGCTCGTCGCCCTCCGTGCCGTGTCCGTGCCAGTGGTCATGCTCGCCTCGCTGGCGGCGTTGCCGTTCGTCGGGACCGCCGGGGTCGAGACCAGCTGGATCCTGATCTTCCCGGTCCAGGTCGTCCTGACCAGGATCGTCGCCCGTGCCGAGGCGGCGTCAGCGGGCTGACGACTGCCCGACGATCAAATGAACAGCGGCGACCGGGGATCCGGCCGCCGCTGTCGATCGCGTCGGGGACAGGCGCTTGTCGGGGCCTATGGGTTCGCGACGAACCACTTCCCGAAGAGGCCCTGGCCGTTCGTGTCGCCGGCCTTCGTGTCGCCGGAGTAGTAGTACAGCGGCGCGCCCTTGTAGGTGACCTGCTTGGTCCCGTCGTCGCGGGTGAAGACGTCGAGTGCGCCCGTCACGCCGCTGCCGGCCTTCAGCTGGTCCTTGTCGTCGACCGTGAACGCCGGCCAGGTCGAGGCGCAGGTGCCGCTGCACGTGCTCTTGCCCGAGCCCACCGTGTCGTTCTTGAAGATGTACAGGGTCTTGCCGTCCTCGCCGGTCAGGAACTTCCCGACCGAGGCCGTCGCGACCTTGACTTCGTACGTCTCGGCCGTGGCCTCGCTCGCGCTCGCGGACGGGGCGGTCGACGGGGCAGTCGATGCGGCCTCGCTGGCGGATGGCGCGGTGGATGGCGCGACACTGGCGACGGGCGTCGACGGCGACGGGGTGGCTCCGCTGCTGCACGCGGCGAGCAACAGGACGAGCGGCAATCCCGCCGCCATGAGCCTCTGACGTCGATCCATAGGTCATGATCTCCTTGTGGGCGAATGCTGATTCCGCTCCCAGGCTCGAATACGCCCGCAGAGGTATGGCCGGTTTCCGCATACACCCTGCGGCGACGCCTGGCCCGGTCACCGTGGCTCGAGATCGGGCTCGCCCTCGCGGTCTCGGCCCTGCTCCTCGCGTTCATCGGCGCCGACCCGACCCGCGGGATCACCGGCAGCGAGAGCCCGTTCACCGACGAAGCCTGGAACGTGATGAACGCCCGGAACTTCGTCCTTGTCGGGACGTGGTCGACCGACCAGTTCAACCTCCACCTCGTGTACGGCCCGTTCAGCCTGCTCGAGGCCGGGATCTTCTCGGTCCTCGGGGTTGGCGTCGTCCAGGCGAGGCTCCTGTCGATCCTCGCGATCGGGCTCACGACGCTCGCCCTTTCGGTCGGCCTCCGCCGGCCCCTCGGCCGCAGGCCGGCGCTCCTGGCCGCCGCCGCGTTCGGGACCTGCTTCCTCGTCCTGTACTACGGGCGCCTCGCCTACACGGAGACCCTCGTCATGCTCGCGATGACCGCGGGCGCTCTGCTGCTGGTGAGGGCCGG
>DATLVO010000313.1:0-9002 GCA_035577485.1 Verrucomicrobiia bacterium
CTGAGAACGTCGGGTCAGGCCGCGGTCGACGTGATCGTCGGGATCCGCCAGTCGATCTCCGGGACGACGGTCCGATCGGCCGTCTCCCCGTGGTCGCGAGCCCACGCGGCGAAGAAAGCGGCTCGGCGCTGCGAGACGATCCGGGCGTCCTTGCACGTACAGCCTGCGACCAGGCAACCGCGGCGGCCCCGTTCGGTGACCCCGTGGCTGGTCAGCTGGTTGTCCATGGCGCGAACTCCATTCTCCGAGCGTCGACCCGTTTCGATCTGGGTCTGGATGGTCGTCACACTAGGTGGCGACCGGTTACAAGGGCATCGGCGTGGGGCAGCGGTGTGTTACGACCGATGACGTAGACCGATGTACCGAAGACGTCCACCTCGCCAAGCCGTGACGTGCGTGTCGGGGAGCGGACAGGCCCCGCGAGGCGCAGGAGGGTGATCCGATGACCTATTCGATCGTCGCCCGCGATCCGGAGAGCGGGCGCTTCGGCGTGGCCATCCAGACGTGCTGGCCCTTCGTCGGGGGCACGTGCCCGTGGGTCGAGTCGGGCTTGGGTGCGGTGGTGACCCAGTCCTACACGGAGATCGCTCACGGCCCGAACGGCCTCGCCCGCCTTCGCGCCGGCGAACCGCCGGCGGATGCGCTGGCCGCGCTCCTGGGCAGCGACGAGGGCCGCGAGGTGCGACAGGTCGGGATCGTCGACGCCGCCGGCCGATCCGCCGCACACACCGGCAGCCGCTGCGTCGAGTCCGCCGGACACCTCGTCGGTGACGGCGTCTCGGTCCAGGCGAACATGATGGAGCGGCCGACCGTGTGGCCGGCGATGCTCGAGGCCTGGACCGCGGGCGGCGGCCCGTTTCCCGAGCGTCTCCTCGCGGTGCTCCGTGCCGCCGAGGGCGAGGGCGGCGATCTTCGGGGCCGGCAATCCGCCGCGATCGTCATCTCCGGTCCACCCGACGCGCCGGCCTGGCAGCGGGACGTCGACCTGCGGGTCGACGAGCATCGGGCGCCCCTCGACGAGCTCGAGCGCCTGCTGAACGTCCACCGCGGGTACGAGGCGCTCGACCGGGCGGAGCATCTCGGCGCGAGCGGCGACGGGCCGGGGGCGGCCGAGGCGGCACGGGAGGCCCTCCGACTCGCGGCAGGAGATGCCCAAGTCGTCGTCTGGAGCGCGATCGGAATGGCGATGACGGGGCGGCTGGACGACGCCCGGCAGATGGTCGCCGACGCGTCGAAGGCGAACCCGCGCTGGCCGACCTTCCTCGAGCGCGTTGCGGCGTCCGGCGCGCAGCCCGAGCTGACCGACCCGATCCGGCGGCTCCTCGGCGGCTGATCAGCTGCTGCCGGTCCCCGGATCGGACGCGAAGCGACCGGGCCATCCTGGGCACAGGACGGTCCGGTCGCAAAGGCTGCAAAGCCGTATTCGATTGTTCTTCGATTGTTCTTCAGTTGTCGGGCGGCGGGCTCGCGGCGGGAGGGCGGCGCGAGCGGTGATATGCGGGGATCGCCAGGCCTGCGATCAGGCGACCGGCAATCCGATGCAGCGCCAGGTGATGTCGACCCGGTCCGCCTCATTGGGGCCGGTTGGCCTCACGAGCGCGGCGCCGGTCGTCGTCGACCTGCTGACGGGCGTCGAGCCGCAGGGGCAACCCGGCACGAGGCAGGCTCGATGGATCGGACGGTCGAGGAGAACGGCCGGTCGATCCTTGGCGCGCTGGTCCATCGGGCGGGACTCCTGGCTCCTCGCCACCTTGACGGGGGCGATGGCGGAACCCTAGTCGCCGGGGACCCCGGGCCTCCACCGTCATCCGCTGACAGCCCGCCTACGGCGAATGACGTAGGGCCCGCCGGGACCCGCCCGAGACCGCCGGACACAACGAAGCGGCGCCGGGTTGGAGGAGACGGCGCCGCTTCGTTTGGGTTTCGCCGGCGACCGAGGGGAGGAGGAGGGAGACCCTCGATCGTCGACTGGATATTCGGTTATCGACCGGCCTGATGCCAGGCGGTGTCAGCGCGAGCGCGTGGCGCGGGTCCGGGACCGCGGACGTCGGATACCGCCGAGCTGAAGCGCGGCGAGATCGAGGACGATCAACGCTCCCAGTGACACGATCAGGGTCCCGAGCGGGTCCATGTGTCCATCCCTTGAGGCCACGGCAAGTACCGTGATCTGAATCCTGGCCGATCACCCATTGCTGGACCATCGTCCGAAGGTAGGGGATGGCGTGCGACAAGTGACGTACGCAGTACGAAGACGTGTCCGGATCGGATGTTGCCTATCGCCCGTCTCGC
Source organism: Verrucomicrobiia bacterium (assembly GCA_035577485.1). Classification (GTDB taxonomy): domain Bacteria; phylum Chloroflexota; class Limnocylindria; order Limnocylindrales; family CSP1-4; genus CF-46. Next base: position 2,290 of record DATLVO010000313.1, read on the forward strand.
GGGCGTCGCGCAGCGTCAGCGAAGCGGGCGGATCACGAAGACGAGCCCGGACCCGAGCCCCTCGGACGGGGTCCCGTAGCGGAGGATCAGCTCCCGCACGGCCCGGCCTCGACGCGGGTCGTCGTCGTCGAGCGGCTCCGCCGAGGCGAGGAACATCCGCTCCCCGATCGTGACCGTGCAGTCCGGCTCGGCGAGGAGATTTCGGGCCCACGCGGCGTCCGGCGACCCCGCCGCGACCAGGAGCGAGCCATCGGGCTCCTCGACGAAGCCGACGTTGACGGATCGGGACTCGCCCGAGCGGCGGCCGCGGATGCCGAGCCGGGCGAACCGGCCCGAGCCGACCAGCTCGTCTTCCATCGAGCCCTCGGGCCCGACCGTCACCGCGGACCCCGATGCGGGTGGCGAGTGATGCTCGTGGCGGTCAGCGGCTCCGCTGCCAGGACTTGCCCTCGGTGGCGACAGACGGCGCGTAGACCATCTCGACCCGCTGCATGTCCCGGATCGTCCGCGCCCCGAGGGCGGCCATCGACTGGCGGAGCGCCCCGATCAGGTTCTCCGTCCCGTCGCTGACGTGAGCCGGTCCCAGCAGGATCCGCTCGAGCGACCCGATCGTCCCGACCCGGATCCGGGTCCCCCGGGGCAGCGTCGGCGATGGCGCGGCCATGCCCCAGTTCATGCCCCGGCCGGGGGCCTCCTCGGCCCGGGCCAGCGGGCTGCCGACCATCAGGACGTCCGCACCGGCCGCGATCGCCTTGGCCAGCTCACCGCCACGGCGCATCCCACCGTCGGCGACGACCGGGACGTACCGGCCGGTCTCGGCGTGGAACGCATCGCGGGCCGCGGCCACGTCGCTGATCGCGGTCACCTGGGGGATCCCGATTCCGAGCACCTCGCGGGTCGTGCAGGCCGCGCCGGGACCCACCCCGACGAAGACGGCCGCCGCGCCCTGCTCCATCAGCGCGAAGGCGGCCTCGGCGTTCGTCGTGTTGCCGACGGCGACCGGGATCGGCATGAACCGGGTGAACTCCTCGAGGGAGAGCGGGTCGTAGCCGGTGGCGATGTGGCGGGCGGACGAGACCTGGCTCTGGACGAGGAACAGGTCGGCGCCGTGCTCGGCGCAGAAGGGGCCGAGCCGGCGCGCCGCACCGGGCGTCGCGGCGACCGCGGCCTTCGAGCCCGCGGCGTGGATCTCCTCGATGCGACGGGCGACCAGGTCCTCGCGGACCGGCTCGACGTACGCGGCCGCGAGCAGGTCCTGGACCTCGTCGTCGGCCGCGGCCGCGATCCGTCCGAGGATCTCGCCGGGGTCGTCGTACCGCGTCTGAACCCCCTCGAGGTTCAGGATCGCGAGCCCGCCGAGACCGGCGATGACGCCGGCCATCCGCGGGTCGACGACCGCGTCCATGGCGGCGGCGAGGAGCGGGATCCCGAGGGGGATGCCGCAGAACTCCTGGCCGAGCTCGACGTCGGCGGGCTCGATCGTGTCCGTGCCCGGGGCGAGGGAAACGTCTTCGAACCCGTATGTCGGCCGGATCTCGTCGACCTTCGAGCGGAAGACGCGCCGACGAGCGGACGGACGATCGGTCTGGTCGAGCACGGGCGGCCTCCTGGCGGCGATGGCCGGGATTCTAGCCGACGGCTCGGGTCGCGGCGGCCAGGTCGCCCGCGATCCCGTGGAGCTGCTCGAGATGCATGACGTCGTGGACGCCGGCGAAGAGCAGCCACTCTCCGCACCGGAGCCGTCCGACGAGCGGATGGTCGAGCGGGCAGGGGTCGGTCTCATGGCCAGCCACGAGCGCCGCCGAGCGGGCCACGATCCGGCGGCTCTGCTCCAGCTTCCGGATCAGGTCCCCGCGACCGGCCGACATGGGTCCCGGAACGCTCGGGACGACCGTCGGGTCCTGGCTCGGCCAGCGCCCGGCGGCGGCCAGCCCCGCTGCCATCACGAGCCCCACCCTGGCCGCGGCGTCGTGACCGATCGCCTCCGCCACCGTCCAGTCCGCCTCGCCGCCGGGCATCGCGAACGCCTCGTCCGGCAGGTCGCCGACGAGGTCGATCAGGGCTTGCGCCGTGGCCTCGAGCTGGCCAAGCATGGCATTCGCCGATCCGGTGCCTGCCCGTCGCCGGACCTCACGCCGCACGCTGAGGAACTGCTCGGCCTCGATCCCCCGCCACGCGGCGATCACGTCTGGAGCGACGGGCTCCAGATCGTCGACCCAGCCGCTCCCCACGGCCCTCAGATCCGCTCGAACCGCTCGACCGGGAGCACGAAGACCGTCGCGCCGCCGACCTCGACCTCGAGCGGGTACGGCATGAAGAACTCGCCCGGCTCCATGATCGGAGGCATCGGGTTGACGACCTGGGTCCGGGCGTGACACGTCTCGCGAACGATGGCGAGGACGTCGTCGACCTGGGCGTCCTCGACGCCGAGGATCACGGTCGCGTTCGACTGCTTGAGGAAGCCGCCGGAGCTGTGCAGGCGGGTCGCCCGGAAGTCACGGTCGAGGAGCGCGTCCACGAGAGCCCCCGCGTCCTCGTTGTGGACGATCGCGACGACGAGCTTCACGCGACCGAGTATAGGCGGACCCCGGTGCGTGCCGGAGCGTCACGGGGCCGCCACGGCACGCTTCCGCCGACCGGTGCGGTGTACGATGCGGGCCGCCTGAGTTCCGCTCGGCGGACCCGCGACGAGGAGGCCTCCGTGTCACTGCCCGCCGATCGTCCCACTCCGGTCGACGCCCTCGCCGCCGGCGTCGCCGCGATCGTCCGCGGGCCGGACCTGGACGCGGGCATCGGAGCGCTGCTCGGCGCGGCCGTGGCCGCCGTCGGTGCGACGAGCGCGACCGTCAGCCTCCAGGACCCTGACCGCCCGGACCCAGAGCTGGCGTTGACCATCGGCCTCGACGAGTCCGCGCAGCAGGCGGCCGTCGCGGCGGCCGGGAGCCCGGAGCATCCATTGACGACCGCCGCCCGGGACCGGGTCGAGGTCACGTCCGGGTCGACGATCGCCTTTCCCCTGATCGCGGCTCGCGACGGGATCGACGAGGCGCTCGGTGCTATCGCGATCACGTTCCCCGACGGGACGACGCCGGGCGTGGCCGAGACGACCCTGCTCCGGCTGGTGGCCGACATCGCCACGCTCGCCGTCGACCGGGGCCGGCTCGCATCGACCGTCGCGGAGCGCTCCGAGTGGTTCGAGCGGCTGGCCCACACCGACCCGCTCACCGGTCTCGCCAACCTCCGGACCGCGTCGCGCGTGCTCGAGCTGGAGATCGCCCGGGCCGGCCGTCAGGGCAGCGAGGTCTCGGTCGCGATCTTCGACGTCGACGACTTCGCGGCCACGAACGAGGCGGCCGGTCGGGACGCGGGCGACGACATCCTCCGCGCCGTCGCGTCGGTCCTGGCGGGATCGGTTCGTCTCGTGGACACGGTCGCGCGGTCGGGCGGCGACGAGTTCCTGCTGATCGCCCCGGGCTCCGCCGGCGCGATGGTCGCCCGGCGCGTGCTCGACGGCATCCGCGAGCTGCCGGCGATGGCCGGCCGGCCGGTCACGGTCGCGGCCGGAGTCGCCCGGTTCCCGGAGGACGGCGCTGACGCGGACGCCGTCCTCGCGGCGGCCACGGGCGCCCTCGACCGGTCCCGGTCGGAAGGACGCGGCGAGGTCGAGACGACCGGCGGCTGACTCGCGGCCGACCTTGCGGTCGGCTAGCTCGTCGCCGCCGGTGGCGCCGCGGGCGTGACGCCGGTCGAGATGATCGCGCCCGTCGGGGCCGTGTTGCCGGCGTTCGGCTCGAGCGTGAGCGCGATGATCGCGCCCGGCTGGGTCGGAGCCGGGTGCGTGATGACCGAAGCGATCCCGTTCGCGTCGACCGTGAAGTCGGCCAGCGAGGTCGGCGTGCTGCCGACGATCACCCAGGCCGTATAGACCTGCGTCCCGCCGGTTGCCGGCAGGTCGCGCATCGCCAGGGTCACGGTTCCGTCCGGAGCCACCGCTGCGAGACCACGGCCCTGCTTGCCCTCGGCGGGAGCGAGGATGACGGCCCGCGCACCGGGCTTGGCCGCGGCGTCGAGGACGGCCGCGACCGCTCGGTCGAACCGCTGCGAAGCGTCGAGCTGGCGCTGGAGGAGGAGGCCGCCGGCGCCCGCGACGACGATCGCGATCACCGCGGCGATCCGGAGTGCCCAGTCGAACCGGCTCGGTCGGGTCCGGCGGCGCGTCTCGCGCTCGATGGCGGAGGGGAACGGTGTCGGATCGGCGGGAGCCGGCGGTGCGATCGCGCGACCGCGCGCGGCCAGGTCGGCCCGGGCCGCGTCCATGATCCGATCGCGCAGGGCGGCCGGGGGCTCCACGAGCTCGACATCGGCCAGGAGGGCGGGCACGACCCCACCGAGCTCCTCGAACTCCGCGTGTGAGAGCGGGCAGGTCGCGAGGTGCTCGCGCACGGCGGCCTCGTCGGCCGGCTCCAGCGCCCCGAGGACGAACAGCCCGGCAAGCTCGAGTGCCTCGTCGTGGGTCATCGGCCGCTCGTTCATGCCGGCCCACCTTCGCCGGGTGTGCCGTCGGCCCCGGTGCCACCCTCGAGCAGGCTCCGGCGGAGTGCCAGGAGCCCGAGACGAACCCGGCTCTTGACCGTTCCGAGGGGCGCCCCCGTTCGTTCCGCGATCTCGGGCTGGGTGAGCCCGGCCCAGTAGGCGAGCTCGATCGCCTCCCGCTGGACGTCGGTGAGGCTCGCCATCGCGCCGGCGATCTCTTCGCGGTCGAGGTTCCCGGCGACCTCCTGCCAGAGGTCGGGCAGGGTCAGCGCGGGTGGCGGCGTGTCCTCGCGCTCGGGCAGGCCGGTCGTGGGCCGGCGGCGCCGGACGGCGTCGACGGCCCGGTGGTGGACGATCGAGAGGACCCACGTCTTGACACTTCCGCGGCCCTCGACGTACCGGGACGCGTTGCGCCAGACGCCGAGGAAGGCGTCCTGGACCACGTCCTCGGCCAGCGAGGGATCGGTCGTGATGCGGAGGGCGATCGAGTAGGCCATGGTTCGGTAGCGGTCGTAGAGGTCCTGCAATGCATCGAGCTGTCCGTTGGTCACGAGTTCGAGCACTGCCCGATCGGCATCGTCCACCGGCGACGCCATCCGTCCGCGAAGGCCGTTCTGCCCCTCGTTCACGGATGCATGCGCGCCACGGGCCGGTTCGGTTCATTCGCCCGCCGGAGGTCGTTGACGATCCGCCCCACGGCCCGCTCGATCCGTGCGGCGACCGCGTCCTCGGTGGCCCGACCGTCGATGACGACGAACCGCCCCGGCTCGGCGACGGCCATCGCGAGGAAGCCGTCGCGGACGCGCCGGTGGAAGGCGAGGTCGAAGGCCGTCTCGAAACGGGTCCGGTCGTCGGGCGCCTTGCGCTCGAGGCCGATCTCCACGGGCACGTCGAGGAGGATCGTCAGGTCCGCCTCGAGGCCACCCGTCGCGATCGCCTCGAGCTGCTCGAGATCGGCGCGGGGCACGCCGCCGCCGGCGCCCTGGTAGGCCCGGGTCGAGTCAGCGAAGCGAGCACAGACGACGGTCGTGCCCGCGGCGAGCGCCGGCTCGATGACCTCGGCGACGAGCTGGTGCCGCGCGGCGTTGAACAGGAACGCGTCGGCGAGGGCGTCGATGCGGCTCGCCCTGGCATCGAGGAGCAGATCCCGGATTCGTTCGCCGAGGGCCGTCCCGCCGGGCTCGCGCGTCCGGAGCACCGGCACCCCCAGGTCGTTGAGGAAGGCCTCGAGGTGGATCGCCTGGGTCGTCTTGCCCGCGCCCTCGGGGCCTTCGATCGTGATGAAGCGGCCGCGGGCGGGCGTGGACGCGTGGGCTGTCACGTCGGCGAGTGTAGAGCGGCGCGGCTCGCCGCGTCCCTCCTAGCGACGGGTCCGGGGCGTCCCGCTCATCCGTCGATCGGAGTCGCGCGTACCCTCGGCACGATGGGACGTCGCTCCTTCCACACCCTGCTCGCCACCGCCCTCGCGCTCGTCGCGAGCCTCGCCCTGCCCCTCGCCGTCATGGCCCATCCGCTCGGCAACTTCACGATCAACCACTACGCCGGGATCACCGTCTCGCCCGACAAGGTCCATCTCGACATCGTGATCGACATGGCCGAGATCCCGGCCTTCCAGGAGCGCCAGACGATGGACGCCGACGGCGACGGCACCGTCGACGACGGCGAGGCCGCGACCGGCGCCACGACGGAATGCGGCCAGCTCGCTGCCGGCCTCCACCTCACGCGTGACGCGGCCGTGCTGGCGCTGAATCCGGCCTCGCAGCGCGTCTCGTTCCCACCGGGCGCGGGCGGCCTCTCAACGATGCGCCTCGAATGCAGCTTCGACGCGTCGCTCCAGCCTTCGGTCGGCGGCCAGACGACGATCGCGTTTGCCGACGGCTCCTACAGCGAGCGGATCGGCTGGCGGGAGATCGTCGCGGTCGCCGACGGCGTCGATCTCGACAGCCATGGCCTGCCGACGACGAGCGTGAGCCAGCAGCTGACCTCCTACCCGGCGGACATGATCGCTCTGCCGCTCGACGTGCGGTCGGCGAGCCTCACGGTCCGACCCGGGGGTGCACCGAGGGTCTCGGCCGCGCCGGGCGCGGTGGCATCCGCCGCTCCCGGAGCGGTGACGAGCGCTGCCGGCGCGGTGCCGGGCGGTGTCTCGGCCGGTGAGCTGCCCGACATCTTCCGGACTG
>DATLVO010000314.1:0-2008 GCA_035577485.1 Verrucomicrobiia bacterium
CAGGAGCTGCTGAACCAGAGCGTTGCGCTCGCCCAGCTGAACCGGGTCGTCGAGGCGCGCGACTTCGGGGCGAACCTCGCCCGCGACATCGCCCGCGCCGACCTCCGGCTCAAGCCGAGCGAGTTCCTCGCGATCTGGGCGGGGTCGATCGTCGGCGTCCCGCTCCTGTTCATCGTCCTGTCGCTGGGGCTTCCCGCGTTGCGGAACCCGCTGGCGCTCCTGATCGGCGCCTTCATCGGCTTCATGCTGCCGCGGTTCTGGCTCGGTCGCCGCAAGAGCGGCCGGCTGGGAGCCTTCAACAAGCAGCTCCCCGACACGATCACCCTGCTGGCCAACGGCCTGCGGGCGGGCTCGTCGTTCCTCCAGGCCGTCGAGCTCGTCGTCCGCGAGTCGCGGCCGCCGGTCTCGACCGAGTTCAGCCGCGTCATTCGCGAGGTGAACCTCGGCCTGCCGTTCGAGCAGGCGATGGAGAACATGGTCCGCCGCGTCCGCTCCGACGACCTCGAGCTGATGGCCACCGCCATCAACATCCAGCACACCGTCGGTGGCAACCTGGCCGAGATCCTCGACTCGATCGCGTTCACGATCCGGGAGCGCATCCGGATCAAGGGCGAGATCCGGACCCTGACCGCCCAGCAGCGCCTGTCGGGCTACGTCGTCGGCTTCCTGCCGATCGCCCTGGCCGGCTTCCTCTTCGTCGCCGCCCCGAACTTCATGGCGCCGATGTTCGACAAACCGCCGGAGGCCCTGGGCCTGCCGCTCGGGGTGGTCATCCTCGCGATGGGCGGGTTCATGATGTTCATCGGCTTCATGCTGATCCGAAAAATCGTCGACATCGAGGTCTGAACCGATGGCCATCGTTCCGATCATCATCGCCGCTGCCGCCGCGGGCGCGATCCTCCTGATCGCCCTCGGCCTGGCGGGCAGCTCACCCGTCGATCCGGTCCAGGCCCGGCTGACCCAGCTCGGGACGATGCAGGCGAAGAACCTCGAGGAGCTCGAGCTTCAGTCGCCGTTCATCGAACGGACCCTCCGCCCGCTCGTCGCCCGCCTCTCGGGGTCGATGTCGCGGGTGGCCAGCAGCTCGTTCCAGGAGAAGGCCGAGAAACGGCTCGCGCTGGCCGGCAATCCCGGCAACCTCCGGGTCGCCGACTGGCTCGGGATCAAGGCGGTCGCCGCGGTCATCGGGGCGCTGCTGTTCGTGTTCCTGTTCGGCGTCGTCGGCATCCTGGGGCTGCCTGCGGCCCTCCGCCTCGTGATGGGCGCGGTCGGCCTGATGTTCGGCTACACGATCCCCGAGTTCTGGCTCGGCGGCCGCGTGAAGAAGCGCCAGCACGCGATCCTGCTCCAGATCCCGGACGCGCTCGACCTGCTGACGATTTCCGTTCGGGCCGGCCTGGGCTTCGACGCGGCCCTCGCCAAGGTCGTCGAGAAGCTCGAAGGCCCGCTGACGGACGAGTTCCGCCGGGCGCTGGCCGAGGTGCGGGTCGGCAAGACGCGGCGTGAAGCGCTGCGGGATATCGTCCCCCGGACCGAGGTCGCACCGCTGACGAACTTCATCGGCGCGATCATCCAGGCCGAGCAGCTCGGTGTCTCGATCTCGAAGGTCCTCCAGGTCCAGTCGGAGCAGCTCCGGATCGAGCGCCGGCAGCGCGCCGAGGAGATGGCGGCGAAGGCGCCGATCAAGATGCTGTTCCCGCTCGTCGGGTGCATCTTCCCGTCGCTGTTCATCATCATCCTCGGGCCGGCGATCATCCTGATCATGCAGAACCTGAAGACCTAGGGTCGACCCTCTTGGTCGATCGCGGGGGGCGCGGGGGCACGGTCGCCGGCGGACCCCTCGTGGCCGGCCATCTCGTCGCCCGCAACCTCACCCGCCAGACGGTCCTCGGCACCGACGTCGAGTCGGGCGACGGCCTCTGGGCCAAGTTCATGGGTCTGATGGGGCGTCATTCGCTGGCGCCCGGCGCCGGCCTCTGGCTGCCCGACAGCAACGGCATCCACATGA
>DATLVO010000315.1:0-3429 GCA_035577485.1 Verrucomicrobiia bacterium
CGACCGTCTCCTCCCGGCGGGCGCCGACCGCTCGTAGGAACGCTGGGCGTTCAGCGCGATCGGCGTGACCGGATGGAACCGCTCAGTCGAGCAGCGCGCCCGCCGGGATCGTCAGGAACTCGGTGAACGTGTCGTCGAGGACCAGGGCGTCGAGCACCTCCGTCGCGGCCGCGAGATTCCCGTTGCCGCCCGCCCGGCCGCCGAGCGCCGCCAGCTCCTCGTCCCGGATCGAGGCGTAGAGCGGGCCCGTGACCCGGCGGCCGTCGTCGAGCGTCGCGCCCTCGACCCGCCACTGCCACAACTGGGACCGTGAGATCTCCGCCGTGGCCGCGTCCTCCATCAGGTTGTTGATCGCGGCGGCGCCATTGCCTGCCAGCCAGGCGTCGAGGTACTGGAGCGCGACCGACACGTTCAGGCGGACGCCGCTCTCGGTCACGCGGCCGCCGGGAACGGCGAAATCGAGCAGGTCGGCCGCCGAGACGCGGACATCCGGGCGCTGTCGGTCCTTCTGGTTCGGCCGGTCGCCGAGGACCCCGTCGAAGATCTCCGTCGCGAGCGGGACGAGGTCGGGATGGGCGACCCACGTGCCGTCGAAGCCGTCGCGCGACTCCCGTTCCTTGTCGTCGCGCACCCGGGCCATGGCTGCCTCGTTCACCGCGGCGTCGCGCCGAGACGGGATGAACGCCGCCATGCCCCCGATCGCGTGGGCGCCCCGGCGATGGCACGTCCGGACGAGCAGCTCCGTGTAGGCCCGCATGAACGGCGTCGTCATCGTCAGCTGGGCCCGTTCCGGAAGGATCCGGTCGGCTCGGCCGCGGAACGTCTTGATGCAGCTGAACAGGTAGTCCCAGCGACCGGCATTCAGCCCCGCCGCGAACGGCCCGAGGGCATGGAGGATCTCGTCCATCGCGAAGGCCGCGTGGATCGTCTCGATCAGGACGGTGGTCCGGATCGAGCCCGCCGGGACCCCGAGCTCGGCTTCGGCCTGGACGAACACGTCGTGCCAGAGGCCCGCCTCGGCCGCCGACTGGAGCTTCGGCAGGTAGAGGTACGGCGCCGTCCCGCGACGGATCCGCTCGGCCGCGTTGTGGAAGAGGTACAGGCCGGCGTCCACGAGGGAGGCGCTCACCGGCCGGCCGTCGACGAGGACGTGTCGCTCGTCGAGGTGCCAGCCTCGCGGCCGAACGACGAGCTGTGCCGGCTGCTCCCCCACCCGGTAGGCCTTGCCCTCCGGGCTCGTGAAGGCGAGCTCGCCGCGGACGGCGTCGCGAAGCGCGACCTGGCCACCGACGACGTTCGCCCAGGTCGGGCTCAGCGCATCCTCGAGGTCGGCCATGAACACCCGGGCGCCGGAGTTCAGGGCGTTGATCATCATCTTCGGCTCGGCGGGGCCGGTGATCTCGACCCGCCGGTCGTCGAGGTCGGCCGGTGCCGCCGGCACGGTCCACGCCGCGGCGCGGATCTCGGCCGTCGAAGGATCGAAGTCGAGGTCAGCTCCGGCGTCGATCGCCGCCTGCCGATCGCGGCGGGCCTGGAGCAGCGCGTCGCGACGCGGCCCGAACCGGGATTGGAGGTCGGCGACGAAGGCGAGGGCTTCCGCGGAGAGGATCTCGTCCATACCCGGAACGGCCAGGCCGCGAACCTCGATCATTCCGGCCACCTCACCCGAAAATCCGTTCCCAGGCGTCGGCGTCCTCGGGGTAGAACCAGCGCTCGACCTGCTTTCCGCCCCGGTAATGGAAGACGCTGACGACCCGGGTCTCGACCTCGATGCCGGGGCGCCGGGCTCCCATCATGCTCAGCGCGCAGACGTGCTCATCGTTCCCGAATACGTCGTGCTCGGTCAGCCAGAACCCGATCTCGGCCACTCCGGCCAGCCAGGCGACGACGGCCTGGCGACCTCGGATGTCGCCAGCCCGCGCATGGCGACCGGGCACGTGCCAGACGACGTCCTCGTCGACGAACCGATCGAACTGGGCGAAGTTCCGGGCGCGGAACGCGTTGGCCGTGGCTCGATACGTCGTTGCGTTCGGGTGCTCGGCTCCGTGCGTCATCGCGGCCATCGCCGGCCCGCCGCGGTCACCAGCCACCGGCGTCGCGGAGCATCCGATGCAGGACCCGGGCCGCGACGGCCCGGCGGTAGTCCGCGGTCGAGCGGACGTCGTCGATCGGGACGATCTCCGCTGCCAGCGCCTCGGCCGCCGCGTCGGCGGTCTCGCGCGTCGGGCCGACCCCGGTCAGGACCGCCTCGGTCGCCCGGGCCCGCATGGGTCGGTCGGCGACGGAGCCGAGCCCGAGGCGCACGTCACCCCAGACCGGGCCTGTCTCGGAGCGCATCGCCTCTCGCCACGACAGCGCCATCACGACCTTGCTGATCGCCTGGGCGCGACGCGTCCCGACCTTCCGGAACCGGGTCTCCCGACCGCCGGCGAGGGGAATCCTCACGCGCAGGATCAGCTCGTCCGGCGCGAGGGCGGTGCGTCGATAGGCGACCCAGAAATCGTCGGCCGCAACCGTTCGCTCGCCGCGCGGACCGCCGACGACGATCGCGGCGTCGAGGGCGAGGAGCACAGGCAGCGTGTCGCCGGCCGGCGAGGCGTTGGCGATGTTGCCGCCGATCGTGCCGCGGTTCTGGATCTGGGCGGCGCCGATCGTCGCCGACGCCTCGACGAGCGCCGGCAGATGCTCGCGGCAGACGCCGGATCGACGGATCTCGGTGTAGCTGGTCAGCGCGCCGAGCACGACCGCGGCGCCCTCGACCGCGATGCCACGCAAGCCATCGAGGCGCGAGAGATCGATCATCCGCTCGGGCGGCTCGCCGATCTCGCCGGTGATCCGGACCATGACGTCGGTGCCGCCAGCGATCGGCGTGATCGGGTCGTCGGCGGTCGACGACGCGAGGAGGGCGAACGCCTCGTCGAGCGTCGCCGGCGTGTCGATCGGCGGGGCAACCGGCACGGGTCAGTCGTCCGCGGGGGATCGGCCGCGCCGACGGCGACGGCTGAGCGCGATCGCGACCAGGCCGGCGACGACCGCGAACCCGACGGCGACCTGGCGCGGGCTGAAGGCGACCGTGTACTCGGCGCTCGAAGGCGAGCCCGAATCCTCAGCGGTCTTGCTCGCTCCAATGGCGTCGGCGGCGGACTCGGCGGCCTCGGCGGCCCCGGTGGCCTCGATGGCCCCGGTGTCCTCGGGTTCGGCTGCGTCCACCGGTTGGTCGGCTCCCGTCGGGACGGGGACCCGTTTCTTCGTCATCGGTGGCCTCCGGCGGCGATCGCGATCGCCTCGACGATCTTCGTGTAGCCCGTGCAACGGCAGAGGTTGCCCGCGATCGATTCGCGGATCGCCCCGTCATCCGGGCCGCCGCCGGCGTCGAGATACGCCCGCGCCGCCATCAGCATGCCCGGGGTGCAGATCCCGCACTGGGCC
>DATLVO010000316.1:0-9925 GCA_035577485.1 Verrucomicrobiia bacterium
ATCGATCTCCGGCCACGCCTCGGCATCCATCCGGATCGGCTCGAACCCCGCGGTGTCGGCGAAGGGTGCGGGGAGGACCTCGGCGCCGAGGTTGGGAGCGCACGTGAGGCAGCGGCCCTCGACCGGGTTCCAGCAGTTCGCGCACGTGTACTGCCGGCAGTTCATGCAGAAGTTGAACGTCGCGTGGAAGGCGTCGAGTTGCTGGCTGGTCGCCTCGCGCTCCTCGTCGCTCCGGGCGGCCGCCATCGCCTCGTCCATGGACGTGTCGTCGCTCAGAACGTAGTTCTTGAGGCCCTTGGACAGCGTCTTGAACTGGCCGAGGCGGCGGGTCTTGCGGGGCGCCGCGGACTCGAAGGTGTAGCGCGTTCCGCAACGCTCGCAGAAGGACTCGGTGAGGATCTCGGGCATCATGCCCCCGGTGCGCGGTGAACACGTCGGAGCCGGACGGCCGACCGAACGGGGCGAGAGTATAGCGCAGGGTCAGATCAGCGCCCCCAACGCAGGTACGGGCAACGGCGGGACGATGGTCCCGAACCGGCCCGCTCGATCGTGGAAACCGGGCCGTGGCAGCACTCCGGAAGCTCAGCTCGGCACCGGCGGTGGTCTCGGGATCGTCTGCTAGACTCCGCCCCCGGATGGGACCCTTGGCCGCCGTGGAGCGGTTCCTCGAGCGGCTCTTCGAGCGTCAGGCGGCGCGGCTCTTCAAGACGGCCATCCGCCCGATCCAGGTCCTGCGCCGGCTCGAGCGCGCGATGGAGGGCTCGCGGGTTCGCGACGGCGCGAGGACGCTCGTCCCGCATCGGTTCACCGTCCGGCTTGCGCCCGCCGACCTCACCGCGCTCCGTTCCGCCGCACCGTCGCTCGCGGCGGATCTCGCCGACGGGGCCCTCGCCTTCGCCCGCGGCCACGGCTACAGTCTGCTGGACCGGCCGACGGTCGCCCTGCGATCCGATCCTTCGGTCGAGCCCGGTGACATCGCCGTCGACGCCGAGGCCACTGGGCGTCCTGGCGCCGACGCCGAGAACGCCGGCCCGGAAAGGGCGGCCGCCGGCGACGACCGGGCCCCCGACGACCAGGGCCCGGACGATGCGCCCGACGGGTCCGTGCCGGCCGCCCCCGGCGGCCCGACGCCCGTCGCAGCCGCGACCCGGTCGAGATCGGAGCCCGCCACAGGCTCGCCCGACCAGACCTCCGTGTTCGTCGTCCCGTCGTCGGACGGCCCGCGGGCGATCATCCGCGAGACGCGCGCCGACGGCTCGAGCCGGACGATCGCCTTCGACGGGCGTCCCCTGACGATCGGGCGCGCGCCGGACAACCGCCTCGTGGTTCGCGACGGGCGGGCGTCCCGGCATCACGCGCGGATCGACGGGAGACGGGGGACGCTCGTCCTTTCCGACCTCGGCAGCACGAACGGGTCCTTCGTCAACGATCGGCGGGTCGAGTCGGTCGCGCTGGGCGCGGGCGATCGGATCCGGATCGGGACGACGGCGTTCGTCGTGGAAGCGGTCGGCAACGAGGTCGACCTCGACACCGCGGATCCGGACGCTCGACCGGCTGACGCGCACGAGGCGGCCGGCGGCGGACCCTCGCACGATTCGGCGGCCGCCCCACCGAACCCGAGCTGATGGACCCGTTCCTCCTGACCGTCTGGATCGTCCGGCTCCTCTTCCTGGGCCTCCTCTACCTGTTCCTCTTCCGGATCGCGCGTGCCCTCGTCGGCGACCTGCGTGCGGCCGCGCGTGAGCCCGGGGCCGAGCTCGGGCGGCTCGTCGTCGTCACGTCGCCCGCCGGCGAGCCGGCCGAAGGCACCTCGCTCGCGCTCGATGCGATCGCGACCGTCGGGCGCGACGTGAACAACGCGGTCGTCGTCGAGGACCAGTTCGTATCGGCCGAGCACGCGATCCTCACGTTCCGCGGCCGCGCCTGGTACATCGAGGACCTCGGCAGCACGAACGGCACGTTCGTCAATGGCTCGCCCGTCGAGGGCGTGGCGCCGCTCGGCTTCGGCGACGTGATCCAGGTCGGCCAGGTCCGGCTCCGTCTCGAGCGCCCCCGCAGCAGCGCGTCGGGCCGATGACCGCCGCCGCGTCGACCCTGCCTGCGATCTTCGGATCGATCCGGCCGCGGCCGCGCTGGCGTGAGACGAAGCTCCTGGCCGTCGTCGCGGCGACGATCCTCGTCGGCAGCGTCTCGCTCGAGCTGACCCGGCACGTCGCCGACCCGGGCGAGGCGACCGGCCTGCACCCGGCGAACCCGCTCCATCTCGCGGTCTACCTCGGCCTGCTCGGGATCACCCACCTCGTCCTGATCCTGTCAGGCCGTCGGATGGACCAGATCCTCCTGCCGACGGTCGCGATGCTCGGCGGGATCAGCCTTCTGCTGATGGAGCGGCTGCCGCAGACGCTCGTCGTGCAGACCGTCGGGCCGTGGCGACTCGGCCTCGGGGATGTCCAGCTGACCTGGCTCATCCTGTCGTTCGTTCTGGCGACCACGCTAGCGGTCACCGTCCGGAACGACCGCTGGCTTCGGCTCTACAAGTACACCTGGGCCGCGGCCGGAGTGGCCCTGCTGCTGGCGACGTTCGTCCTCGGCGATGAGGTGAACGGGCAGCGGCTGAGCCTGACGCTCGGACCGATCAGCGGCCAGCCGTCCGAGCTGCTGAAGGTCATCCTCGTCGTCTTCCTTGCCGGCTACCTGTCCGAGTTCCGCCCGCTCCTCGTCGAGGAGTCGACGAAGGTGGGGCCGATCTCGCTGCCGCCCTTGCCCTTCGTCGTGCCGATGGTCGCGATGTGGGCGATCGCCCTCGGGATCGTCGTCGTCCAGCGCGACCTCGGGGCGGCGCTCCTGTTCTTCACGGTGTTCCTCGCCCTGCTCTACGTCGCGACGGGCCGGCCGGGCTACGTCGCGGTCGGGATCGTCCTCTTCCTGGTCGGCGCGTTCGTGATGTACCAGCTGTTCGACACGGTCCGCGTCCGGGTCGACATCTGGGTCGACCCGTTCCGGACGCCCGCGGGAACCGGCTACCAGATCATCCAGTCGCTGTACGCGTTCGCCCGGGGCGGACTCCTCGGGACGGGGCTCGGCGCCGGCCTGCCCACGATCAACGGCAACCTGCCGATCCCCGAGGTCCACACCGACTTTCCGCTCGCCGCCCTGGGCGAGGAGCTCGGGCTCGTCGGGGTGATGGCGATCCTCGGCCTGTTCCTCGTCGTGGTCGAGCGGGGCCTGCGGATCGCGGCATCGGCGGCGGACGACTTCCGGGCGATCCTCGCGGCCGGCCTGTCCCTCGTCATCGGGACACAGGCGTTCATCATCGCCGCCGGCAATCTCAAGCTGATCCCGCTCACCGGGATCACGCTCCCGTTCATCAGCTATGGCGGGTCGTCGCTGCTCGTCAACGGCATCATCGTGGGCCTGCTGCTCGCACTGTCGGATCGGGGCGTGGAGCCGCCGCCACCGCCGCGCCGGCCCGGTCGTCTCGCCCGGCTCGCCGGCCGCGGTCGTCCATCCGCGGCGGCTGCGTCCGTCCCTGCCCGCGAGGGCCGCCCATGAACCCCGCCGGCGCTCCTGCGCTCGTCCCGACCCGTGCGCCGATCCGACGGCGGCCCCTCGGCCGCACGATCGGTCACGTCGGCCTCGCCCTGACCGTCGCCTTCGCCGGCCTCGCCCTCGGCGCCGGCTATTGGCAGGTGCTCCGTTCGCCCGACCTGTCGCGGGCTCCGGATAACCCGGCCGTCATCGCGGCCGCACGGAACGTCGTTCGCGGCGCGATCGTCGATCGCGACGGCAAGGTCCTGGCCGCGAACAAGCGCGACAAGAACGGCGAGCCGTACCGCACGTACGCCGATCGGGCCTTCAGCACGGTCGTCGGCTACGCGTCGCGGCAGTACGGGACCGCGGGTCTCGAGCGCTCCTGGAATGCCGAGCTGACCGGCGTGTCCAACGGCAACGCAATCGGCGATGTCCTTCGCAAGTTCCAGACCGACCCGTACGACCCTCAGAAGCTGACGCTGGGCATCATGTCGGCGCTCCAAGACGCGGCGGTGAAGGGGCTCGGGTCCGATCGCGGTGCCGTCGTGATGATCGATCCGACGACCGGCGAGATCCTCGCCCTCGCCTCGACCCCGACCTACGACGCGTCGGCCATCGCCGCCCCCGACCCCGACACCGAGGACGCGGGATTCGCGGCCGTCCGGGACAACAAGGCCCAGCCGCTGCTCACCCGCGCCACCCAGGGCCAGTACGTGCCCGGCTCGGTGTTCAAGATCGTGACCGCGATCGCCGGGCTCGGCTCCGGCCGGATCACGCCGACGACCACGTATCCCGAGCAGCCGAAGGCCGAGAATGACGGCCTGCTCGTGCAGGGCTTCCGGGTCCACGAGCATCCCGGGGTCCCGGCCCGTTCCTTCGACCTCGTGACCGCCACCGAATGGTCGTCGAACATCTGGTACGCGCTGACCGGCCTCCGGACCGGCGGCGACAATCTCGCCTCATTCGCCGGCCGGATGGGCTTCGGGGCGCCGATCCCGTTCGACCTGCCGACCCAGCCGTCACAGGTCACGAACCCCGGCGGCGGAGGTCCCGGTGGGTTCAGCGACCAGGTCGAGCTGGCCAACGCCTCGTACGGCCAGGCCGAGACGCTCGTGACGCCGCTGCAGATGGCTCTGGTCGCGTGCACGGTCGCCAACGACGGCACGCTCATGAAGCCGCACCTCGTCATCGCCACGACGGGTCGCGACGGGACGCGGCGCATCCAGCCGGCCGAGCTCGGGCGCGTCATCGGGCCGGAGGAAGCGAACGCGATCGCCGCCGCGATGCAGGGCGCCGTCGAGAGCTCGATCGGTCGGCAGTTCACGACCGGGGCGAAGGTCGCGGGGATCCCCACCGCCGGCAAGTCGGGCACGGCCGAGCTGGGTGGCTCGGGCGCGCCGCACTCCTGGTTCATCGGCTTCGCTCCCGTGGATCACCCGCAGGTCGCGATCGCGGTGATCGTCGAGCAGGGCGGTCGCGGGGGGGCTCGCGCCGCGCCGCTTGCGGGTGACCTGATGACCCTGTTCTTCAAACTCGCCAAGCCATGACCGACGAGCGGCCGACGGACGAGGCGGAGCGGCGCCCAACCCAGCCGGATGGAGCCCCGCCGCCACAACCGGTGGAGCCGCGGCCGTGGATCGAGCGCCTCGGGCTGGCGCTCGTGGCCCTCGTGCTCGCCTCGCTCTTCGCGCTGGTCGCCGTCGCCGCCGGGGCGGGCGGCGAATGGATCCTCGCGGCGATGAGCGCCGTCGGCGCGCTGATGACGATCGCCGTAGCAGCGGTCACCGTCATCCGCGGCTGAGCTCCGCAGCTGAACCCCGGCGGCGGGACGGTCCACGGTTCTCGCTCCACGTGCACATCGAACGAGGCGGACGTCCGTTCGAACGAACACGGCACCTTGCTCTCGTGCCGCGAGCGGAAACCGACAAGCTTGCCGCAGGATCGGTGCCCTGCTCGCAACACAGGTCGCTTGTGCTCGCCGCACGAGAATGGCGGCGGGCCGAGCCCGATCCGAGGCTCGAGCCGAACGGCTGAGCTCCGGGCCTCCGAAGGCCGGTCGGAGCACGACGTCGCCGAGACACCACACCCCGACGATGGCCGGCGTCAGAGGTCCATCTCGAACCTCCGAGCCCGACCGGACGTACTATCCAGCAAACCCCACGCCGAACGACCCGTTCGGTGATGCCCGCGAGGAGCCCGATGACCAACCTGCAGCAGACCGGTGAGAAGGTCCTCGCGAACGTCGAACACGTGATCATCGGCAAGCATCACGAGGTCCGTCTCGCCCTGGTCGCCCTCCTCTGTCGCGGCCATCTCCTGATCGAGGACGTCCCGGGGACGGGCAAGACCGTCCTCGCCAAGGCGATCGCCCGCAGTCTGGGTTGCAGCTTCCGGCGGATCCAGTTCACGCCGGACCTCCTGCCGTCCGACGTGACCGGCCTCTCGATCTACAACCAGAAGACCCAGGAGTTCGAGTTCCGGCCCGGCCCGATCATGAGCCAGGTCGTCCTCGCCGACGAGATCAACCGGGCGACGCCGAAGACGCAGTCGAGCCTCCTCGAGTCGATGGAGGAGCGCCAGGCCACGATCGACGGGACGACGTACGCGATGCCGGACCCGTTCCTCGTCATCGCGACCCAGAACCCGATCGAGTACGAGGGCACGTTCGCCCTGCCCGAGGCCCAGCTCGACCGGTTCATGCTCCGGATCCAGCTCGGCTACCCGCAGCCGCTCGACGAGGTGATGATCCTCGACGAACAGAAGCGCAGTCACCCACTCGATCAGCTCGAGGTCGTCTGCACGGTCGACGAGCTGCGCGGGATGCAGAACGCGATCCGCGACATCTATGTCGACCCATCGGTCGCCGACTACATCGTCCGGCTCGTCGGCGCGACGCGGATCCATCCCGACGTCTACCTCGGCGCGTCGCCGCGCGGGTCGATCGCCCTGTATCGGGCGGGCCAGGCCCTCGCCGGCCTCCTCGGCCGCGACTACGTGATCCCGGACGACGTCAAGGCGCTCGCGGAGCCGGCCCTGGCGCATCGCCTGATCATCAAGACGAGCTCGTCGATCCACGACGTCCAATCCGGGAACGTGATCCGCGAGCTGCTCGACTCGATCGCCATCGAGGGCATCCGGCCGACCGGCGGCCCGAACGGCCCGAAGGCGATCCGCCCGGCCGGACAGGGCGCGGCGACCGCGTAGCCGGCATCACCCCACCCGCTCCCGTCACGGTCGATCGATCCCGATGATCCGACGCTTCCAGCTCTTCGTCATCGCCGCGATCCTCGTCGTGGCGTCGTTCTCGACGGGCTTCGGGTTCCTCTTCTACCTCGTCTACCTCGCGATCCTCGTCGTCGGCGGGTCCTACATCCTGACCCGGCTCGGCCTCGCCGATCTCGAGGCGGGGTACGCCGTCAGCCAGCTCACCGGCCACGTCGGCGATCGGCTCCAGGTGACGTACACCCTGCGCAATACGAGCCGCATGCCCAAGCCGTGGCTCGAGATCCACAACCCGACGACACTGCCGGGCGGCCTTCCCGGCCGGGCGATCACCCTCGGCTCGCGGAGCGAGCGATCCTGGCTGGTCCGGGCGCCGCTGGTCCGGCGCGGCCATTTCCGGATCGAGCCGCTGCAGATCCGGACCGGCGACCCGTTCGGGTTCTTCGAGGCGTCCGCGTCGGTCGGGCAGGGGATCGCGGTCGTCGTCTACCCCCGGATCGAGCGGCTGCCGATGTGGCGCCTGCCGGCGGCCAACATCGAGGGCAGCCACGCGGCCCCCGAGCGGACGCTCCAGGCGACGCCCCTGGCGACCGCGGTCCGTCCGTACGCGCCCGGTGACGCGTTCAACCGGATCCACTGGCGATCGACCGCCCGACACGGCGAGATCCAGGTCAAGGAGTTCGAGCTCGAGCAGACGGCCGATGCCTGGATCTTCCTCGACCTCGATCGGAGCGCCCAGGCCGGTCGCGGCGACGACTCGACCGTCGAGGTCGCGGTCCGGGCCGCCGCCTCGATCGCCGACAAGGCGCTCCTCGAGAACCGGGCGGTGGGGATGACGGTGAACGCCCATCGCCTCGCGATCCTGCCGGCCGACCGGGGCAGCCGCCAGCACCTCAAGATCATGCAGCTCCTCGCCGCGGTCGAGGGCGACGGCTCGACGCCGCTCGCCGAGAGCCTCATGGCCGCCGCCGGGCGGTTGCGCCGGGGGATGACCGCGATCGTCATCAGCCCCTCGCTCGATCCGAGCTGGGTCCGGCCGATCGCGGCCCTCCGCAGCCGCGGGATCGGCTCTGTCGTCGTCACGCTCGACGCCGCGGCCGCCGATCGGCTGGACCGCGCGGAACGAGCGCGGCAGGGCGAGCGGATCGCCCCGCTGGACGCGACGACGGAGGAGCAACGGGCCCAGCGGGCCCGGGCCCTCCGGCACGCCCTCGCCGAGTACGAGATCCGGGTCCATCACGTGACGCCCGGCGCGTCGCTGACGGAGGCCCTCGGCGCATGATCGGCGCGACCCGCGCCCGTCTCCTCCGGGCCCCGGCCGAGGGCTGGATCAGCCTCGTGCTCGTCGCGATCATGGCCGTCACCGTCGCCTGGTCCCTGGACGACGCGGCGCTGGTCCTCGGCCGACGCGACGCGACCACCTTCCTCCCCTGGGTGGCCCTCGGCGGCGTCGTGGTCGGCTTTGCCGGGGCGCGGTTCGGCTGGGGCCGGCCGCTCGCGCACCTCGTCGGGGCGATCCTCGCCGCGCTGATCGTGCCGATCCTCGTCGGCAGCGTCCTCCTGCCGCATGGCTCGTTCCAGGCCCGCTACGAAGCGACCGCGACCGCCTGCGTCAATGCGGTCCTGGATCTCGTCGTCCGAGGCCTCGTCGTGACCCGCGAGACGGGGCACTACATGCTCGTCCTCGGGCTCATCTGCTGGGCCAATGGCCAGTTCGCGGCCGCGGCGGTGTTCCGGCACGGTCGCCCGATCGGCCCGATCATCGTCCTCGGGGCGATCCTCATCGCGAACATGTCGGCGACCAACCACGACTACCAGCTGTGGTTCCTCGTCCTGTTCTCCTTGGCGTCACTGTTCCTGCTGACCCGCCTTCATGCGCTCGACGAGCGGGCGACCTGGGCCCGACGCCGGATCGGCGACCCGGCGACGGTCGGCGCGCTCTACATCCGTGGTGGGACAGTCTTCGTCCTCATCACCGTGTTCGCGGCCCTCACGCTCACCGCGAGCGCCCGGTCCGCGCCGCTGGCCGGCTTCTGGGAGGGCGCGAAACCTGCGCTCGTCGACATCAGCCAGTGGCTGCAACGGATCATCCCCGCGGCGCCGGACAGCAGGTCCCTCGGCGTGCCGTCGTTCGGTGCCCAGGTCACGATCGGCGGGCTCTGGTCCCCGTCGAACGATCCGGCGCTCGAGATCCACCGGACCCCGGGTGATCCGTATCCGTACTACTGGCGGGCCACGGCCTACGACACCTTCACTTTGAACGGCTGGACCTCGAGCACCCTGACCCAGACGGCGCGCGACCCGGGGACGAGCATCCTCAGCGGGACGCTCGATCGGATCCCCGAGGGAGCGGCCCGGACGAACGTCACGTTCCGGATCGAGCCGCAGAGCTCGTTCTACAAGGTGGCGTTCAGCCCGATCGATCCGCTCACGATCGACCGGCCGGTGACGCTCGACCTGACCGGCACCGACGGCTATTTCCAGTCGATCGCGATCGGCCCGTCCGACCCGTACACGGTCACCGCGGCGATCCCGACGCGGCAGGACATCCCGGGCGGGCTGACGAACAATCGGCTCCGGGCCGCGGGGACGGCCTATCCGCCGGGCATCGTCGCCCGATACACGCGCATCCCGGACGGCGCCATGGGACCCGAGGCGACGAAGCTCATCGAGGACATCAAGGCAAAGGCCAAGGCGTCCGGTCACGACACCCCGTTCGACCTCGCGGAAGCGATGGTCACCGAGCTCCGGAGTGACCGCTACTCGTACCAAACGAACGTGATCGGCGTCTGCAACCAGTCCTCGAGCATCGTGGAGTGCTTTGCCAAGTACAAGCAGGGCTACTGCGAGCACTACGCGAGCACGATGGCGATCCTCCTCCGACACGAGGGCATCCCGACCCGCCTCGTCGAGGGCTTCCTCCCGGGGACGCTCGACCAGAGGACCGGCGGCGAGCTCGTCCTGACGAGCTCGGCCCACGCCTGGGTGGAGGTGTACTTCCCGGGCTACGGCTGGGAGATGTTCGACCCCACCGGCGGCGGCGTCGCGAAGACGGTCGAGCTGGCCGAGGGCACGAAGGTGCCGCTCGCGACCGCGCCGCCGCTGCCGTCGCTCGGTCTCGGAAGCCGACCCCCGGAGGACCAGGGAGGACCGAGCCGTCGGCCGGCCGGCG
>DATLVO010000317.1:0-4588 GCA_035577485.1 Verrucomicrobiia bacterium
GTCGGCCCTCGGGTTCCTGCTCATGGTCGTGACGCTTGCGGGGACCCTCCTCGCGCTGCGCACGCTCCGGCGCGAGGTCCTGGCGTGAACCGCGGCGGCAATCGCTGGCTGACCGCCTTCGCGCTCCTGATCTACGCCTTCCTGTTCGCGCCGATCGTCGTCCTGATCGTGTTCAGCTTCAACATCTCGCGCCGCAACTTCGTGTGGCTCGGCTTCACCACCGACTGGTACCCGAAGCTCTTCGCGAACCAGAGCCTCACCGACGCCCTCGGCGTCACCCTCCAGGTCGCGGCGATCGCCGTCGTCGGCTCGACGATCCTTGGCTCGCTCCTCGGGCTCGGGCTCGCCCGGTTGAAGTTCCGGGGATCGGGAGCGACCGAGACCCTGATCCTGCTGCCGATGGTGACGCCCGAGATCATCATGGGCATCAGCCTGCTGATCTTCTTCGCCCAGCTGTTCGGCCAGAACGGCTCGCTCGGGCAGATCGCGATCGCCCACGTCACGTTCTGCATCTCGTATGTCGCCGTCACGGTCCGGGCGCGGGCGGCCGGCATGGACCCCCGGCTCGAGGAGGCCGCGCGCGATCTCGGTGCCTCGGCCCGGGGAGCGTTCTGGCACGTCACGTTGCCGCTGATCGCGCCGGCGGTGGCGGCCGGGGCGATGCTCGCGTTCGCCCTCTCGTTCGACGATCTCGTGATCACGTCGTTCAACACCGGCGTGGGCTCGACGACCCTGCCGGTCGAGATCTACAGCGCGATCAAGCTCGGGGTCTCGCCCCAGATCAACGCCATCTCGACGATCATCGTCGCGGTCGTCTCGATCGCGCTGCTCATCGCCTGGCGGCTGGGGGCGTTCCGCACGGAGCGCGGCTCGATGGTCGTCGAGGACGCGCCGCCGGCCTGAAGGCAGGGCCGCGGGCCGACGCCTGAGTCGGGGACCGACTCAGACTCGCCTGCTGCACGCTCGTCCAGGCAGGAATCGCTGCCACGGCGAGCGTGGCAGCTCGATATTCGAGTCGCGGATCGACTCAGGCGGTCCCCGAGGCCGCCTGATCGTCAGCTGAGCGGCACCTGCTTCTTTGGATCGAGGAACGGCAGGGCGGCCGTCCGGCCGAACGCCCGCGACCCGTCCGGCCCCTCGATCTCGAGCTCCGTTCCCGGGGCCGCCAGCTCGATCGGCATCCAGACGTAGCCGATGTTCTTCTCGAGCCGCGGCGACCAGATCAGGTCGGTGACCGTGCCGACGTTCTGACCGTCGTGGAGCGCGGGGCGCTTCTCGGCGATCTCGAACGGCAGGGCGTCGCCCTCAACCTCAAGACCGACGAGCTTGCGGCTCACCCCGCGAGCCCGGATCGCCTCGAGCGCCGCCTTCCCGATGTAGTCGGCCTCCTGCGGCTCGACGAGCCGCTCCAGGCCGGACACCTCGAAGGGGTTGTTCTCGATCGTCATGTCCGAGCCGTAGTTGAAGATCCCGGCCTCGATCCGGCGCGCCTCGCATGGCGCGATCGGGCGGATGTCGTGCGGCCGGCCGGCCTCCATGATCCGGTCCCAGAGCTCGCCGCCGCGGGATCCGTCGCGAAGATAGATCTCGTAGCCGACCTCGCCGGTCCAGCCCGTCCGGCTGATCACGACCGGGATGCCGTCCAGCTCGGCCTCGGCCGCCCAGTAGTACCGGAGGTCGGCGACCGCGTCGCCGAACATGGTCCGGATCACGTCCTTCGACTTCGGGCCCTGGACCTGGACGGGGTGGACGTCCGGCTCGCGGACCGTGACGTCGAGCCCGCTGTGGATCGCCACGCCGCGCGCCCAGAGCCCGGCATCGGAGTCGGCGAGGGCGAGCCACCAGCGGTTCTCCTCGACGCGGAGGAGGACCGGATCGTTGACGATGCCGCCGTCCTCGGCCGTGATCAGGACGTACTTGCCCTGGCCGACGGCGCACTTCGTGAGATCGCGGCAGGTCAGGGAGTTCGTGAACGCCGACGCGTCAGGACCCGTGATCTCGACGATCCGCTCGACGCCGACATCCCACAGGGTCACGCCGTTCAGCAGCGCCCAGTACTCCTCGACCGGGTCCGCGTAGTAGCCCGGCAGGTACATGTGGTTGTAGATGTCGTAGGCGGAGCAGCCGGCGGCGAGCGTCTTCTCGAAGAACGGCGACCGGCGGTACCAGGGGCCGAAGTAGAGCGTCGAGGCCGTCGAGCCCTCGGCGACCTCGCGGGTGGCGGTGGTCATGCTCGATCCTCCTGAGCCCTCGTGCCGACGCCGGCCGTGGCGCGCGTCGTGACCCGAGCGGTGGCGTGGTCGTGGGGATGCTCACGCCCATTTCCGGATGCGGTCGCTCGCGAGGCGGCTCCGTCCTTGCCCGCCTCGGTGGCCTCGGTCGCCTCCGTCGTATCGGTCGCCTCGCCGCGCTGGAGCAGCGAGCGCCGGCTGACGACGCCGTCGTCCGCGTAGCGGTCGGCGACCATGAGGTCGAAGGCGTGGACCGATTCCTCGAGGTTCGAGTACCGACCGGAGACCCAGGACCGCGACGCCGTCCCCCGCTGCTGGAGCTCGCAGACGTGCCAGTCCTGGCTGTTCGTCAGGTCCCAGAAGGCGATCGCGTCGGAAGGGTCGAAGTCGGCCAGGGCGATCGTCGTCTCCGGGAACAGGAACTCGCACACGATCGTCGTCCGCGACGGCCCGTCGGGGGCAAGGCGATGGACGAGCAGGTAGTCCGGATGGATCGACAGGAACGTCGTCGGCCAGACGATGTAGTAGTCGATCCGGCGCTCGTCCTGGACGGTGATCCCGGTCATGACGGGCCGCCCGCGACGGGATCCCAGGCCGCCATCGAGGGCCATCGTCTCGGCCCCGGCCCGCAGCTCCATCCAGCCGCCTTGCCAGGCGCCGTCCGGCTCGTACTCGGCGCCGACGTCGTACGGGGTCAGCTTATTGAGCTGGGGATGGAGACCCGGGCAGTGGTAGCACTCCGAGTAGTTCTCGGCGACGAACTTCCAGTTCGCGGCGACCTCGTAGGTGATCGTCCGTACGGGCCTCAGGGCCGCGAAGTCGAACCGGGCGAACCGCTCGACGAGATCGCCGAGCTGATCGGCGAGCGGCGCCGCCGCCGCGTCGAGATTCACGAAGACGAAGCCCTGCCACGTCTCGAGCCGGACCCGGTTGAGGCCGTACTCCTGGAGGCTGAAATCGTCGAGGTCCTCGGTGTGCTTGGCCCGGACGAGGTGGCCCTCGAGGTCGTAGATCCAGGCGTGGTACGGGCACTGGAACCGGACCGCGGTCCCGCACGGCTCCTCGACGACGGCGGTGCCTCGGTGCTGGCAGACGTTGTAGAACCCGCGCAGCTCGCCGTCGCGGCCGCGGACGATGAGCAGCGGCTCCCCATCGAGGTCCGCGGTGAAGAAGGTGCCCGGATCGGGCGCCTCGGCGGTCCGTCCGACGACCACCCAGTCGTGCCGCAAGAACCGCTCGCGCTCCCATTCGTGGATCGCGGGGTCGTGGTAGGCACGGGCCGGCAGGAGGCGGGCACCGCGGTACGGGCGCCGGATCGAGGCGAGCTCGGTCGCGGTCAGAATCGAGGTATCGGGCATCGCCGCGATTGTCCGGCGGCGAGATTCCAATGCCCTCGACGTCCCATCAGACGAACCGGCGTTGCGTGATACGCGACACGAGCTCTGCGCCGCGCGGCCGTCAACGCAGCGAGACGACCTCCCGCCAGTGCGGGATGTGGGTCGTGAACCCCAGCGCCTGGACCTTCGGCTCCATGATGATCTGGGCCTCCGGGTCGCCGTGGACGAGGAACACCGTGCGGGGGAAGCCCGGCGCGCCGGCCGATTTGCCCTCGGCGAAGTGGCGGAGCCAGTCGAGGAGCTCGGGCTCGTCGGCGTGGGCGCTGAACCCGCTGATCGAGCGGATCTTGCAGCGGACCTGGCGGTCCTGCCCGTCGAGCTTGACGGTCGTCGCACCGGCCTGGAGATGCGCGCCGAGGGTGCCGACGCCCTGGTAGCCGACAAAGAGCAGCGTGGCGGCCGGGTCGTCGATCAGGATCCGGAGATGGCCGAGGACCCGGCCGCCGGTGAGCATCCCGTTCGAGGCGACGATCATGTACGGCCGTTGGGCGTGCTCGATCGCCTGCGAATCCTTCACGTCCCGCGTCTCGGTCTGGTTCGGGTAGTCGAGCGGCGTGTCGCCGTGCTGGAGGAGAGCCCGCGTCTCGTCGTCGAAGTACTCGGCGTGGCGGCGGTAGATGTCCGAGGCCTTCGACGCCATTGGCGAGTCGAGATACAGCGGCAGCTGCGGGATCGCGCCCTGCTCGAGCAGCCGGTCGAGCGCATACACGATCTCCTGCGTCCGGCCGATCGCGAACGAGGGGACGAGCAGCACGCCGCCGGCGTCGGACACCATCTTGATCGTCTCGGTGAGGATGCGGATCGCCTCGGCCTCGGGCTCGTGCTCGCGACCGCCGTAGGTCGACTCGACGAGGACGTAGTCGGCCGAGGTCTGGATCGTGGGATCGCGGATGATCGGGGTGTGCGGCCGGCCGAGGTCGCCCGAGAAGACGATCGTGGTCTCGCGCTCGGGGCCGCCGT
>DATLVO010000318.1:0-4784 GCA_035577485.1 Verrucomicrobiia bacterium
CCGGAACTTCGTGCGGAGCCGGGTGATCGGCGGGATTCAGCAGATCCGGGCGCACATCACGTTCCATACGAATGGCCAGCTGATCCTCTGGCCCTACGGCCACACGAAGACGGACATCCCGTCGGACATGACGCCGATCGACCACGCGACGTTCGTCGCGCTCGGCCGGGCGATGGCCGCCAGGAACGGCTACAAGCCCGAGCAGTCCAGCGACCTCTACATCACCGACGGCGACGAGATCGACTGGCTGTACGGCGCCCAACGGATCTTCTCCTTCACGTGGGAGCTCTACCCGCCCGAGACGCCGACGGTCTGGGGTGACCACTACCCAGCCGACGAGAACATCGCGCCGCAGACGGCCCGGAACCGGGCGGCCCTGCTCTACCTGATCAGCGCCGCGGGCTGCCCATACGCCGCCGTCGGCCAGGCCGACCAGTACTGCGGCCCCTTCTACGACGACACCGAGATCGGTCGGGGTTGGCAGGTCAATCCGGACGGCACCGACACGGCGCCGGCGGCCGCCCGCTTCGCCCGCGGCAACCCGGAGCCCACGACGTTCAACGGCCTCCGGATGCAGCCCGACGGCACCGCCTCCGGCAGGTATGCCTTCATCACCGGCCTCGCCGCCGGCACGTCGATCAACGCCGCCGACCTCGACGGCACGACGACGCTGCGAAGCACGGCGATCTCGATCCCGGGCAGCCCCGACCCGCGCTTCCTCACGTTCCGATACACCTTTGCCCATGGGCCGAGCAGTGCCGCCGACGGCTTGACGCTCTTCCTCGAGGACGACCTGGGCGTGCGGACGCCGGTCTGGTCGGTGACCGGCAACGCGGCGACGGTCGGCGCCAGCTGGCGGACCGCCAAGGTCGACGTCACCAGCCCGGACGACCGCACGGTCCACCTCGTCTTCCAGGCGACCGACGGCGGTCCGAACAGCCTCGTCGAGGCCGGGATCGACGACATCAAGATCTGGCGGCCGACGAGCTGAGGCCGGCTGGGCCGCCGGGCGGGCGTCTACGCCCGCTCACTTGCGATGGACCCTCCGAGACCTGAGGGCGAGCTCTGAGAGGCCATCAGCCCGAGGAACCGCATCGCGTGGTCGGGCGTCAGGGCCGGCAACCGCCGGTCCGCCCGGACCGGCCAGCCCCGGGAGGGCAATGCGATGCGACACCTCGGGCCGATGGGCCGGCTGGGGATCGGAATTCCTGCGGCCATGCTCGGCATCTTCCTGGCAGTCACCCCGGCCCTCGCCTGCGGCGGGCTGATCGGCCCCAACGGGGCGGTCAACCTCCTGCGGACGACGACCTTCGCCGGCTACCACGACGGCGTCGAGCACTACGTCACCGCCTTCCAGTTTGCGGGCGGCGGCGGCGCCTTCGGGTCGATCACGCCCCTTCCCGGCGTTCCTTCGAGCGTCGAGAAAGGTGGTGACTGGACCCTCCAGCGGCTGATTCGCGAGACGTCTCCGTTCGCGGCCGATGATGCCCTTCGGCTGCAGGCCGTTCCCGCGGCGTCGGGCGCCGAAGAGCTCATGAAGGTCAAGATCGACGCGCTCGACATCACCGTGCTCAAGGGTGGCGCGGCCGACATCGGGCAGTGGGCGACGAAGCACGGGTTCCGCCTGCCACCCGATGCACCGGAGGTCCTCGACTTCTACGCCGAGCGCAGCCCGATCTTCTTGGCCGCCGCGTTCGACGCCAACGCCGCGCAGCAGCGTGGTCAGCAGATCGGTGATGGGACGCCGGTTCACATCACGATCCCGACGAAGAATCCCTGGGTTCCCCTGCGGATCCTCGCCCTCGGCAAGACAGGCCAGGAGAACGTCCAGGCCGACGTCTTCCTCCTGACCGACCACTCGCCCGCCCTGCTCCCCGCCCCGACCGGCGAAAACGGCATCCGGCTGACCCATAGCGCGGCAGCGAGCGACGGCCTCCTGGCCGATCTTCGTTCCGATCGTGGCATGGGCTGGATCCCGACGAGTGGCTGGTTGACGCAGGTCGCGGTCGATGGTGTCGCCAGCCAGCTGACGTACGACCTCGCGGTCGACGCGTCGGGGGCCGGCGCCCCGTCGGCGGTCGATGCAGGTCTCGCCCTGCCGGGCGCGCCGGCCACGCCGACCTCGGTCGATCTCGCCAGGCTGCTCCTGGCCATCGGCTTCGCCGGTCTGGGCCTCCTCGGGCTCGGCATGGTCGCGAAGGCGCGTCCATCGAGCCGGCTGGCTGCCTGACCGCGGACGACGACGCGCTCTCATTCCGGCGAAGCGAACGATGCGGATCCAACGGGCGGTCGCGGGGCTGGGCCTCGGCCTCGCGATCGCCTTCCTGACGGGCATCCTGGCGAACGTCGTCGCCCGCTCGAACGACCCGATCGTCGTCGAGATCACGATCCACTACTCGCACTACTCGCCGGCGAGCGTGACCGTCCCGGTCGGCCGGCCGATCACGTTCGTGATCACGAACACCGATCCGATCGACCATGAGTGGATCGTCGGTGACGCGGCGACCCACGAGCGCCACCGCACCGGGACCGAACCGGTCCATGACGCCCGACCGACGGAGATCTCGATCCCGGCCCTCTCGCAGAAGCGGACGACCGTGACGTTCGCCAACGCGGGGTCGATGCAGTTCATCTGCCACCTGCCCGGCCACGAGGCCTACGGCATGGTCGGGACGGTCACGATCACACCCGGCTGACCGACCGCGCCTCATCGCCGCCCGCGGCGGCATCCGGAAGCCCTGACTGACTCACGCCCCCGCGGCGGCTGCCGGAAACCTTGACTCTGCGTGTTGCTGCGCCGCACACTGCCGCGAGTCACACCAGAGGTGCAGGTGGCGACGACCGGGCTCCTGGTCCGCAATGCGCGCGTCCATCCCACGCTGGGCCGTCCCGTCGACCCATCCGACGTCCTCGTCGACGACGACCGGATCGCGTCGATCCGTCCCGCAGGCAGCATCCCCGCCGACGGACGCCCGGAGCTCGATGCCGAGGGCCGGCTCCTCTCCCCTCCCCTCGTCGACCCGCACGTCCACATGGACGCCGTGCTCACGGTCGGCGAGCCGCGCTACAACCAATCCGGGACGCTGATCGAGGGCATCCAGACCTGGGCCGAGCGCAAGCCGTCGCTGACCCACGAAGACGTGAAGCGGCGCGCTCGCGAGGCGATCCTCTGGGAGGTCGCCCAAGGCACGGGCCTCATCCGCTCTCACGTCGACGTCTGCGATCCGTCGTTGACGGCATTGCGGGCGCTGATCGAGCTGCGCGACGAGGTCCGCGACATCGTCGAGCTCCGCCTGATCGCCTTTCCCCAGGACGGCGTCCTGTCGTTCCCCAACGGCAAGGAGCTGATGCGCGAGGCGATGCGCCTCGGCTGCGACGTGATCGGCGGGATCCCCCATTACGAATGGACCCGCGAGGACGGCGTGGAGGAGGTCCACTTCCTGTTCGACCTCGCCCGCGAGACCGGCGCCCCGATCGATCTCCATTGCGACGAGACCGACGACGAGCACTCCCGCTTCCTCGAGGTCGTCGCCGCCCGGACGATGCGCGACGGGATGCAGGGCCGGGTCGTGGCGGGCCACACGACGGCGATGGGCTCCTACAACGACGCCTACGCCTTCAAGTTGCTCCAGATCCTCAAGGTGGCCGGCGTGACGATCGTCGCGAACCCGCTCGACAACATCGTCCTCCAGGGCCGGTTCGACACGTACCCGAAGCGGCGCGGCATGACCCG
The DNA here is from genome assembly GCA_035577485.1 of Verrucomicrobiia bacterium. GTDB lineage: Bacteria > Chloroflexota > Limnocylindria > Limnocylindrales > CSP1-4 > CF-46. Next base: position 3,734 of record DATLVO010000318.1, read on the forward strand.
GGTCAAGGAGCTCGATGCGGCCGGGGTCAACGTCGCGTGCGGCCACGACTCGATCATGGACCCGTGGTACCCCCTGGGCCGCGGCTCGATGCTCGACGCGCTCTCGATGCTGGTCCACGTCGCCCAGATGACCGGGCGCACCGAGCTGTTCCGGGCCTGGGAGATGGTCACGACGAATCCGGCCCGGGCAGCCGAGGTTCCGTGGGGCGTCCGCGAGGGCATGCCCGCCAACTTCGTCGTCTTCGATGCCGCCGACGAGGCGGAGGCGATCCGCCTCCGACCCGCGGCGCGTTGGGTCGTCCGCAATGGCCGGATCGTCGCCGAGACGGAACCGGCACGGAGCACCGTGCACGTCGACGGGATCGCCCAGCCCGTCACGTACCGGCGCGATCCAGTTCAGGCCGCTGGTGCCACCGCGGCACCAGCGGAGATGGTCGGCGCGGGTCCCAGCCGCGCCCGGAGCGAGGAAGGAGCGAATCGATGACCGCCGGGCTTCTCACCGGGGAGGGCATGCCTTCGAGGGAAGGCGATCTCACGATCGAGGGGCACGGCATGGAGCCGATCCCCGCGTCGGCTCGATACGGATCCGTGAATCGCCTGTTCACGGTCTGGTTCAGCCCGAACCTGGTCCCAGCCGCGTTCTTCGTGGGCACACTGGCGGCGGCCGACTTCATCGGACTGGGATGGTGGGCCGGCCTTGCCGCGATCGTCGTCGGGAATGTCATCGGCGCGGCCCTGGTTGGGTATCTCTCGGCCATGGGCCCCCAGACGGGCATGGCCCAGATCCCGGCGAGCCGGCTGCCATTCGGCAAGTCGATCGTCGTCCCCGCGGTCATCAACTGGCTGAGCACGATCGCGTGGGATGCAATCAACGCGTTCTTCGGCGCGTACGCGATTTCCGTGGTCACCGGCGATGCGGTGCCGTTCCCGGTGGGCCTGCTGATCGTCGTGGCCTGCCAGGCCGCATTGAGCATCGTGGGCTACGAGGCCATCCACACGTTCGAGCGATGGGCCGCGATCGGCCTGGCCATCCTCTTCGCCGTCGTGACGG
>DATLVO010000319.1:0-19417 GCA_035577485.1 Verrucomicrobiia bacterium
GCGACTCGCCGAGGTCGTCGACCAGCTCGCCGGCCTGCCGATTCCGGCGTCCGTCCTTGAGCGCGACGTCCTGCCGGCCCGCATTCCCGGCTACCAGCCGCGGCTTCTCGACGAGCTGGGAGCGATGGGCGAGGTCGCCTGGGTGGGGCGGGGGAGCCTCGGCCGCGACGACGGCCGGATCGCGCTCTACCGGCCCGGCCGCGAGGCCGTCCGGCCCGCGGGTCCGGTCGACGGCGTCGACCGCCCCGCCGGTCCCCGCCACGAGCAGATCCGCGAGCACCTCGCCCGTCGGGGCGCCTCGTTCTACCGCGAGCTGTTCTCGGCGGCGGGCGGCGGCTCCGACCGCGAGGTCCTCGACGCGCTGTGGGATCTCGTCTGGGCGGGCGAGGTCACGAACGACACGTTCGCCCCGCTTCGCGCCCTTCGCTGGAAGCGCCCCGCCCGCGACGCCCGGCGGCGTCCCGGCCGGTTGACATCCCTCGGCCCGCCCGAGGCCGCCGGCCGCTGGTCGCTCGTCGAACCGCCGGGCGGCACGCCGACCGAGCGCCTCCACGCGACCGCCCTCGGCCTCCTCGACCGGTACGGCGTCGTGACCCGCGAGGCGGTCGCGGCCGAGGCGATCGACGGCGGCTTCTCCGCGGTCTACCCGGTCCTCCGGGCGCTCGAGGAGGCCGGCCGGATCCGGCGCGGGTACTTCATCGACGGCCTCGGGGCGGCCCAGTTCGCGCTCGCGGGGGCGATCGAGCGCCTGCGCTCCGTGCGCGAGCCCGGCCGCGATGCGGGCGAGCGGACCGTCCATCTCCTGGCCGCTGCCGATCCCGCGAACCCATACGGCGCCGCCCTCACCTGGCCGCGCCGGGGGGAGGCCGACCGGCGGCCGCTCCAGCGGGCGGCCGGCGCCTATGTCGTGCTCGTGGACGGCGTCGCGGCGCTCTACGTCGATCGGGGCGGCGGCTCGCTCCAGACCCTGCCCGCGAGCGACGACCCGGAGACCGGCACGGTGGCCGCCCGGGCCCTCGGGGCCCTCGTCGCCGACGGACGGGTCCGGGAGCTGGTGATCACCCGTGTCGACGGCGACCCGGTCGGGTCGTCGCCGTTCCGCGAGCGCCTCCTCGCGGCGGGCTTCACGCCCGGGTATCGCGGACTGGTCCTGCGGGCGGCCGACCGTGCTCCGGCCGGGCCCGGTGGCCGACAGCCGCGACGCTCGTCGGCGGCAGCCGCCACGTTTCGCGCGAACTGAGGGCCATCGGTGCCGGAGGGGGACACGCTCCACCGGACGGCGGCCGGGCTCGCCCCGCACCTCGTCGGCCGCGTCGTCAGCGCGGCCCGCGTCCGGGCCGGCGGGCCCCAGGTCCAGCGCGTGATCGGGGCAACGGTGACCGCGGTCGAGGCCGCGGGCAAGAACCTCCTGATCCGGTTCGACAACGGCCTGGAGCTGCGAACTCACCTCCGGATGAACGGGTCCTGGCACCGCTACCGGCCGGGTGAGCCCTGGCGCCGGCCGGCCGCGCGGGCCAGGCTCGTCATTGAGGTGCCCGGCGCCGTCGCCGTCTGCTTCGACGCGCCGGTGGTCGAGCTGTTCGAGACGCGGGCCGAGGCGATCCACCCGACGCTCTCGCGTCTGGGCCCCGACCTCCTGGCACCGGACTACGGGCCGGATCACGCGGCCGAGGCCCACCGCCGGCTCCGGGACCCGACCCGCGCGGCCGGCTCGATCTCGGCGGCGCTCCTCGACCAGCGCGCCCTCGCCGGGATCGGCAACATCTGGCGGAACGAGACCCTGTTCCACGAGCGCGTCGACCCGTGGACGACGGTCCGCGACCTCGACGATGCGACCCTCGACCGGCTGATCGCGACGGCCCACCGTCTCCTCGGCGAGAGCGTCGATCGCCCGCCGGGCCGGTCTCCCGTCTGGGTGTACCGCCGGGCTGGTCGACCGTGCCGCCGTTGTGGAACGCTGATCCGGTCGGCGCCGCAGGACACCGGGATCCAGCGGACGACGTACTGGTGTCCGGCCTGCCAGGCCGGGACGGGGAGGCTCGATGGCGGCGATCGCGGTCCGGTGTGATGGCAGCCGCGAGGATGGCTGGCTGTGCTCGGTGACGCTGCGCGAGGATGGCCTCGAGGTCTCGACGCACCGCGTCCGCGTCCGGGCGTCGGACATCGATCGGCTCGCCCCGGGAGCCCAGGACCCCACGGCCCTCGTCACGTCCTCGTTCGCGTACCTCTTGGAGCGCGAGACGCCGCAGATGATCCTGCGGTCCTTCGAGCTGACCGACATCGCCCGCTATTACCCGGCCTACGAGCGAGACATCCGGCGCCGCGGTCCTGCCTGAGCCCGCATGGGCCCGGTCGGCGGGCCGCGTATCATCGCGCCCGATGTGTGAGCACTACGTGGCCCGGGCCGCCGAGCCCTTCCGGCTGGACGAGCTCTGGCCGTTCACGGCGGCCCTCGAGCGCTACGGGCTCGCCGGGTACGGCTGGGGCGCCGCCTGGCTGAACGCGGACGGCCGGCTCGACGCCCACCTCGACGTCCGGGCCTTCCGCGACGATCCGGCGGCGGGCGCCGTCGGCGCGGCCGAGACGACTGCGGCTCTGGTCCACCTCCGACGCCCCTCCAAGCTCTCGACGCTCCAGCTCGCCGACACGCAGCCGTTCCTCGACCCCGCTGGCCGGTTCGCGTTCAGTCACAACGGCGACCTGCGGGCGATCCGCGAGGCCCGCCAGGAATACCAGGCCCAGGGCCGGATCCACGGCCGAGCCGACACCGAGGTCGGGGCGCGCTGGCTGGAGGACGCCTGGCCGACGATGCCTTCGCCGGCAGCCGCGCTCCGCTGCCTCCACGAGCGGTTCGGCGGGCAGGCCAACCTGGCGGCCCTCACGACGGATGGCGAGGTCGTCGCCTATGCGGGCAACACCGAGAACCCGGTGTTCGCCTTCCGCCTCGGCCGGATCGGGATCGCCTCGACCGCGCTCTACTCGATCGACCGGTCGCTGTTCCGCCTGGCGGCGGCAGGCGCGACCCGTCGCCGGGTCATCAAGCCGGGTGGGTCCGTCGCCCTCGACCGCCTCGGATACGCAACGGCGTAACCAATGGCGCCCTCGGGCGTCGTACGCTTGATCTGAACGCGCGATCCGGGGGAGGGGAGTGCGAAACGTGATGGAGTCCGTGCCCACGGAGTCCCCGACCATGGCTGGTCAGCGCCCGCTCGCGAGCCTGCCCAACAGCCACCTGGTCCGCATCTCGCTGTACTGGCTCGGCCTGACCGCGATCGACGGGGCCGTCGGCCTATTCATCCAGAACCGCCTCAATTTCGGCGGTTTTGCGAGCGCCTTCGACGTCGGCCGGATCGCGTTCCTGATGTCGATCCCGGTGGCGATCCTGTCGATCCTGATCCAGCCGACCGTCGGGGCGATCAGCGACTACACCGTGAGTCGCTGGGGTCGCCGGAAGCCCTACATCGTCTTCGGCTCGCTGCTCGACCTCGTCTTCCTCGCGGGCATCGCGACCGCCAACACGGCGCTGATCCTCGGTGCCTTCGTCGCCCTCCTCTCGATCAGCACGAACATCGCCCGCGGTCCATTCCAGGGATACGTGCCGGATCTCATCGCGGAACGCCAGGTCGGCCTCGCGAGCGCGATGGTCGGGATGATGCAGATCCTCGGCAACGTGACCGGCTTCCTGCTCGTGACGATCGGCGTCGCGGTCGGCCGGATCGAGCTCGCGATCGCCGCGGTCGCGGTCGTCGAGCTGGTCACGATGCTTGCGGTCGTGGTCCGGGTGAGCCCGGGTCTCCCGCCCGTCGATCGGGCCGGACGGTCCTGGCCGCAGATTGCCCGGACCGCGTGGGGCACGGACATCCTCAAGGAACGCTCCTACGTCTGGCTCGTGGCGTCTCGCTTCTTTTTCCTCATGGGCGGGGCGGTCCTCGTCAACTTCGTCATCGCCTACCTGAAGACCACCCATGGCCAGCTCGAGAAGGAGGCGAACGGGACGAACCTGATGATCCTCGTCATCGTGGTCGTCGCGAACCTGATCGCGATCATCCCGAGCGCCCGGGTGTCCGATCGGATCGGTCGCAAGCCGGTCATCTACGCGAGCTGCGTGATCGGGGCGATCGGGCTGACGATCGCCGCCCTCGGGCCGTCCGTTCCCTTCGCGCTCATCGGCGCTGCGCTCTTCGGCGCCTCGGCCGGAACGTTCCTGGCGGTCGACTGGGCCCTGATCACCGACATCATTCCGCGGGCCTCGTCGGGCCGGTACATGGGCCTCTCGAACGTCGCCACCAGCTCGTCCACGGTGTTCGCCGTGATGACCGGCGGCCTGGCGATGGACTTCGTGAACGGATGGCTCGGCCTGGGCACGGGTCCTCGGGCGGCCTACCTGCTCGGCGCGGCCTATTACGTCGTCGCGATGTTCCTGCTCCGGCCCGTCGTCGAGCCTGACCGGCGGACAACCACGCGCGCAGCCTCAGCCGTCGCCATCTGAGCCGTCGCGGCAGGCCGGCCATGGCTGCGTTGAACCCTGCGCTCCTCGCTTACGGGCCCTTAAGCCCGCTCGCTCCGGTGCTCGGGTTCGCCTTGCCCTGACCGCCCGGCCGCGACGAATGCGGATGACCTGATTGCCACGCGCCGGTCGCTCGGCGAGCCGTAGGGCAGGCCGAGCCAGTTCCGCACGCGTCGCGCACGGGACCGACGCTCGGCGTGCCAGCGGTCGAGCCGGAGCCGCCACCAGTCGGCCCGGACCCAGCCGAACGGATCGGTCCGGCGCCAGAGGACCGGCACGAGGGCCCACAGGAACACGATGTAGTCGAGCCGAAGGGGCCGCCGGCCGAAGCCGACGAGCGCCTCCAGCTGGGCGATCGTCCCCGGCAGCGTCGCGAGGCTGAGGACGATCGACACGCCGAGGAAGATCACGCCCCAGAGCCGGGCCCGCGGCTGGAGCACGGCGAGGAAGACGATCGGGACCCACTTCATCCAGGACGCGATCGCCCACAGACCGCCGGCGAGGATCGGCGGGGTGAACTGGGCCGCCCACAGGACGAGCGTGAGCGGCAGGTTGATGTTGCCGGTGTCGAGGTTCGCCCCGAACGGGAAGCCGAGAAGGATGACGAGGATCGCGGTCGCCAGCGGTCGACGGCGGTAGGCCCAGTGGATCGTCCAGAGCAGCCCGAGGATCGTCCCGCCCCGCCACACGTACCACGCGACGTCCCACGGCATCAGCGCCCACGGCGCGAACAGCGGCAGCATCCACGGCGCGTAGACGTACGGCAGGAACGGCCCGGTCGGATGGTAGGGGTCGCCGCCGCCGAGCCAGATCCGAACGGCCGCCCAGTAGGCCCGGGCGTCGGCCCCGGCGGGCTCTCCTCGGGCGATCAATCCGGCGGCGATGCAGCCGAACGTGACGATCAGCAGGCCCATCGCCAGCAGCCGCCGCCGATCGTGGAGCCGCGACACCTCGTGGCGGAGGGCGCGGCGCCAGACCATCGCTCGTCGGCGGTGTGGGCTGCCGACCGGCGTCCGCTCCGCGAGTCCTTCGGCGCGCCCCGGGCTGGTCATGGGCCGCGATTGTGGCACGCCACCGTCATCCGGCCCGCGGCACGATCGTCGAAGCGGCCGGACGCCCGTGTATCCTTCCGCGAACGACGCGAGAGGTGCGCGAGCCAGTGCCTGACGGGACCGTCATCATCATCGGCGGAGCGGAGGACAAGGTCCGCGACCGCGTGATCCTGAACCGGTTCGTGGCGCTGGCCGGGGGTCGCGACGCGACGATCGTGGTGATCTCGACCGCGTCGAGCCTCGGGACCGAGGCGGGCGAGCGGTACCGTCAGATCTTCAGCGACCTGGGGGTCGCGACCGTCCGACCGCTGCACGCGGCGACGCGGCCCCAGGCGAACGACGAAAGCTCGGCCTTGCTGCTCCGCGACGCGACCGGGATCTTCCTGACGGGCGGCAACCAGCTCAAGCTCGCCTCGACGATCGGCGGCACGCGTCTCGCCGACGCGATGCTCGAGCGCTTCCGGCACGGGGCGGTCGTCGCCGGGACGTCGGCGGGAGCGTCCGCGATGAGCAGCCACATGATCGCCTTCGGGGCGTCGGGGGCGACGCCGAAGCACCGGATGGCCCAGATCTCGGCGGGCCTCGGGATGCTGCCGGGGGTCATCGTCGACCAGCACTTCCAGCAGCGGAACCGGCTCGGCCGGCTGTTGTCGCTGATCGCCCAGAACCCGTCGCTCCTCGGCCTCGGCGTCGACGAGGACACCGCCGGTGTCGTCGGCCCGGACCACGTCATGGAGGTCATCGGACGAGGGAGCATCACGGTCGTCGATGGCGCCGCCTCCGAGACCGACGCCTGGGAGATCCGCGGCCACAAGCCGCTCATGATCAGCGGCGTCGTCCTCCACTCGCTGCCGGCGGGCTACCGTTTCGACCTCCGCCGCCGGCACCGGCTCGCGACACCGACGCTCCACGCGATCTCGGGCGGCGGCGAGGCGGCCTCCAGCTGACGGGTACACTCCCATCCCGTAGATCGAGCGCAGGAGGGATCGGTGGCTGAGACGGCGAATCGACCTCGATCGCGACCTCGGACCGCCACGACCTCGAACACGGCCGGTGCGGGCACGAGTCCTCGACGCCGCGCCTCCGATCACGACGGCCCGCGACCCGAGCCGACCCTCCGGATCCTCGAGACCCGGATCCTCCGAGGACCGAACTACTGGGCCCGCGAGCCCGTCGTCCGGATGGTCGTCGACCTCGGCGTCCTCGAGGACTTCCCGTCGAACAAGATCCCGGGCTTCACCGACGCGCTCGTCGAGCTCCTGCCGAGCCTGGAGGACCACGCCTGCAGCCTCGGCCGCCGGGGCGGCTTCATCACCCGCCTTCGGGACGGGACCTGGGCCGGGCACATCGCCGAGCACATCGCCCTCGAGCTCCAGAACCTCGCCGGGACCGACGTCCGTCACGGCAAGACCCGGAGCACCGGCGAGCGCGGCCGCTACAACGTGATCTACGAGTTCCGCGAGGAGGCCGTCGGGATCGAGGCCGGCAAGATTGCCGTCGCGCTCGTGAACCACCTCGTCGCCCCGAACGACCCGGGTACGGGCCTTGACTTCATGGCCGAGCTCGAGCGGCTGATCCTGCTCGCCGAGCGGTCGGCCTTCGGGCCCTCCACCCAGGCGATCCTCGACGAGGCGGCCGGCCGCGACATCCCGTACATCCGTCTCGACCGCCATTCGCTCGTGCAACTCGGGCAGGGCGTCCACCAGCAGCGCATCCGGGCGACGATGACCTCGATCACCTCGGCGATCGCCGTCGACATCGCGAGCGACAAGAGCCTGACGAACCGCCTCCTCGACTCGGCCGGGCTGCCCGTCCCGAAGAGCGCCGTCGTCGCGACGGAGGATGCGACCGTCGACGCCGCCCATCGGATCGGCTTCCCGTGTGTCGTGAAGCCGCTCGACGGGAACCACGGGCGCGGCGTCCATCTCGACCTGCGCAGTGACGAGGCGGTCCGGGCCGCCTTCCACGGCGCCCGCCGCGAGAGCCGCAGCGGCGACCTCGTCGTCGAGAGCTACGTCGCCGGCAACGACTACCGCTGCCTCGTGATCGGCGGCAAGGTCGCCGCGATCGCCGAGCGCGTGCCGGCGAGCGTCACCGGCGACGGCGAGCACACGATCCGCCAGCTCGTCGAGATCGCCAACGCGGACCCGCGGCGCGGCATCGGCCACGAGAAGGTCCTGACCCGCATCAAGGTCGACGACGCGGCCGACGCGCTCGTCCGGGCGCAGGGTCACGAGCTCGACGCGGTCCCGCCGGCCGGGACGTTCGTGAAGCTCGCCCTGACCGGCAACATGTCGACCGGTGGCACCTCGATCGACCGGACGATCGAGGCGCATCCCGACAACGTCGAGATCGCCGAGACCGCGGCCCAGATCGTCGGGCTCGACATCGCCGGAATCGACTTCATCTGCCCCGACATCGCCACGCCGGTTCGCGAGACCGGTGGCGCGATCGTCGAGATCAACGCGGCACCCGGCTTCCGCATGCACACCCACCCGACCGAGGGCGAGCCGCAGTACGTCGCCCGGCCGGTCATCGACGGCCTCTTCCCGCCGGGCAGCCCATCGCGGATCCCGATCATCGCGGTCACCGGCACGAACGGGAAGACGACGACCGTCCGGATGATCGCCCACATCCTGAAGCTCAAGGGCAAGCGGGTCGGGATGACCTCGACCGACGGCATCGTGATCGACGGCCGCCTGATCAAGAAGGGCGACATGTCGGGCCCGAAGTCGGCCCAGATGGTCCTCCAGAACCCGACCGTCGACACCGCCGTCTTCGAGGTCGCCCGCGGCGGGATCCTCCGCGAGGGCCTCGGCTACGACCGCAACGACGTGGCGGTCGTGACGAACGTCACCGGCGACCACCTGGGGATCGGCGGGATCGACTCCATCGGCCAGCTGGCGAACGTCAAGGCGGTCATCGTCGAGTCGGTGCCGCGTTCGGGGAGCGCCGTCCTGAACGCCGACGACGGGCACGTGTACCGCATGGGCCGCCACTGCTCCGGCCGGGTCGTCCTCTTCAGCATGGCGACCCAGAAGGGCGAGGACGGCTTCGACCGGGTCGACGGCCACACGTCGCGCGGCAACGCGGCGTTCGTGCTCCAGCCCGGCCCCGAGGGCGAGCTGATCGTCCTCCGCCATGGGCCGCGGACGATGCCGGTCCTCTACACCCACTTGATTCCCGCCACGTTCGGCGGACGGGCCCGGATGAACGTCGCGAACGCGCTGGCGGCGGCCGCTGCCGCCTGGGCGGCCGGCGCCCATCTCCACGACATCCGCCAGGGCCTCCGCACGTTCTCGACGTCGTTCTTCCAGGCGCCCGGCCGCCTGAACCTGCTCGACGTCAACGGGATCCGCGTCGTCATCGACTACTGCCACAACGTGGACGGGATGCGCCAGCTGGCCGATTTCGTCGAGCGGATGATGGTCGAGCCGCAATCGAAGGCGGGCCGGATCGGGCCGTCGACGAACGGCCACAGCCGGACGGGCCGGGCGATCGGGGTGATCGGCATCCCCGGCGACCGGCGCGACGACGACCAGCGCGAGTACGGCGCGATCGCGGCGACCGCGTTCGACGAGATCATCGTCCGCGAGGACAAGAACCTCCGCGGGCGGGCGCCGGGCGAGTCCGCCGGCCACGTGGTCGAGGGAATCCGCAGCGCTCGGGGCGGTGGCGCCCGCGCGCTCAAGGCTGAACGGATCCTCGATGAGATGACGGCCGTCCGGACGGCCCTCCGGCGCGCGGCGACCGGCGACCTGATCGTGTGCTGCGTCGACGATGCGATCGGTGTCTACCGGGAGGCGATGACGGCCGCGGGATCGGCCCGCGGCGCGACGGCCTTCGCAGACCCCGGCGAGCTCGAGGTGCCCGAAGGCTAGAGGGCTGTCGCGCCTGAACGACGCTGGACTGCGTTGCCGCCTGCGCTGCTCGCTTACGCACCTTGAAGTGCGCTCGCTCCGCTGCTCGCCGTCGCCTTGCCAGCGCCGCCCAGGCGCGACGAATGCAATTCCGAGGGGATCTGCCTCCGGATCTGGGCTCAGGCGCGGCGGGGGCGCTCCTGGAGGCGCGGGACGAGCGTCGTCAGCTCCGCCGCGACGTCGATCGGGCGGGCGCCGAGCTCGGCGAGGAGGGCGAAGACCTCCTCGCGCTCCTCATGGCACATCAGCACGATCACGCGGGCCGCGTCCGGGCGCGCGGCGCCCTCCCCGTTGCGTGCCAGCTCGGCGCGGAGCGCCGCGGTCTCGGACTCGTACACCGGCACGTCTGCCGTGGCTCGGCCGGCCGAGGCGATCCCCGCGAGGATCTCGCCGACCACGGACTCGCGGCTGCGCCCACGCAGGTACTTCGTCGTCTCCTTGATCGCCACCCGCTGCGCCCGCTTCGCGGCGATCTTGCCGATGCCACGGAGCGTGTCGTCGGGCCGGTCGCCGGCGGTGCCGATGATCGCCGTGACCGGGGCCGCCCGACCCGCCGCCCCACCGGCGATCCCCTCCGCGACGTCGAGGACGGCGGTCACGCCGGCCTCGTTGTGGGCGAAGTCGACGATCACGATCCGGCCACCGAGCCGGAACAGGTTGAGCCGGCCGGGCGATCGCTCCGACGACGGCTGGAAGTCCGCAAGGCCGTCGCGCAGCTGAGCCAGGGTCACGCCCAGGCCGCGCGCCGCTCCCGCGGCCGCCAGGGCGTTCGCGACGTTGTGGCGGGCAAGGCCGCCGAGCGTGATCGGAACCCGGCCGACCTCGACGATCCGGTGCTCGACCGGGCCGTCCTTTGCGCTCCCGTCGATCTCGACCAGCCAGCCGTCCCGCAGGACGTAGCCCCGACCGCCTCCGGCGACCGTCCGGCGGACCGCGGCCGCGCCATCGGCGCCGATCGAGAACGTCGCGATCCTTGCCCGCGTCCGGCGGGCGATCGCCGCAACGAGGGGATCGTCCGCGTTCAGGACGGCCCAGCCGTCTGGACGGGTCGCGCGGGCCACGGTCGACTTCACCTCGGCGAGCTCCGGGAGCGTGTGGATCCCCTGGAGGTCGAGGTGGTCCGACGTGACGTTCGTGACGACGCTCGCATCGTTCGACTCGTAGCCCATGCCCCGAAGGACGAGGCCGCCACGGGCGGTCTCGAGCACGCCGACGTCGACGTCGGAGCGGGCGAGGATCTGCCACGCGCCGCCCGGGCCCGTCCAGTCGCCGGGGTCCACGAGGCGCTCGTCGACGAGGACGCCGTCCGAGGTCGTCGTCCCGACCCGCTTCCCGGCGACCTTGAGGATGTGGGTGATCAGCCGGGTCACGGTGCTCTTGCCGTTCGTGCCGGTGATCGAGACGATCGGGATCCGCCGGTCGGCGTCGCGGATCCACGCGGGCGGTGTCGTTCGGGCCTCCGCGATCCGCGCCGACCACCGGGCGACGATCCGCTCCTGGGCGCCCGTCAGGTGGGCGCGCCTGGCCGGCGACACGTCCCGCTCGGCGAGCGCGAGCGCCGCCTCGGCGATCGTGTGGGCGCGCTCGGCGCCCGACCATGGGAACACGACGATCCAGTGACCCGGATCGGACGAGCGGTGGACCGCGACGCCGCCGCGACCCTCGCCGTGGTCGACCCGCAGGCGGCGGACCCACGCGACGAGGGCGTCGACCGGGAGCGGCCAGGCCCGAGCGGGCACGGGAGCGCCGAGGTGGACGAGCGCGTGGCGGGCCGGGCTGCGCTGGCCGTACCAGGTCCGGCGCCGGCCGACGGCAACCTCGACCTTGACGACCGGCTCGAGCCGGTAGACGTTCGGGCCCTCGAGCAGTCGGATCTCGACGAGTCGCACGGTCCGGCGAGGATAGCAAGCACGGATCGGGGGAACGATCCCGTCCCGTGTGCGAGCGACCGATTCGGCGGGGCCGAGCGGCCGATCCGCGCCGCGCCTGGCCGGACCGTAGACTGGGCTGATGGACGCCATCGACGCATCCGGACTCGTCGCCGACGCCGAGCTCGCGGGGCTGGAGGCGACGGTCCGAGCCCGGGAGTCGGCCTACCTCGCCGATCTCGAGCGGCTCGTCAACATCGACTGCGGCTCCTACACGCCCGACGGGGTCGATCGGATCGGCGAATTCGTCGGGGAGTTCATGGCCGCCCGTGGCGCTTCGGTCGAGCGCCGGCCCGACCCCGACGGCCGGCTCGGAGCGACCGTGATCGGGACCTGGCTCGGAGATCCAGCGGGCGGAGACCGGCCGCGGCTGCTCCTGATCGGCCACATGGACACGGTCTTCGATCCGGGCACCGCTGCCGAACGACCGTTCGCGATCCGGGACGGAACGGCGACCGGCCCTGGGGTCACGGACATGAAGTCGGGCCTCCTTGCGGGCCTGTACGCGATCGATGCGCTCGTCGCCGCGGGTCCGCTGCCGTTCGAGCGGCTGGCGTACGTCGCGAACCCGGACGAGGAGATCGGCTCGCCGAGCTCGAGCCCGCACATCCGCGAGATCGCCGCCGACAGCGACGCGTGTCTCGTCCTCGAATGCGCCCGGGCCAACGGCGACGTCGTATCGTCGCGGAAGGGCATCCTCGACGCCCGGATCACGATCCACGGGCGGGCAGCCCACGCCGGAGTCGAGCCGGAGAAGGGCCGGTCGGCGGTGCTGGCGGCAGCGGACCTCGTGCAGCGGCTGCACGCCCTGAACGGACGCTGGGACGGCGTCACGGTCAACGTCGGCGTCGTCGCCGGCGGCACGCGGCCGAACGTCGTCGCGGAACGGTGCTCGCTCGAGGTCGACGTCCGGGCCGTCCGCCGGGCCGATCTCGAGGCGGCGGAGGCCGAGATCCGCTCCCTCCTCGCGACGCTCGCCGTGCCCGACACGACCGCCGAGCTCGCTCCGATGGCCCGCTGGTGGCCGATGGAGAAGCTCGAGCGCTCGGGCCGGCTCGTCGAGCATGCCCAGGCGATCGCCCGGCGGCTCGGCTTCGAGATCCGGGATGCCGCGACGGGCGGCGCGTCCGACGCGAACACGACCGCGGGGATGGGCGTGCCGTCGATCGACGGGCTCGGCCCGATCGGCGGGATGGACCATTCGCCCGCGGAGTACCTCGAGGTGGCCTCGATCGTGCCGCGGACGACGCTCCTCGCCGGGCTGATCCTGACCATCGGCCGCGACCCCGACGTGCTCCGGTGGCGATCGGCGGGCCGATGACGGAGCGGCGGCGCGTCTCCTCGGGCGGGCCGTACGAAGGGCGCTACGGCTACAGCCGGGCGATCGCGGTCGGGGACTCGTGCTGGGTCGCCGGCACGACCGACGCGGGCCCCGACGGCACGTCCCTCCATCCCGGCGACGCTGCGGGTCAGGCGCGAGCGGCTTACACCATCGCGATCGCGGCCCTCGCGGAGGCGGGCTTCGACGTAGCCCACGTCGTCCGGACCCGGATGTACGTCGTCCGGGCGGCCGACATGCAGGCGGTCGCCAAGGTCAATGGCGAGATCTTCGGGACGGTCCGCCCCGCGTCCGCGCTCGTCCAGGTGGCCGGCCTGATCGAGCCGTCGCTCCTCGTCGAGGTCGAGCTGGACGCGCGCCGCGGCTGAGGGGCCGCCGCGCGTCAGGCCAGGCCGGCGGCCCGTCCGACGATCGCGATCGCGACGGCCGCGGCGATCCCGATGAACAGGTTGCGGCGCCACGCGACGAGGGCGAGGGAGGCGGCCACGGACAGCCACGGCAGCCCGACCGTGAAGACGGGCCGGCCACCGACGGTCGCGACCATGATCGAGACCGCGGCAAGAGCCGCCAGGACCGCCGGACCGACGAGCTGCAGGTAGTCGAGCGCGCGACGGGGCAGACGCTCGGTCCCGGGCGAGAGCAGCCCGACCGCTCGCGACGGATACGTGACCAGGAACATCAGGAAGGCGAGCGGGACGAGGTCCGTGCTCACGGGTGCATGTCCTCGAGCGGTGGGAGGTCGGCCGGGACGCCCGAGGGCGGCACGAGGAGCCCGATCCCCGGTCCGACGATCCCTCCGGCGATGATCCCGACCGTCGGCGACACGGCCAGGGAGACGCCGACGGCGACGACCGCGCCGGAGATCGCCGCGGCCAACTCGCGGCGGCCGGTGACCAGCCCGACCGCGAGGCCGATCATCGCGGCCGGGAAGATGACGTCGATGCCGAGTCGCTGCGGCTCGAGGATCGCGTCGCCGATCGTCACCCCGGCGAACGTCGCGAGGTTCCACGGGATCAGGGTCGTGACGAGCGCGGGGTACCAGTAGCCGAACGGGTCGAACCGGCCGACGCGGCGGAAGTGGGCGATCGACAGGGCGAACGACTCGTCCGTCAGGAGATGGGCCGCCGCGGCGCGCTCGCCGAACCGCCGACCCCGGAACCACGGGGCGAGCGCCGCCGAGTAGAGGATGTGCCGAGCGTTAAGCAGGCCCGTGAGGACGACGATGGCCGGCCACGCCACCCCGCTCGCGACATACCCGACAACGGCGAACTGGGCGGCGCCGCCGAAGGCGATCAGGCTCATCGCCATCGCCTCGATCACCGAGTAGTGCCCGGCCGTTCGCGCCGCCAGCCCGAAGACGAAGCCGAACCCGGCGGCGCTGACGACGATCCCGAGGCCGTCGACCACGAGCCGACGCCGTGCCGCCTGGAGGTCGGCCGGGTCGGCCGGGCGACCCGGCGCGTCCACGACCCGGCTCAGCGGAGGAAGGTCTTGCCGCAGGTCCCGTCGCAGACCACGAAGACCGCGTGCTTCTCCGCGGAGTAGCCCGCCGCGTGGAGGAGTCCGGGGCAGCCGGGGGTCGGGCACTTCCAGACCCACCACCGCTCGTTCTGGTCCAACGGGGTCGTCTCGGTCTTCAGCGTCTCGGCCAGCCCGTCACGCTCCTTGACGAGCGCATCGATCCGGGCGGCGCGCTCGGGCTCGGTTTCGCTCGTGTAGGGATAGCTCTGGCCGACGTTCGAGGTCACGGTCGACTCCCGGGGCGGAGTTCGAGGGGGAAACCGGTGGCGGCGTCGTGTGAGCGCAGCCCGCCACCGGTCCGCGCAGATTACTTCCGTTGTCAAAGGCTGTCACGCGATGGCACGCGATCGCGGCGTTGCCGGCTGCGCTCCTCGCCCACGCACCTCCAAGCCCGCTCGCTGCGGTGCTCCCAGCGCCTTGCGGTCAGGCACCCTTGCGCGACGAACGCAGTCATGTGTGATCAACGCAGTCGCGCGACGGGAGCTGGGCGAGCGACGTCCCGTTGATCGGCTACCAGGTTGCGGGCAGGCCGGCGCTTCTGGGGTCTGTGGCCGCCGCGAGTGAGCCGTTCTCGGTGGCTGGGCCGCCGTCGACCAGCTCGATCGCGTGGGCGTGGCCCAGGTTGCCGTTGAAGGGGATCGTCCGGGTCAGCGGGTGGCCCAGGCGTTCGAGCTCATCGAGGACCTTCGGCGCGAAGCGGCGTTCGGCTCGGACGTGGACCGGCGGGGCGAAGTGCGCCTCGCCGTCCACGAACCAGCGGGGTGCGCCGACGGCGGTGGCGACGTCGACGCCGCCGTCGACCAGGGCCGATACGACCTGGGCGTGGATCTGGGGCTGCGCGTCGCCGCCCATCGAGCCGGTCACGATCCATGGGCCCCGTTCGCCGTCCCGGAACAGCATCCCGGGGAGGAGCGTGTGGAGCGTCCGCTTGCCGGGCGCGAGGACGTTCGGATGGTCGGGATCGAGGCTGAAGTACGAGCCCCGGTTCTGGTAGTGGACCCCGGTGTCGGGATCGACCACGCCGGACCCGAACCCCATGTAGTTCGACTCGATGAGGCTGACGGCATTGCCGTCGCCGTCGACCGTGGCCAGGTAGATCGTGCCGCCGCCGCGGGGCAGCGTCGATGCCGGTGGTCGGGCCGCTCGGTCCGGATCGATCAGCCGGGCGAGCTCCGCCGCGTGTGTCTTCGACACCAGCTCGTGGACCGGGATCTCGACGAACTCCGGATCCGAGAGGTGGAAGTCGCGATCGGCCATCGCGAGCTTGGCGGCCTCGATCCCGAGGTGGACCCACCGGGCGTCATCGACGCCGTCCGGCCCGAACGCCGCCGCCGCCGGCGGCTCGAACGTCTCGAGGATGTTCAGGAGCTCGAGGGCCACGATCCCGGAGCTGTTCGGCGGATGGGTCGTGACCCGGACGCCGCGGTAGTCGGTCACGAGCGGCTCGGTCCACGTGGAGGTGTGGGCCTCGAGATCCCGGGCCGAGATCAGGCAGCCGATCGCCGACAGGCCGCGGGCCTGGCGGGCGGCGATCTCCCCGTCGTAGAAGTCGTCGAATCCGACGTCCGCGAGCCGCTCGAGCGTCGACGCCAGGGCGGGCAGTCGGACCCGTTCGCCGGCGCGCCACGGGCGACCGTGCGGGCGGTAGACCTGCTCGAAGCCCGAGCCGCTTCCCAGCGCCTCCACGACCGCCGGGAGCGCACCCTCGACCGCGGAGATGAACCCGTCCCAGGCCGGGAACCCGTCGCGGGCGAGCTGGATGGCCGGAGCCAGGATGTCCGCCCGAGCGAGACGGCCGTGGCGAGCGTGGGCGTCGCCCCATGACCGGACGGCCCCGGGAACGGTGATCGCGAGGGGGCCGCGGTACGGAAGCGTCGTGACCCCGCGGGCACGGAGCGCCGCCGGGTCCGCCGCCGATGCTGCCCGGCCGGACCCGTTCAACGCGGTCTGGCGCCCCGCGCCCTCGTCCCAGATCAGCCAGAACGCGTCGCCGCCGATCCCGCAGCCGGACGGCAGGACGACCGCGAGGACCGCATTCGTGGCGATCGCCGCGTCGACCGCGTGACCGCCGGCTCGGAGGATCCCGAGACCCGCGGCGGAGGCAAGGTGATGCGGAGCGACGACCGCGCCGCGGGCACCCCGGACAAGGGGCATCGGCACGAGTGGCCGACCCCGGTCGACGGCGGTCACGCCCGTCCTCCGTGCGGTACGGCCGGCTCCGGGGCGAGCTCCGGGTACTCGAGCTCCAGGCGGTGCTCCTCGCCCCGGAGCCGCGCGAGCGGCAGGAGGGCGACGACGAGTACCGCCACAGTCCCGGCCAGCAGGCCATCGATGCCCCGCCACTCGGCGGCATAGCCACCGATCAGGCTGCCGCCGATCTGGCCGAGCGCGAGGAAGACGCTGTAGAGGCCCATGATCGCGCCGCGATCGGTCGGGAACGCCTCCGACATGTCGGCGAGCAGCCCCAGCGCCGCCGGGGTCGCTCCCGCCAGGACGAAGAGGCCGCCCGCCGCCACGAGCCCGGCGACCACCGGCAGGACGAGCGGCAGGCCCTCCGCGTGGTTGACCACGAACCCCCCGAGCGCCATCACCGCCCCGCCGAGGATCCCGAAGAGGATGATCGTCGTCCGCCGGTACCGCTTGAAGCGGTTCCCCCAGTAGAGCAGCCCCGCCCCGAAGACGACGCCGATGACGACGGCCGCCATCGAGATGTGGACCGCGCTGAACCCGCGCATCAGGACCTGGTCGGGGAACTTCGGGTTGGACCGCGAGAACTGGAAGATCGCCTGGCTGAACCAGAGTCCGATCGAAGCATTGACGGCGATCCACGTCGGCGCGAGCAGCCACACGTGGGACGAGCGCAGCAGGGCGAGGTACCGGTCGAGGGTCATCCGCCGGCGCTCGCGGCCGTCGAGGTCCTTGCCGGCTGCGGCTCGTTCGGCGCGCTCGGCGGCCTGGCGATCTTCGACGCCGAACCGATAGATCAGGAACGAGATCCCATAGACCACGGCGTTGAGGAAGAACGCGGCCGGTCCCAGCGCCGCGAACAGCAGCGGGGCGACGATCAGCCCGACCCCGATCCCCGCGAGGGTGGCGCCTTCAAAGCGGGCCGCCGCCTGGCCGCGGAGCAGCTCGTTGCCGGCCGTCACGAGGGCGATGTAGCCGAGGATCGAGGGCACGCTCGCCGCGGTGGAGGCGCCCTCGAGGATCCGGGTCCCGCCGAGGACGAACAGGTTCGTCGTCAGGCCCGTGAGGATGACCGCGATCGCCCCGAACGCCGGTCCGAGGAGCATGAGCCGGTGATGCCCGTACCGATCCGACAGGACCCCGAAGAACGGCGAGAGGACGAGCTCGCTCAGGTAGAACGTCGAATGGAGGAAGCCGAGGGTCGTCGGCTGGATGACCGGGCCGCCGTGCTCGGGCAGCTTGGCGAGATAGACGGCCAGCATCGTGCCCGTGAGGCCGGTGCTGAAGCGGAGCGTGAAGGTGCCGCCAAGCACGGCCCAGAGCGAGCGATCCATGCGCCGATCAGGGTAGCGGCCCTGCGCCCGGTTGGTTCGCCGCCAGGCTTCCGGGGGTCGGACCGTCCCGTATGATCGAGGCAGGGAGTGCTCGACCGAGGGAGGAAGCCCATGGCTCAGATCGGGTTCGTGACCGATTCCGCGTCCGATCTCGACTCGACGATCGCCGCCGCCCGCGGGATCCGGGTGGTCCCGCTGGTCGTGACCTTCGGGACCGACACCTACCGGGCCGGGGTCGACCTGACCACCGCCGAGTTCTGGCAGCGGATGACGGCGCCCGATGCCCCGTTCCCGAAGACCGCCGCATCGAGCCCGGGCGACTTCAAGGCGGTGTACGACGCGGCGTTCGCCGACGGAGCCGAGGCGATCGTCGCGGTCCACGTCGCCGGGACGCTATCCGGGGCGATCAAGAGCGCAGAGATCGCCCGCTCGATGCTGCCCGATCGCGAGATCCACATCGTCGACTCGCAAGGGGCCTCGATGGCCGAGTCCATCCTCGTCTTCATGGGCCAGGAGCTGGCCGAGCAGGGTCAGGCGGCCGCCGAGATCGCCGAGACGCTCCGAACTCGGGCGGACGATCTCCGGATGTACGTCTCGCTCGAGACCCTCGAGTACCTGAAGAAAGGCGGCCGCATCAGCGGCGCCCAGGCGGCGATCGGGACGCTCCTGTCGGTGAAACCGATCATCGCTGTCGAATTCGGCAAGGTCGAAACCGCCGACAAGCCGCGGACGCGCTCCAAGTCACGGGAACGCTGCATCGAGATGATCTGCGCCCGGCCGATCGAGCGGATCGCGATCCTCCACACGATGGCACCCGACGTCGAGGCGTTCCGGGCCGAGGTGATCCGCCGCGCCGGGCTCGACCCGGCGAACGTCTCGGTCGCGATCGTCGGCCCGTCGGTCGGCCCGCACCTGGGCCCCGGCTGCGTCGGCGCGGCCGTCCTTTACCAGCGCGCGTGACCCACGCCGCGTGGGCGCGACAGTCCGATTCGGCCGAAACGACGCAGGACCTTTGGTTGCGGTTCGGTTGCGCGGACGTTGCGCTACGGTGTTCACACGAGGACCAGCGCGGGGTTCCCGGGCTATACTCGCCTCGGCTCATGACGCGCCGGTCGCCCACGACGCGAGCGGCGCCCCGTGGGGTCGTCCGGGAGACGACCCAAGGTCTCGCCGCTCGGCGTCCCGCGTGACGCGGCGGCCACGGAGGTCCAATTCACACGATGACGACTGAGCAAGTCGCCGCGTCGATCAATCCCTGGCAGGTCGCCCAGCAGCAGTTCGACCTCGCCGCCGAGCGGCTCAACCTCGACCCCGGTCTGCGTCGCGTCCTGCGTGAGCCGCGCCGCGAGCTGACGGTCCACTTCCCGGTGAAGATGGACGACGGGTCGGTCCAGGTCTACACGGGCTACCGCGTCCAGCACAACCTGGGCCGGGGACCGGCCAAGGGCGGCATCCGCTACCACCAGGACGTGAGCCTCGACGAGGTCAAGGCCCTGGCGATGTGGATGACCTGGAAGTGCGCGGTCGTCGGGATCCCGTACGGCGGCGGCAAGGGCGGCGTGATCGTCGACCCGAAGAAGCTCAGCCAGAAGGAGCTCGAGGCCCTGACCCGGCGCTTCTTCACCGAGA
>DATLVO010000320.1:0-17353 GCA_035577485.1 Verrucomicrobiia bacterium
GTGTCCGACGCCGGCAGGTCGAGACGTTCGCGGCACGCCTGCGCAAGGCGTCGCCGAACGACGAGGCGGCACAACGCGCGCTCGACCAGGCCCTCCGGGTCCTCGTCGCGACGCCGGCGGTGGCGGCGGGGAAGCCAACCCCGCCCGGCGAGGTCGCCGCAGAGCCTGCGGCCGGGCAGGCCGACGTTGAGCCTGCCCCCGGGGACGCCGTCGAAGCGGCGGAAGCTGGAGAGCCGCTCGTCAAGCCCGCCGTGATCGCGGAGCCGAGTGCGTCGGCCGAGGTGGCCGAGCCTCCGGAGGCGGCGGCCGATTCCGCGGAGCTCGAGGCGGCGGCCGAGTCGGCCGAAGGGCTCGCCGAGCTTGAGCCCGAACCCGAGCCGGAGCCCGAGCCCGAACCGATCGACGAGCCGGAGCCCGAGCCCGAACCGATCGCCGAGCCCGTGGGTCTCGGCATCGCCCTCGGTGCCGCGGCCGAGGCGTCGCTCTACGCCGGGGACCTGCCGGCCGCTCTCGAGGGGCTCCTCGCCGCGGCCCGGGCCCACCGTCGAGCGGGCCGGATGGTCGCCGCGGTCGACGCCTGCTATCTCGCGATCTCGATCGCCCCGGGCGACCCCGACGTCCACCTGCTCCTCGTCGAGATCTACCTGGACCGGGGGTTGCGGAGCCAGGCCGCCGACAAGCTCCTGCTGCTCCGGCGGCTGGCGGACCTCGACGACGACGACGCCATCCGCCGGCGGCTGTGCGAGGTCGTGACGGCGCGTCTGTCCGACGAACCGCGGGTCGCGGAGCTGTGCGCCTGACCCGACGGCTGCGTCGGCCGGCCGTCGGCCCGATGTAGACTGACCCGACGATGCCGCAGCTTCTCCAGTCGATCGTCGATCAGATCGACCCGACCTCGCTGGTCGACATCGGGATCACGGCGCTGCTCATCTACTGGCTCTTCAGCCTGATCCGGGGCACCCGCGCCGTCAGCCTGGTCATCGGCGTCAGCGTCCTGTTCGCCGTCTATGCGGCGGCCCGCGCCTTCGACCTGCGGCTCCTCACCCAGATCCTCCAGACCCTCGCGGTCGTCGGGCTGTTCGCCCTCGTCGTCGTCTTCCAGCCGGAGCTCCGGCGGGCCCTCGAGCGGATCGGCCGGGTCGGATCGTTCAACTGGCTCTTCTCGCCGACCGACCAGCGGACCGTCGAGCGCGTCGCGGACGAGGTGGCCCATGCCGCCGCCCTTCTCTCGGCCGACGGTCACGGGGCCCTGATCGTCTTCGAGCGGGACACGGGTCTCGAGGAGGTCGCCGAGACCGGGGTCATGCTCCACGCCGACATCACGGCGGACCTCCTCCGGACGATCTTCGCCCCGAAGACGCCCCTCCACGACGGCGCCGTGATCCTCCGCGAGGAGACGATCCTGGCCGCCGGCGCCCTCCTGCCCCTTGCCGAGATGACCGTCCACACGGAGCGCTTCGGGACGCGCCACCGGGCCGCCCTAGGGATCACCGAGCAAACGGACGCCCTCGTGGTCGTCGTGTCCGAGGAGAACAGCCAGATCAGCCTCGTGGAGCGGGCCCGGATCGTGCGGAACCTGAACGAGGTCCAGCTGGCCCGGGCGATCCGGGCGCTCCTCGCGCCGATCGACGGCCGCGGCCCTCTCGGCCGGCGGGTCCGGTCGTCGGCCGACACGGGCGGCCGCGCGCCGCGGCTGGCGGACCTCGGCCGGCTCGTCGGGCGGAGCCGGCGCGTCGTGCCCCGCCCCGACGACGACGGCCCCACACCCGCACGGGCGCCGCGGTGAGCCGACTCCTCCGGGCGATCGTCTACAACTGGCCCCTGAAGATCGCGGCGATCGCCCTGGCGACATTGCTCTACGCGGGCCTCGTCGTCTCACAGACCACCTTCGAGATCCCGGTCGCGATCCAGATCACCCCGCTCCACCAGCCGACGAACGCCGTCCTGCTCGGCAACCTCCCGCCCGTCACCCGCATCCGGTACGTGTCGGCCGGCGACCCTGGCGCCGGGCCGACGCCCGCCAGCTTCCGGGCGACGATCGACCTCGCCGGTGTCGACCCGAAGGCGGGCTCGACCTACGTGAAGGTCGACGTCGAATCGGTCGATCCGCGCTTCCTCGTCGTCGACTACGAGCCGCGCGGCATCAACGTCCAGCTCGATCCGTTCACGTCGAAAGACGTCCCGGTTCGGGTCCAGACGAACACGCCGCCCCCGAACCTCGACGTCCGCTCGCCCGATATCTCGCCGGAGACAGTGACCGTGTCGGGCCCGGCGTCGGTCGTCAACCTCGTGGTCGCGGCACGCGCCGACGTGCTGATCGACCCGAGCGGGATCGACGTCGATCGGGACGTCCCGCTGACGCCCGTCGACATCCTCGGGAACTTCCTGCGGCCGATCGAGATCTCGCCCCAGACGGCGCACGTCCACATCGCCGTCCTGAACGGCCGCGAGACGAAGCTCGTCCCGGTGAACCCGACCACGGTCGGCACGCCACCGTCGGGCTACATCCTGGTCTCGGTCGTCGCCGACCCGGCGGCGATACTCGTCGAGGCGGACGCGAACAAGCTCGAAACGCTGGCGAAGGCCGATACCCAGCCGATCCCGATCGGGGCGGTGACGGGCACCCTGTCGGTCGACGTCGGCTTCGCCCTGCCCGCGGACGTCCTTCCGGTCGGCCAGACCACAGTCCACGTGACCGTGACGATCCAACCGGATACCGGCACGCGCACGTTCGCGGCCGGGCTCGTCCTCGTCGGCCAGCACGCCGACCTGAGCTACAGGATCTCGACCGGACAGGTCTTCGTCGCGATCGGCGGGCCGTTGGCGGACCTGGACCGCATCGATGCGTCCGCGTTCACGGTGAACCTCGACGTGAGCACGCTCACGCCCGGGGTCCACGAGCTGGAGCCGTCGCTCAACCTCCAGGCGGGCCTCCGGCTGCTCTCGATCCAGCCGCCCACGGTGACCGTGACCGTCACGCCGGCCGGCAGCCCCGGCCCGTCGGGACCCTGAGATGCCGCGCCTGTTCGGGACCGACGGCATCCGCGGTGTCGCCAAC
Organism: Verrucomicrobiia bacterium; assembly: GCA_035577485.1. Classification (GTDB taxonomy): domain Bacteria; phylum Chloroflexota; class Limnocylindria; order Limnocylindrales; family CSP1-4; genus CF-46. The sequence continues at coordinate 3,059 of DATLVO010000320.1, forward strand.
GTCGAGCTGAAGCCGACGCTCGCCTACGCCCTCGGGCGGGCGACGGCCCACAAGCTCGTCGGCCGGGGCGGCTCGCTCGTCGTCGGTCAGGACACCCGGCGCTCGGGCGACATGTTCGTGGCGGCCATCGCGGCTGGGGCGACGAGCCTCGGCGCCGACGTCCGCATCGCGGGCTGCGTCCCGACGCCGGCCCTGGCCTACCTCGCGGGCACCGGCGACTTCGCGGCGGGGATCATGGTCTCGGCTTCGCACAACCCGGCCGACGACAACGGCCTCAAGGTCCTCGACGCGCACGGGCTGAAGCTCGACGACGGGGTCGAGGACGAGATCGAGCAGCTGATCTGGCGGACCGAGGAGCTGGGCTCCGTCGGCAACGCCGAGATCGGCCGGTCGGTCATGGATCCCCAGCTGCTCGAGCGCTACCGGAGCCATCGGCTGGAGCTTGCCGCCGGCATCCGGGCGGCCGGCCTCCGGATCGTCCTCGATTGCGCGAACGGCTCGGGCGGGGTTGTCGGGCCCGACATCCTGCGCGCGACCGGGGCGACCGTGGAGGTCATCCACAACGAGCCGGACGGGATCAACATCAATGTCGACTCGGGGGCGACCGCCCCGGCGTCGCTGGCGGAGGCGGTCCGGGCGCGGGGAGCCGACGTCGGGTTCGCGCTCGACGGCGATGCGGACCGGCTGATCGCGGTCGACGCGGGCGGCCGGATCGTCGACGGCGACCAGGTCCTCGGGATCCTCGCCCTCGACCGCCTCGAGCGTGACGTCCTGCCCGAGAACGCGCTCGTCGTCTCCGTCCTGTCGAACGGCGGGCTCCAGGCGGCCGTCGAGGCGGCCGGCGGCCAGGTGATCCGGACGCCCGTCGGCGACAAGTACATCCTCGAGGGGATGCAGGTGTCGGGGGCCGGCCTCGGCGGCGAGAAGAGCGGTCATGTGATCGTGCTCGAGCACACGACCTCCGGGGACGGGATCGTGACCGCGCTGGAGGTCCTCCGGGTCATGGGCCGGGCGGGACTGCCCCTCGCGGACCTGGCCGCCCGGATCCCGATGCTGCCGCAGCAGCAACGGGCGGTGAAGGCCCGCCACAAGGACCAGTGGGAGGGCGATCCCGTGATCCAGCGGTCGATCCGCGACGCCGAGCGGCGGCTCGGCGAGGGCGGCCGCGTCCTCGTCCGGCCGTCCGGGACGGAGCCCGCGCTGCGGGTGATGATCGAGGGCCCCGACGCCGCGCTCGTGAGCGAGCTGGCCGACGAGATCGCTGCCCTCGCGGGAGAGCGTCTAAACTGACGCCGCGCATCGGGACGGCGCCGAGATCACGAACCAGGCCCGGCGGTCGCTGCCGCGGGACGCGGAGGAACATCAGCGACATGTGCGGAATCGTCGGGTACACGGGGCCCAGGGAGGCCGGCCCGATCCTGATCGAGGGCCTGCGCCGTCTCGAGTACCGCGGCTACGACTCGGCGGGGATCGCCCTCGTCGACGAGGACGGCGACCTGTTCGTCGAGAAGAAGGCGGGCAAGCTCGCGAACCTCCAGACCGCGATCGCGGACCGGACGCCGCATGCGGCGATCGGCCTGGCCCACACGCGCTGGGCGACGCACGGCCGGCCGAACGATCTCAACGCTCACCCCCACCAGGACTGCACGGGCGACATCACCGTCATCCACAACGGGATCATCGAGAACTTCAGCGAGCTCCGGGACGGCCTCGAGGCGCGTGGCCACACGCTCACGTCGGAGACCGACACCGAGGCGATCGCCCACCTCGTCGAGGAGGCGTACCGGGGCGATCTCGCCGACGCCGTCCGGGCGACACTGCGCCAGCTCGACGGCGCCTACGCGATCGTGGTCATGCACAAGGCGGAGATCAGCCGGCTCGTCGGGGCCCGGCAGGACGTGCCGCTCGTCGTCGGTCGCCACGGCGAGGAGAGCTTCATCGCGAGCGACGTCGCCGCGATCCTCGCCCACACGAACCGGATCATCTTCCTCGAGGAGGGCGATGTCGCGGATGTCCGCCCGACCAGCGTCGAGATCACCGACGTCGACGGCAACCCGCGTGAGCGCACCGAGACGATCATCGACTGGACACCCGAGGCCGCCGAGAAGGGCGGCTTCGACCATTTCATGGCCAAGGAGATCCACGAGCAGCCGGAGGCGCTCCGCCAGTGCATCGCCGGCCGGGTGACCCGCGACGGGCACATCCGGCTCGAGGAGATCGCGAGCCTGTCCGAGGCGCTCGCTTCGATCGAACGGATCGAGCTCGTCGCGTGCGGCAGCGCCTACTACGCGTCGCTCGTCGGGGCGGCCGCGCTCGAGGAATGGACGGGATTGCCCGCCCGCTCGACCGTCGGCTCGGAGTTCCGCTACAGCCCGCCGCCGCTCGACGAGCGCACGCTCGTGATCGCCGTCACCCAGTCCGGCGAGACCGCCGACACGATCGCGCCGACGCGCCACGCGAAGGAGCGCGGCTGCCCGATCGTGGCGGTGACGAACACGGTCGGGTCGGCGATCACCCGCGAGGCGGACGCGGTCGTGTTCCTCCAGGCAGGGCCGGAGATCGCCGTCGCGGCGTCGAAGACGTTCACGACCCAGGTCACGACGCTCGTGATGCTCGCCGCAGCGATCGCCAAGGCACGCGGCACGCTGCCGGCGGACGTCGAGCAGGCGCTCGCCGAGGCGCTGCACGCACTCCCGGCGGCCGCCCAGCGCGCTCTCGACGCATCGGCGCCCGGCGCCCCCGCGATCGCCCGGCGCTACGTGAACTCGCGGGGCTTCATGTTCGTGGGCCGCGGGGCGACGATGCCGGCCGCCCTCGAAGGGGCCTTGAAGCTCAAGGAGGTCAGCTACGTCCATGCCGAGGGCTACGCGGCGGGCGAGCTCAAGCACGGCCCGATCTCGCTCCTCGACGCCGAGTACCCGCTGGTCGCCGTCGCGACCCGGTCGCGGGTCTACGACAAGCTGATCAGCAACGTCATGGAGGGCCGCGCCCGGGACGCCCGCGTCATCGCGGTCGCGACCGAGGGCGACGAGCAGATCCAGCGCTATGCCGACGACGTCTGGTGGGTCCCGGACACGCACGAGGCGTTGAGCCCCGTCCTCGCGATCATCCCCCTCCAGCTGTTCGCCTACCACGTCGCGGTCGCCCGTGGGACGGACGTCGACCAGCCGCGGAACCTGGCGAAGTCGGTCACGGTGGAATAAAAGGCGCCCTGCCAGTGCGTACCGAGCCGGTCCTCGAGCCAGGGGTGTCGGGCGTCCCCGTGGGCACCACGGAACTCGGGATCGACATCATCAAGGTCGAGCGCATCCGGGCCTCGCTGGCCCGGTTCGGAGACCGGTTCTCGAAGCGGGTCCTGACGATCAACGAGCAGCGCTACGTCCGTGGCCGCGCCGAGACCTTCGCCGGCCGATGGGCGGCCAAGGAGGCCGTCAGCAAGGTCCTCGGCCTCGGGGTCCGCGGGATCGGCTGGCGTGACATCGAGATCGAGCGGATGCCGACGGGGCAACCGGCCGTCCGGCTCCACGGCCGGGCGGAGGCCCGGGCGGAGCAGCTCGGGATGGACCGGATCGCCGTCTCGATCACGCACGAGTCGGACTACGCGGTCGCGATCGCCTTCGGGGTCCGGACGGCCGGTGGCCGGTACGTCTTCCCGCTCGACATCGAGGAGCGGCTCGACGATCGCGAGCGGCGCCTGCTGGCCCGGATGGAGCGGTTGCGGGAGCTCCACGAGGCGGCGGCGCGTCTCGGAGAAGCGACCGCTCCCGCCTCCGGCACGAAGGACTTCGACACGCCCGGTGGCGATCCCGACGGAGAGGCTCGTGGCTGACCGCGGGCCGCTCGGCTTCGGCCGGCCGGATCATCCGGGCGCCGGTGCGACGGCAACCGCCAAGCCGCCGGTCGATGGCGCCGACCTCCTGGACGACGCGATCGCCTCGGCGCTCCTGCCGACCCGGGAGAAGCGCGCGCACAAGGGCCAGTTCGGGAAGGTCCTCGTCCTGGCCGGCTCCCTGGACTACGCCGGCGCCGCGGTCCTCGTCTGCCGCGCGGCCGGCCGGGCCGGGGCCGGTCTCGTGACGCTGGCGATCCCGGAGTCACTCCAGCCGCTGTTCGCCGCGAAGGTGATCGAGGCGACGACGATGGCGCTCCCGGAGGACGACGTCGAGGAGGTCGACCCCGAGCCGGCGCTCGCCCGGATCCTCGATCACGAGCACGATGCGATCGTCATCGGCCCCGGTCTCCGTCCCGGCCTCGCGACCGCGGAGCTCGTCCGGCTGCTCCTGGCCTCGGGCGACGACGCCGCCGCCCCGATCGTCCTCGACGCCGAGGCGCTCCGTTCGCTCGCCACGATCGAGAGCTGGTGGGACGGCGACCACCGTCCGTCGGTCCTGACCCCCCATTCCGGTGAGTTCGCCCGGCTGCGAGCCGGGAGTGGACGAGATCCGGGCGAGGACGGCGACCTGAACGACGACGACACCGCCCGCGCGACCGCCGCCCGCGACGCGGCGGCGTCCTGGCGACAGGTCGTCGTGCTGAAGGGGGCGAAGACGGTCATCGCGGCTGCCGACGGCTCGATCGCGATCGCCCCGTTCGAGAACCCGGCCCTCGCGACCGGGGGTACGGGCGACGTGCTCGCGGGGGTGATCGGCTCGCTCCTCGCCCAGGGGCTCAATCCCTATGCCGCGGCCCGCCTCGGGGTGTACCTCCACGGCCTGGCCGGCGACGCCGTCCGGGAGCGGATCGGCGACGCGGGGCTCCTCGCGTCCGATCTGCCCGACGCGATCGCGATCGCCCGGAAGCGTCTGGCCGGCGTCGCGGAGCGACGCGCGGCCGGGGGCCGGCTCGGGTTCACCGCACGCCTACCGGGGGCCGAGGCCTGAGCGACCAGGCCGGAGCCGCGGCTTCGCCCCCGGATTCCATCGACGCCCGACTGTCGGCCGCGGGCGCGATGCCCCTCCGACGGACGGCCTGGATCGAGATCGACGGCGACGCCCTCGTCGCGAACCTCGCGACGATCCGGCGACTCGCGGGCCCGGGCGTCGCGGTCCTGCCGGTCGTCAAGGCCGACGCCTATGGGCATGGGATGCTGCCCGTCGCCCGGATCCTCGAGGCCGCGGGAGCCGACGGCCTGTCGGTCGCGACCCTCGACGAGGCGATCGCTCTCCGCGACGGGGGCATCAGGGCACCGGTCCTCGTCCTGTACCCGATCCCGACCGACGGCGCGGCGGAGGCGGCCGACCGCAGCATCACGATCGCCGGTGGCGATCCCGCGACCGTCCGGGAGCTGCTGTCGGTCGCCACGGCGGCCGGTGTCGTCGGCGGGCTCGCGATCGAGCTGGAGGTCGAGACCGGTCTCGGTCGGGGCGGCGCCCCGCCCCAGGCCGTGGTCGACCTCGCGCGGTCCGTGGCCGCGGCGGGCGCGCGCCTGAGTGGCGTCTGGTCGCATCTCCAGGAGTCCGAGGTGGCCGAGATCACCGCGGCGCAGGTCGCACGCTTCGAGGACGCGCTCGCCCGGCTCGCGGCGGCCGGGATCGCCGTCCCCCGGCGGCACCTCGCGGCCAGCGCCGCGATCCTGCTGGGCAACGTGCCGCGCTACGACGCCGTCCGTCCCGGATTGATCGCCTATGGCCTCGTCCCCGACGAGCTGGCGGCGGCCGGGATCACCGCGGACGACCTGCCGGCCGAGGCCCGCGAGCTGCGGCCGGTGCTCTCGCTCCATGCCCGGGCCGTCCGGGTCGCCGAGCTCGGGGAGGGCCACGGCGTCTCCTACGGCCCGACGTGGCGGGCCTCCCGGCCGAGCCGCGTCGCGACGCTCCCCCTCGGGTACGGCGACGGCTGGCCACGCAGCCTATCGAACCGGGCCGAGGCGCTCGTCCGCGGCCGCCGCGTGCCCCTCGTCGGCAACGTGGCGATGGATGCGGTCATGGCCGACGTGACCGACGTGCCCGGCCCGCCGGTCACGACGGCCGACGAGTTCGTCCTCCTCGGCCGCCAGGCGAGCGACGAGATACCCGCGTCCGAGCTGGCGCGGTTGCGCACCACGAACTCCTGGGAGGTGGTCACCGCGATGTCCGACCGCCTGACCCGGGTGTACCATGCGCCGGCCGGACTCGCCGGCCTGTCCCCGCATGTCCCCTCGGAGGATCGTTGGCTCGGATTGAACTCTGGAACGGGGACATCTGCGACCTCGAGGTCGACGCCATCGTGAACGCGGCCAACCTGTCGCTCTGGATGTCCACCGGCGTCGGAGGCGAGATCAAGCGCGCCGGCGGTGACGCGATCGAGTTCGCGGCCGTCCGCCAGGCGCCGGTCCCGCTTGGCGACGCCGTCGTGACCCCGGCCGGCCGGCTGGCGGCGCGGGCAGTGATCCATGCCGTCTCGCTCGACCGCGACCGCCGGACGAACGCCGACATCATCGACAAGGCCGTCCGCAGCGCGATGGGCAAGGCCCGCGAGCTGCGCGCCGCCAGCGTGGCCTTCCCCGCGATGGGGACCGGTGTCGGTGGCTTTCCGCTCGACGAGGCGGCCCGCGTCACGGTTCGCGCCGTCCGCGAGGAGCTGCCGGCATCGCCCACGATCGAGCACGTGATCTTCGCCATGCGCGGCGCCGCCGCCTACCAGGCGTTCGAGGCGGCCCTGGCCGTCGAGAGCGAGCCCGCCCCAACCGCGCCGCAGGCCTCGCCGAAGGGTCGGGTCCGGGCGTGAGCTTTTCCTACGAGCGCTCCGAGGAGCAGCGCGACGAGCTCGTCGAGCGGGTGGCTCGCGAGATCCAGCTTCGCGGCCTGACGGCCCCGGCGGTGCACTTCCTCCAGGCGAGCCGGCCCTACCGGCCGCTCGGCGCGAACGCGATGCTGTTCTTCGACCCCGTGCTTCGCGGCCTGTTCGGCGGCGAGGACGCCTCCGCGTCCGAGATCCTGGCCGACGACGCCGGCATCGAGCTCCTGATCGCCCGACTCGAAGAAATCGACGAAGAAATCACCTGGGACGCCTAGCGTCGCCGCGGGCACGGTCGAACCGTGCGTTGCCGCCTCCGCGCGGCGGCGGGAGATCAGGCAGCGCGGGTGCGGAGGTCGGCCTCGGGTAGCATGGGGGCGTGACGAGCGACCCTCGTGCCTTCCTTGCCCTCGACCTGGGCGCCGCCACCTCGTCAGCCGCGCTCATCGGCCGGTTGGCCCATCGCTGGCGGCTGCTCGGCACGCTTGCGCTGCCGGCCGGCATCGACGCCGATGCGCTGATCCACGAGGTCGTCCGGCGCGCCGCCGCCGCCGATCCGGACCTCGCCCGGTTGATCGCCCTGCCGGACGGCGGGACCAGGAACGGGGGCTACGGAACCGGCTCGAGCCAGGGCGGGGCGGTCGACCTCCCGCGCCTCGTTGCGCGCAGCGTTCCGTCCCAGACGATCCTCGTCTGCGCCGCGACCATCCGCGGCCGAACGCCGTACCTCGAGGCGGCCCGGGCCACGGGCTGGCGAACGCGGGGCGCCGTTCTCGACGGCACGGACCCGCTCGAGCTCATGCGATCGCTCCTCGATCCCGAGGTGGCGGTCCTGCTCGTCGGTGCCGGCGACCCGCCCGGACCCGACGAGCGGCGGCTCGTGGACGAGCTCGCCGCGATCGTCTCGGGCGCCGTCGCCCGTCGACCGGAGCTCACGGTGATCCTTGCCGGGGCGATGGCCGACCAGCTCGGCCGCCTCGAGGCCGCCGCGGCCGGAGGGGAGCGCCGCGGGGAAATCCTCCTCGGACCCGCGGCCACCGCCGGTGAGCCACCCGGCTCCGCCCTGCGCGCGCTCCTCGACGACGTCCGCGGCGGCGCGAACGACCCGCGCGGCGCGGCGGCTCGGGCGGCGAGCGCCCTGGCCGACGTCCTCGATCGGCGGGTCGAGCTCCTCGAGATCGGGTTCGACGGCGGCCTGCGGGCGAGCGCCAGCCCGGGTGTCGGCGGGAGCGATCCGGTGGCGTCGGTCTCGATCGTGGCGGATGCCGCCCTGGTCCCGCCCGATCCCGGCGACGCGGTCGTCGACCGGGTCATGGCCTGGACCACGATCTCCCTCGACCGGCATCGGCTCCGGGACCGGCTCCGCGAGCTGCGCCTGACCCCGTGGGGCGGGATCGCCGGCGACGGGGCGCGCCTGCGACTGGCCGCCGCTCGGGCAGCCCTCTCGATCCTCATCGAGGCCACGCCCGAGCAGTCGGCCCTCCCCGCTCCGGACCTCGTGGTCGTCGCCGGCGGGGCGTTTGCCGCCGCGCCCGGTCCGGCGATCGCGCTCGCCGTGGCCGATGTCGTCCGCCGTCCCGGCGCCGTCGCCCTGGCGTACGACCATGCCCGCCTCCTCGGACCCCTCGGGATGATCCCCGACGGTGGCGAGCGCCGGCAGGCGATCTCGGATCTCGCCGACGACATCCTGGCCCCGCTCGGCACCGTGGCGATCCCGGGTGGAATCCGGGCGGGGACGAGCGCCGGGCGCCTCACCGTCCATGCCGGCACGGGTGTCAGCGAGACGAACCTCGTCCCCGGGGGTCTGGAGCTCATCGACCTGCCACCGGGCGAGGTCGCGACCGCCGAGTTCGCCTTCCGGGACACGGTCCGGCTCGGGGCTCGCGGGCGACACTTCGCGGTCGACGTCTCCGGTGGCCTCGGCGGCCTCCTCGTCGACCTCCGCGACGTGCCCCTCCGCCTGCCGGAGCGCGCCGAGCGGCGGCGCGAGCTTCTCGACGCGTGGCAGGAGTCGCTGTGGATGACCCGCGACCGATGAGCGCCATCCTCGCGCCGGTCACCGCCGGCCTCGAGCTCGTCCAGCAGCGGCCGGTCGTCGACGGCCCGATCGAGGTGAGCTTCCGCCTCTCACCCGGCGACCGGCCGCTCGTCGCCGCCGGTGACGCGATCATCGCCGGATCCGCGATCGCCGAGCATTTGCGGGACCCATCGATCGTCCAGCTCGCCCCGAACGCCGCCCCGGACACGGCCCGTCCCGGCGATCGCTGGATGGCGCCGGGTGACGGCGGGACCCGGTTCCGACGGGGGTCGGCTGCCGAGGCCGGCGAGCTTCTCTTCGATCACGACGGGCGCTGGGCGATGTCGACCGGCGAGCACGCCGAACCCGTGGAGACCCCGCTCGCGGGCGTCGTCCGCGAGGTCCGGCCGGGGATCGGGATCCGGGTCCAGGCCCAGGGCCGGATTCTCCGCGGGGTCGAGGCGCTCGGCGATCCGACCAGCGGCCGATTGTCGCTGGGCAGCGACCGGGGCGACCATCGCCATCCCGCCGGCGGGCTGCGCTCCACCTCGCTCGACGTGGGCCTGGCAGGGACGATCCTCGTGATCGGCTCGCGGGTCGACGCCGAGGCGCTCACCCGAGCCCGGGCGATGGGCGTCCGGGGCGTGATCGTGAGCGGGCTCGCAGGCAAGGAGCGGCGGGACTTCCAGGCATCGGAATTCCGCCAGCGGGCCGCGCTGCATCGTCTTCCGTCCTTCGCGGTCCTCGTCCTCGACGGCGCCCTCCGCCGACCGATCGCCGGGCCCGTCGCAGCGGTCCTCGAGGGGCTCGTCGGATCGACCGTCGCGCTCGTGGTCGATCCACCGGCGCTCGTGTTCGACGAGCCGGGCTACGAGGTGGCGATGCCGCCCGCGGGTCACGTCCGCGTCCGATCGGGCGAGCACGCGGGACGCGAGGGCCAATGGGCCGGATTGGCCGGGCTGCGGCGTTTCGCCGGCGGGACGTTCCTCGAGGCGGGCTGGGTGGCGTTCGGCGGGGATCCGGCCCTCCCGGTCCCGCTCGCCGACCTCGAGCGGTTCGTCTGACGATGGCGAGACCGCTCGCCGGCGGTCGGGCCCATCCGGGAGCCGCCGCCGATGCCGGAGCCGCCGACCCCGCCGTGGCCGAGCCCGTCGCGGCCGAACGCTCGCCGCGGTCCGACGCCGCGCCGCGGTCCGACGCCACGCCGCAACCGTTGGAGACGGAGATCATCACCAGCTCCGCTGCCGAGACGGCGGCCCTCGGGCACCGAATCGCGCGGGTCGCCCGCGCAGGCGACCTCGTCTGTCTCTGGGGCGAGCTCGGCGCGGGCAAGACCCAGCTGGCCAAGGGCTTCGCCCTCGGGCTCGGGATCGAGGCGACGATCACGTCGCCCACGTTCATCCTGATGGCCGAGTATCCCGGCCGGCTGCCGCTCTTCCACGTCGACCTGTTCCGGCTCGCGGACGCCGCCGATGCCCTGGCGGGTGGCGTGATCGACGACCGCCAGGCGGACGGTGTCACGCTCGTCGAATGGCCCGACCGGATGGGCGACGTCCTGCCGGCCGGCCGCCTCGACATCCGGATCGACGGCAGCGCCGACGAGCGGCGGACGATCGCCATCGTGGCCACGGACAACGCCTACCGACGCTACGTCGAGGCGGCCTCGTCATGAAGGCGGACGCCAGCGGGGACGCGCGCGAGGACCCGCGCTCGAACGGCGGTCCCGCCGACGGCCGCCGGGCGTGGCTGCTCGCGATCGACACGGCCACGACCCGGGCGATCGTCGCGGCCGCCGCCCTCGACGGAACCCCGCTCGGGACGACGATCTGGGCGGCCGGTCGGACCCACGGCGAGCAGCTCCTGCCTGCGATCGGGCGACTCCACGGCGAGGCGAACCTGCGCCGGTCGCGGATCCGCGGCCTGATCGTCGGGACGGGGCCCGGGGCCTTCACCGGCCTGCGCGTCGGGATCGCGACCGCGAAGGCCCTGGCCCACGAGCTCGGCGCACCGATCGCCGGCATCTCGACCGCCGAGGCGCTTCTCGCTGCCGCCGCGGCCGACGATGGTCAGGGAGCCGCCGACGCGCCCCGTCGCGTCCTCCTCCTGCCGGCCGGCCCCAACGACCGGCTCCTGGTTCGGCCGGGCGCCCGACCCGCGCTCCTGCCGGGCGGGATGGAGCCCGAGCTCGCGGCCGACGAGGAGCTCGTCGCCGTCGATCTCGAGGGCCGGGCGTCGCCCGATGCCGTGGCTCGCGGCGAGCGGGCCCGCGACGGGCTGCCGGCGGCCCTCGTGCGGCTCGGCGCGGCTCGCCACGCGGCCGGCGACGTGGACGACCTCGCGCGCCTCGTGCCGGAATATGTCAGCCTGCCGCGGGGGGTCCGGGCCGAGACCGGGGAGGTGGCATGGTCGCGCGACCACCGCTGAAGATGGCGATCGAGGCGATGCGGCTCGAGGACCTCGAGGAGGTCCAGCGGATCGAGCTCGCGAGCTTCAGCACGCCGTGGCCGTCGAACGCCTACCGAAGCGAGCTCGAGACGAACCGCCTCGCGTCGTATCTCGTCGCCCGCATCGACGGCCGGATCGTCGGCTACGGCGGGATGTGGCTCATGGTCGACGAGGCCCACATCACGACCTTCGCGATCCACCCGGGCTGGCGACGCCAGCGGATCGGGGAGCGGCTGCTGCTCGCGTTTCTCGACCTCGCCCGCGACCGCCAGGCGCGCGAGGCCACGCTCGAGGTTCGGCTCTCGAACCTCCCGGCCCGTCGGCTGTACGAGAAATACGGGTTCCGGCCCGTCGGGTTGCGACCGCGCTACTACAGCGACAACAACGAGGACGCGCTGATCATGACGACGGAGCCCCTCGCCGACGCGCGGTTCCGCGAGCGGATCGAGCGCCTCCGCGCCGCCCTCGACGCGGCCCCGGCGCCGACCGGCCCGTTCGACCCGGGCGACGCCGACGGGCCCGACGAGGCAAGTGATTCCGCGAGCCCGGCCCACGGATGAGCACATCCGACAGCCTCGTTCTGGCCGTCGAGTCGTCCTGCGACGAGACCGGCATCGCCGTCATCCAGGACGGCCGGCGGATCCTCTCGAACGTCGTGGCCAGCCAGACCGCCCTCCACGCCGCGAGCGGCGGGATCGTGCCCGAGGTCGCCGCGCGGGCGCATCTCCGCTGGATCGTCCCCGTCCTCGACCAGGCGCTCGCCGATGCCGGGGCACGGGTCGAGGACGTCGACGCGGTCGCCGTCACGTACGGCCCCGGGCTGGCCGGCTCGCTGCTGGTCGGGATCAACTTCGCGAAGACGCTCGCCTGGGTCCACGACAAGCCGCTCGTCGGGGTGAACCACCTCGAGGGGCACCTGTACGCCGCCTGGCTCCGGGACGCCGGCCAGGACGACGGCCCTGAGCCCGTCTTCCCGCTCGTCGCCCTCATCGTCTCGGGCGGTCACACGTTCCTCGTCGAGATGCCCGACCACCTGACGTACCGGCTCCTCGGCCAGACCGTCGACGACGCGGCGGGCGAGGCGTTCGACAAGGTCGGGCGGCTGCTCGGCCTGCCGTACCCGGGCGGCCCCGAGGTCTCCCGGGCGGCGGAGCGGGCGACCCGTCACGACGCCGCCTTCCCCCGAGCGTGGCTCGGCGAGACGTTCGACTTCAGCTTCTCCGGCCTCAAGACGGCCGCTCGTCGGACGATCGATGAGGCGCGCCGGGACGAGGGCCTCCCGATCGGCCGGGCGGCCGAGGCCGAGCCGGAGGCGCGCCTGTCGGGGACGGCGACGGCCGAGCTGGCCTGGGGCTTCCAGGATTCGGTCGTCGACGTGCTCGTCACGAAGACGATCCGGGCGGCCGAGGAGACCGGAGCCCGATCGATCGTGCTCGGCGGCGGCGTGGCCGCGAACCACACGCTTCGGGCGCGCCTCGCCGGCGAGGCGGAGGCGCTCGGGCTGCCGCTGATCGTCCCCCGACCGGCGCTCTGCACCGACAACGGGGCGATGATCGGGGCGGCGGGGGCGCGCCGCTTTGCAGCCGGTGAACGCTCGGGCCTCGACCTCGATGCGCGGCCGTCGCTACCCCTCGCCCGACCGATCGCCGTCGCCCGATGAGGGCGCCCGCCGCCGCGCCGTCGATCGCTCGGCTCGAGCACCGCCGATGAGCGCGGCCCGGCTGGACCCCGCGGTCGTCCGCCGAACGCTGCGTGACGCGGGACTCCGGGCCCGTCACTCCCTGTCCCAGAACTTCCTGGCCGACGTCGACGTCCTCGAGGCGATCCTTGCCGAGGCCGACCCGCGACCTGGCCGCCGCGTCCTCGAGATCGGCCCTGGGCTGGGGCTGCTCACCGCGGGCCTCCTCGACGCGGGAGCCGAGGTCACGGCGGTCGAGCTGGATCGTGGCCTCGCCGCGTTCCTCCGGGATCGCTTCGCCGATCCGATCGACGCCGGCCGGCTGCGGCTCGTGGAGGGCGACGCCCTCGACCAGGAGCTGACGCGGCTCGTCGACCCACCGTACGACGTCGTCGCCAACCTGCCCTACCACATCACGAGCCCGATCCTTCATCGCCTGCTCGGCGAGACGCCACGCCCGGAGCGCCTCGTGCTCATGGTCCAGCGCGAGGTCGCCGAGCGGATCGCCGCGCCGCCCGGCGGCATGAGCTATCTCTCGGTGTTCGTCCAGTACCACGCGAAGGTCCGGATCGCCTTCGACGTCCCGCCGGAGGCCTTCGAGCCCGAGCCGGCCGTCCGCTCGGCCGTGATCGTCGTGGAGCCGTTCCCGGCCGACGACCGGCTGCCGAGCGCCGCGGACGAGGACGCACTCTGGCGGCTCGTCCAGGCCTCGTTCCGCGAGCGGCGGAAGATGCTCCACAACGTCCTCTCGCGGCAGCTCCCCGTCGAGCCGGCGGTCGTCAGCGCCGCGCTCGCGACCGCGGGCATCGCGCCCGACCGCCGGCCCCAGACGGTCGCGGTGGGGGAGTGGCTCAAGCTCCTCGAGGCCTTCGGCGACGTCGGGCCGGACCGGCGCGGTCGCAGACGGGTCGGCGAATCGGATTCGGGAGATGAGAGGGACCCCGGAGATGGTCCGGACCCCGGAGGGGAGACAGCTCCGTGACCGCCGATCCTGCCCGTCGCCTGACGCCGGTCGTCCGGCTCGCGCCGGCAAAGCTCAACCTGACGCTCGCGGTCGTCGGTCGTCGGCCCGACGGCTATCACACGCTCCATTCCGTGATGGTTCCGCTGGGTGTCGCCGACCGGCTCAGCCTCGTCCCGGACCCGTCGCCGGCGGCCCGCGACACGATCCGGACGGAGGGGTTTGACCCGGGGCCTCCGGAAGCGAACCTCGTCCTCCGGGCGATCGAAGCGACCCGTCGGACGATCCGGAGCCACGTCGACGCGACCCCGCCGGCGCTGGCGGCCCGCCTCGACAAGCGGATCCCGGTCGCCGCCGGCCTGGCGGGTGGCAGCAGTGACGCCGCCGCGGCGATCGACGCCGCCCTCGAAGCGTGGGACGCGACGGATCGGCTCGGGCCGGAGGAGCGACTCGAGCTTGCGGCATCGATCGGGAGCGACG
>DATLVO010000321.1:0-12166 GCA_035577485.1 Verrucomicrobiia bacterium
CGGGCGGCCGCATCGAGCAGGCACGTGGGGCGTCTCTCGAGTCCGGGGTGAGCGAGGAGCCAGACGTTCGCGAGGCTGTGGTCGACGCGCATTCCGCCGAGGGCGCCGAGGATCGTGACGCGGCCGGCCGCAGCCTCGATCGCCACTGCCATCGCCAGCTCGGTATCGCTCTCGTCCTTCTCGACGGGCGCAAGCGCGACGGGGACGCCGGCCGCCCGAAGCCCGGCGAGACCGGCGGCGCCCAGCGAATCGCCGTCGCCGACCCAGCGGTCGATCCGCCGGCCGAGCGCGACGGCGTGTCGGGCGCCGCCGTCCGCGGCGACGACCAGGTCGATCCCGTCGCTCCAACCCGGCCAGGCCCGGTCGAGCTCGTCGGCCGCGGGGACGGCGCCATCGGCCAGGATCAGGACGTGGGCGGCCGTCGTCACGCGCCGGAGCCGTCGGCAGGGGCCGCTGCCGCGGGCGACGTCGCCGCGGCTCGCCGCTCCGCCAGGTGGCGATCGGCCCACGCCGCAACCGACGGCGCGATCTCGCTGGCGCCCGCCGCGCGGAGCTCGTCGGGGTCGCCGAGGACCGACTCGATCCCCACGCCCCGGGCGCCCGCGGTCACCGCCATCCGCATGTCGGTCGGTGCGTCGCCGACATAGATCGACGTCTCGGGCCGATGCCCGTCGCCGGCCAGCTCGAGGGCCAGGCGCAGCGGCGCGGGGTCCGGCTTGTGGACCGGCAGGTCGTCGCCAAAGACGCGAACCGGAAGGTAGGAACCCAGGCCGGTTCGCTCCAGCTGCGGCTCGACGACCTCGCGAAGGCCGGCCGTCACGATCCCGAGGACCGCGCCGGTTCGCCCGAGATCCCGGAGCGCTTCGGTCGCGCCGACGAAGGCCACGACGAGGTCGGAGCTGCCGGCGAACGTCTGCTCCCACAGGGCGTTCGCCTCGTCGAGGCGGTCCGCGGGGATGCCGAGTCGGACGTACATCTGGCGCCAATCCGGGACGTAGTTGCGGCGGTAGACGACCTCGTCGAACGGCAGGTCGAAGGCCCGCATCACTGTCGCATTGGCGGCGTGGAAGGCGCCCAGCGAATCGACGAGCGTGCCGTCCCAGTCGAAGAGAATCGCTTCCACCGGTCGATCCTAGCGTCTCGGACCCGACGCGGGCCCGGACCCGGCCCGACGCCATCGCGCGGACGGCCCGCCCCGCCGCCGATGCTCTAGACTCCGGGCGTGCCCGAACCCATCGACCACGTCGGGATCCAACGGGTCCGCGACGCCGCAGCGCGCAAGGGCGTGACCCTCGAGATCCGGGTCTTCGACGAATCGACCCACACGGCCGCCGACGCAGCCGCGACCGTCGACGCCGAGCTCGGCCAGATCGTCAAGTCGCTCGTCTTCGTCACGCCGGCGGCCGACGGCACCCTCGAGCCGGTGATCTGCCTCGTCTCCGGCCCGAACCGGGTCGATGTGGCCCGCCTCGCCGCCGTCACGGGCGACCAGGACATCCGCCGGGCTACCGCCCGCGAGGCGCAGGAGCTCACGGGGTTCGTGATCGGTGGCATCCCGCCGTTCGGCCACCTCCGGCCGGTGCGGACGATCATGGATCCCGATCTCGGCCGGTTCCAGGTCGTCTGGGCCGCGGCCGGGACGCCGACCGCGGTCTTCCCCGTGCCCCCGGCAACGCTGCGGATCCTCGCCAACGCGACCGTTGCGCCGATCACGGAGGAGCGACGGGCCGCCGACCTCGAGGCCGAGCGCCAGGCCGGCGGGTCGATGAGCGACCTGGTGGGCAGCGGCGGCGCCTCGACCTCGAACGCGGGAGCGTGACCGGGGCGGGTCCGGGCGCGGGCTCGCTGCCACGCGACGCGACGATCGCGTATCCCGGCGGGATCCGCGCCCGATGGCGGTGGAGCGGGAGCGGCCAGGGAGCGGCGGTCTTCGCCCTCAGCGAGGCGGGCGGGAGGCTCGAGGATCTCGGGCCGTTGGTGTCGCCGTCGTTCGAGGAGCTATGCCGGGCGGAGCTGCGGGTCGACGCCCCGGGCGCCGCGTGGTCGGTTCGCCTCGCATCGGCGATCTACGACGAGCCGGCCGGGCTCGTCTGGGACGACGCCGGCCTCTTCGTCGTGAAGTACGGCTTTCACACTTACGCCCTCGAGCGGCGGACGGGCACGCTCCGCTGGTCGCACCGGTCGGCCTCGCCGCTGATCGCCGTGTTCGGCTCGCCGCGGCTGCCCCATCTCCTCGTGCAATCGGAGATCGAGACGTTCGCCCTCGAGCCCGACGGGACCGTCGGCTGGCGGATCGCCCACAGCGACGTCGTCACCGACGCGGTGCTCGTTGGCGGCCGGCTCGTGTTGACGAGCTTCGGCGGACAGGTCTCGGCCGTCGATCCGCTGACCGGACGCGCGACCGACGGCTGATGGCTGACGGCTCCGGCGGTCCGGCGGTCCGGTTAGAACGCTGGGGATCGCCCGTGGATAACCGCGCGGCGAGGAAGCGAAGTCGTGGACAAGAGGGATTGACCCGCCGCCGCCCGAGCCCGTAGCGTTGGTGTCAGCCCGGAGGGGCCGAGCGCAGGCTAACGGCAGCGATCGCATCAACGCCCACGCCGCGAGTAGGTTCCTTCGGGCCCTTCCATGCCCATCACCGCCTCGAGGCGGCGGACGACGCCGCCGAGCGAGCGGCCGAGGCCCACCGGATATCATCCGGGCCGTGACTCCCCTCCTCCTCGCGGCCGCGGGTCTCGTTGCCCTCGGCCTCGGCGGTGCGGTCCTGCGGACGTTCGGGTCGCGCTTCCGCGTCGGGCGCCTGCTGGCGACCACGCCGCGGGTCACGATCGCGGAGGCGATCGAGATGGCCGGCTCCGGCCGCCGGCGCTACGTCCGCGTCGAGGGCCGGATCGACGCCGAGGACGAGTTCGAGGACGTCGACCATCGGCCCCTCGTCTTCCGCCGGACCCGCCTGGAGTCTCGAGCCGGCCGCGGCTGGCACCAGTTCGTGGATCACCGGCAGGCCGTGGACTTCGAGATCCGCGAGGGCCTCGACGCGATCGCCATCGACCACGCGGTCCTCGATACGGGGCTCGTCGTCGTCCCCCGCGAGTCGACGGGCACGGCCGGCGACCTGCCCGACCACGTCCCGCCCGACCTCGCAGCCGACACGCCCGTCCGGGCGACGATCCACCAGCTGTCGTCGGTCGAGCACGCGATCGTGCTCGGCGTCCCGGACCTGGCGGACCGGCCACCCGCCGATCCCCCTGGCTCGCCCGCGCCCAGCGAGCTGCACGCGACGATGACCGCTGGTCTCGGCCGGCCGCTCGTGCTGACCGTGCTCGAGCCGGGCGAGGCGATGCGGGTGCTCGCCGCCAATGACCGTGGTCGGACTCGGGCGGCGGCGGTTTGCCTGGTGGCCGGAGCGGCGCTCCTCATCGCTTCGGTGGCCTGGGCGGCGCTCGCCGCCCTCGTCCCCAGTCTCGCCGTGCTGTTGCCGGGCCTGGTGGCTCTTGTCCCGACCGCGCGCGCCGCCTCGCCCGAGGCGAGCGCCGTCGCCGGGGGCGATCCCCGCAGCAACGGGCAGGGACCGGGTCTCGTCGGCACACCCGGTCTGGCGATCCTGGGCGTGATCGCCATCGGCGTGGCTGCCGTGCTGGCGACGACCGTCTACGTCCGGCTGACCCGCCCGCCCGAGCCGCCCCCGAAAGGCCGAATGAGGTAGCCGATCGGTCGCCCATCGGGAAGCCAGTCCGGGGCGATACCTGAGAGAGATTGTTTTCGGGCCAAACTGCTGGCCCACGACGTGATCGATGCCCGCGGAGCATCGAATCGGCCGGACACCATCCCGGCGCGGTCTCGTCGAGACTCATCAGGCATCAGGTGAGCAGCTGCGCCGTGCGGTCGTCGGTTCCGGTCGAAAACAATGCCTCACGGAGATCGCGGGCGGTGCCGCTCCTCCGGAGGCGTCAGGCATGGCCCGCCCGGGTCGCGCGACACGATTCTGCGACCTCCGGAGCGCACGTGAGGCGGCCGCGGGACTTTCGTCCTATTGGCAAGAAGTGTGAGATTGGTAGGCTGCGGCCGTCGACTTGACATTTCCTCCAGCGAGAATCCCTTTGCCGAGCGCGCTCCCGACCCGTCCCATCGACGCCACCCTCTCGGTGACGAAGGCCGCCCGGCTCCTGGGCGTCCACCCGAACACCGTCCGGGCCTGGAGCGATGCCGGTCGCCTGCGCTACTACCGGATCAACCCCCGCGGCGACCGCCGCTACCGGGTCGGAGACCTCCAGCGGTTCCTGGCGGCGGCCGAGAACACGCCCGACGTCGGGCCATCAAGTGGCCCGCCTCATGGCTCCGGCTCCTCGCGGCGTGGCTACGATCGCGACGGCTCGCCGATCCCGACGGACCGCGAGCGGATGCGACGGCGGGCCGATCTGGGCACGCTCGGCGCCCTCGCCCGGGTCGCCGGTGGGCCCGGACCCCTCGACGATCTCCTGCGCGAAGGCGCCCACGCCATCCGCCAGCGCGGCGATTTCCGGTCCGTCGCGATCTACGAGGCCCGCGGCGATCGACTGACGCCACGGGCGACCGCGGGACCGTCGAACCTCCGGTTCGTCGAGCTGCCGCGGAACTTCGGGGCGCTGGGCGCGGCGATCGACCGGGCGGCCGACGGCGACATCGGCCCCATCGAGGGCGACGGGTTCGGTGGCCTCGGCTCCGCGGCCGGTGGTCGCTCGGAGCTCGCGATCGCGATCCCGGGCGCGGCCGAGCCGTGGGGCGTCCTCGTCCTCGCCATCGAGCCCACCGGCGATCGGACGGCCCTCGATCCGGACCTGCTGATCGAGCTTGCCGCCGCCGTCGGGGTCATCGTCGGTGCCGCCCGTCGATCGGACGACGTCGCCCATCGCCTCCATCGAGCCGACGCCCTGCGTCGGGTCACCGGCGACATCGGCAGCCGGCTCGACCTCGAGCTGATCCTGACGGGCCTCGTCGAGCACGCGATGGTCCTCTTCGACGGCGATCGGGCGGCCGTGTTCCTGAAAGGCGCCGATGGCCGGACCACGGCCGAGGTCAGCCGCGGCCTCTCCCAGACCTATCTCCAGTCCGTCGTCGACTTCCCGAGCCGGTCGCTGCCCGCGCTCGCCGCGGCGGCACGCCGGCCGATGTTCTCGATGGGCTACCGCAACGATCCGCGGGCCGGCGACGTCCGGGCGGCCGTCGTCCAGGAGGGCTACGACACCCTCTGCACCGCACCCCTCCTCGACGGGAACGAGCTGCTCGGCCTTCTGAACGTGTACCACGACACGGCCCACGACTGGACGGTCGACGAGCTCGAGACGATGAGCGCGCTCGCCGAGCAGGCCGCCGTGGCGATCAAGAACGCCCAGAACTACGAGAAGATGGCCCAGTGGGCCGCCCAGCTCCAGTCGATCCAGCAGCTGGGGGCGCGCCTGTCGCGGCTCGGCGAGGAGCGCGAGATCGGCCTGGCGATCGCGACCGAGCTGCGCCAGCTGATCGACTATCACAACGTCCGCGTCTATCGGCTCCGCGGCGAGGATCTGATCCCGGTCGCGATGCGGGGCCAGGTCGGCGAGTACGTCGACGAGACCCCGGAGCAGCTGGCGGTCAAGTTCGGCCAGGGGATCACCGGTTGGGTCGCGGAGCACCGCCTCGCCCAGAACCTGCCTGACGCCGACGCCGACCCTCGCACGAACACGATCCCGGGAACTGACGAGAATCTCCAGGAGTCGATGCTCATCGCCCCGATGCTGTACGAGGACCAGGTCCTCGGCGTGCTCGTCCTGTCCAAGCTCGGGCTCCACCAGTTCAGCGAGGACGACCTCCGGCTCCTCGTGATCTACGCGAGCTTCGCCGCGCAGGCGTTCGCGAACGCCGACGCGACCGGTCTGCTCCGCGCCCAGTCCGACGCGCTCGCCCGGCAGCTCGCGAACCAGCGAGCCCTCCTCCAGGTCACCGAGTCGATCCTCACAACGCTCGAGCCGAAGGCGATCCTCGACCAGGTTGCCGAGCGCCTCTCGGACCTCGTCGGGTACGACAGCCTCTCGATCGAAACGCTGGACCGGGCGACCGGACTCCTCCGGCCGCTGACCGCAAGGGGTGTCGACGCCGATCTCTACATGGAGCCCTGGATGCCGGGCGAAGAGGGCCTCGCGACCTGGGTCGTCGCCCACAACGAGCCGGCCCTCGTCCTCGACGAGCGGAGCGATACCCGCATCAACCAGTTCCGCGGCGACGAGCCAATCGACGGCAGCCTGATCTGCGTTCCGCTCCGGGGTCGCGACGGCGCGACGGGCGTGCTGACGCTCGAGCGGCTCGGTCTGATGCAGACCTACAGCGAGGAGGAGTTCGAGCTCGTCAAGCTGTTCGCGGCGCAGGTCTCGATCGCCCTCCAGAACGCGGAGGTCCATGTCGCGGTCGAGATCCGCGCCCAGACCGACGACCTGACCGGCGTCCTGAACCACGGCACGTTCCAGGACTGGCTGGCCCGGAGCGTGATCGCCCACGAGACGTTCAGCCTGATCATGCTCGACCTCGACGACTTCAAGAACGTGAACGACGGCCTCGGCCACCAGGCCGGCGACCGGCTCCTCGCCGAGATCGCCCGGGCCGTCGAGGGCGCCGGTCGCGACAGCGACCGCGTGTTCCGGTATGGCGGCGACGAGTTCGCCCTGATCCTGCCGAACACGGACGCGGGCGCAGCGCTGGGCGTCTCCGAACGGGTCCGGGCCGCGATCCACGCCCTGGGCGGGACCGGCACGATCTGGGCCGACGCGGGGCTCGGCATCAGCGTCTCGATCGGCGTGGCCACCTTCCCCCGCGACGGTGCCACCGCCGAGGACATCCTCCTCGCAGCGGACCGGGCGTGCTTCGTCGCGAAACGGACCGGCAGCGGCCTGATCGCGACGGCCGACGAAGGACTCGCGATCGCCCGCGACTTCGCCTTCAAGGAGCCCACCCCGATCGACGTCGGGGACCCGGCCAGCCCGACCGACCCGCCCGACCCCCCCAGCCCGGATGGCGGCGTCACCGGCGAGCCGATGGCGGCACCCGGGTCGCGCCCCGCTCCCGCCCCGTCGCCGCGAGCCTCGAGCTCGTCGCGCCGATCGGCCTCCGCGCCCGACACCAGCCCGGTTTCGTAACCGCAGCGACGTCCGGTTCGTCCAACGCCGAAATGCCCAGCCGACCGCGGCCCCTCGCCCACCCCATGCGTCGCGGCGCGATCGCTTCTCCGGTGCTGCTCCTGCTCGCGTCCGTGGTCTTGACCGCGTGCATCCAGTCTGTGGCGCGGGGCGGCCCCTCGGCCGCGCCTTCTGGATTCGCCGATTCAGGCCTTGCAGCGAGCCCGTCCGCTCCGCCCCAACCAACCGGTCCGACGCCGATCCCGTCGTTCGTCCGGCCGACCCCGACGCCCGCGCCGACGTTCCTCGTCTACGTCGTCAAGGCAGGCGACAACCTCGACCGCATCGCCCGCCGCTTCGGCACGACGGGCCGGAGCATCGCGTACTGGAACCGCGGCACCTACCCGAGCCTCGATCCGGAGGCACCCGGCTACTCGCCCAACCTCGTCAAGGTCGGCTGGACGCTGATGCTGATCCCGAAGGTGATCCTCGACGAGCAGACGCTCGGCCAGCCGACGCCGAACCCGACCGATCCCTCGGAGGCCACCGCCTCGCCCTCGTACTGAGGGCCGTCCCTCGCGTCAGCGCGGAGCGAGATCGATCAGGAACTCCGGCGTCCAGATCGCGGATCCATGCGAGAAACCCCAGACGGTCGCCGCCGCGAGGAGCGCGCCGAAGAACAGGAGCACGAGCCGGTCGGTCCGGTCGAAGGTGAGCTGCCGGACCCACGTCCGCTTGCCCGTGCCGAAGGCCCGCAGGTCCATCGCATCGATCGTGTCCTCGGCGCCGGCAATCGCGTTGACGACCGTCGGGACGATGACCGGCCCGGACCGGCGGATCTTCCCGAGGAACCCCTTGGCGCCCGCGGACCAGTCGTAGCCGCGGATGCGCTGGGCGTCGACCGTCGACTGGAAGTCGGCGGCGAGGGACGGCAGGAACCGGAACGTGAGATCGATCCCGAAGGCGAACTTCTCGGGGACCCCCAGCCGGCGGAACGCGACGCCGAAATCGTTCGGCGCGATCGCGAAGGCGACCGGGAACCCGATCGTCGCCATCGTCAGGTAGCGCAGGAAGAGGGTGACGGCGACGCTGATGGACTCGGCCGACATCGGCGTTCCGAGCAACGGCAGGTGGAAGATCACGTGCGCATCGGCGAGCGACACGGTCGCGGTCTCGCCTCCGGCGACGATCGCATTCACGAGCACGAGGAGCCCGATGAACACGAACACCACGGTCCAGTTGCGCCGGATCTGGGACCAGGGGATGTTGCCGGTCCGGTAGTAGATCAGGGCGATCGCGAGGAGTCCGAGGACGATCCGGGCGTCCCAGATCTGGAGGACCGTGAAGATGAAGAGCGCGACGACGAGGATCAGGACGCGGGGGTCGCGGCGGGCGAGCCACGACCCCCGGCCGAGATAGCGCGGGGCGATGTTCACGGGTTGCCCCGGACCCGAGCGTTACCTGCCGAGCTGGGCTTTGACCGGCTCCCAGGCGTAGACGAGAATCGGAACAAGGATGACCGTGCCGATCAGGTCGCCGATGACGGCCTGGCCGTACGACGTCGTGCTGGCGCCGACCGTCTGGCCGGCCTGGATGATCACGTCGGTGAAGGTGAACAGGAAGCCGATGACGACGCCGACCGCGCCCGCGACGGCTCCGCCGATCGCGCGGTCACGAAGGTTGCCGTTCACCCAGCGGGCGAGGTACAGCGGCGCGAGGCCCGCGATCAACCCGACGAGGCCGTTCGCGATGCTCCAGTTCCACGAGGTGAGCGCACCCCAGCCCGAGATCTGGTCGCCAATGGCGTTGCCGACGAGGCCCGTGAAGAGCCCCACGATCGGGCCGAACGCGTAGCCGAAGAACGGAACCAGCGCGAATGCCGGGCGGACCGACACGGTGCTGCCCGGAATCGGGATCTGAGCGACGAGCAGGATCCCGTAGAGTGCCGCGCCGATCGCCGCGTAGACGATCGTCCGCGAGCTGACCTCCCAGAGCGCCCCGCGCTCCATCTTCATCGTTGCCATGGAGTCCCTCCTGCGTGGTTGATGATCGCCCCCACACGGGATTCGGCCGCGACGGACACCCTCCTTCCCCCCACGATCAGCCGGCGGTGCGCTCTCCAGCGACGATCCGCCTGGCGAGTGATTCGGAATCCAGGAGCCGACCTGATCCCTGGCGCCATTGGGCATTGGCGCGGAGCAGCGAGGTCGGCCGCAGGTTACAGGCGATCCAACGTTCCTCGTCCGCGATGACTTCGGTCGGCGGGCCGTCCGCCACCAGCTCGCCATCGCGCATCAGCAGGATACGGTCCGCGTGCGTCAATGCAAGGTCCACGTCGTGCGTGATCAGGTAGAGGCTCTCGAGGCCGGGAATCGCCGTGACCTCGGCGAGGAATCGGTTCGCCGTGCGGTGGTCCTGCCCGGCGGACGGCTCGTCGAGGATCAGGGTCGGCGGCTGGAGACTGAGCGCGATCGCCAGCGCGAGCCGCTTCTGCTGGCCGAACGACAGGGTGAGCGGGGCCCGCTCGCGGATGTCCTCGAGCTCGTCGAGCGATGTGCGCCGGAGCGCGTCGTCGATGATCGACTCGAACGTGGCCGGGTCGCGGCCGAGGTTCCGCGGTCCGAACAGGAGCTCCTCGCGCACGGTTCGCGCGAACAGCATCTGGCTCGGGCTCTGGAAGACGTAGCCGAAGACCGTCGCGAGCTGCGGCACCGTCCGGGTCGTGATCGGGCCGCCGTCGACCTCGATCGTGCCCGAGGACGGTTCGAGGAGGCGCATCGCCGTCCGGAACAGGGTCGTCTTGCCGGAACCGTTCGGGCCGAGGACGGCGACGACCTCGCGGCGCCCGAACGTCGCGGTGATGCCGCGCAGCACCTCGTGCGTTCCGTATCCGGCGCGGACGTCACGGTAGGTCAGGCGCGGGACGCCATCGGTCGCTGCCGCATTGGCGGTCGCGGGAAGCGGGGGCGTGGTGGCGGTCGGCGCACCGCCGACGCCGTCCATCTCCGACCGGATCCGATCGAGGACGACGTCGAACGGCAGCTTGACGGCGTCCGGATCGGCGATCGCGAGGAACCCCGGCGTCGGGCCGAGATAGCGCTCGCGACCCTCGTCGAGATAGAGGACGCGATCCGGTTCGAGCTCCAGGGCCTCCTCGACCCGATGTTCGACGATCACGACCGCGTTGCCCTCGTCGGCGAGGTCGCGCAGGAGCCGAAGGAGCCGGGCCGCCGTCGCCGGATCGAGGTTGGCGAGCGGCTCGTCGACCACGTACAGGCGGGGCCGCATCATCAGGATCCCGGCGGCCGCGACGAGCTGCCGCTCGCCCCCGGACAGCGCCGCGGTCTCGCGTCCCGCCAGCCCATCGATGCCGGCTCGATCGAGGACAGCGGCAATGCGCTTCAGGATCTCGTCGCGCGGCACGCCGAGGTTCTCCGGCCCGAACGCAAGCTCGGCCTCCACGGTCGCGCCGACGATCTGCTTGGCCGGATCCTGGAGGACGGTCCCGACCGTCAGGGCGATCTCGCGCAGACGGAGGTCGGCGGTCGGCCGGCCCTCGATCCGCACGCTCCCGCTCAGCTCGCCGGGGTACGCGTGCGGGATGAGGCCATTGATCGCCCGGATCAGGGTGCTCTTGCCGCAGCCCGACGGCCCCGCGACGAGGAGGACCTCGCCCGGGCGCATCGTCAGCGTCAGATCCCGGATCGCGGGCTCGGTGGCACGGCGGTAGCGGAAGGTGAGGCCCTCGATCTCGAGAAGCGGCGGGCTCACGATCCGACGCGACGATCCGACGGGACCGGCCGGTTCACCGCGCGGTGATCGTCGCCGGCCGGTCGACGACCAGCCCGAGGCGACGGGCGGCGTCGCCCTGGTTGTCGGCGAAGGACAGGTTGCCCTCGGAGTCGGCCATGAGCACGGACGCGCCGAGAGGCACGCTGCCGAACGTGATGCCCCAGGTCGTGTCCTCGACCAGGCCCGGCGCCCCATGCGTGCCCGCGAACGCGATTCGCAGCGGGCGGCCGGGTACGAGCGTTCCGACCGCGGCTTCGAGATCCGCAGTCTGGCCGGCAAACGTGACGTTGCCGTAGATCATCACGCCGACGATCTGGGTCTCGAGCCGCCCGTCCACGACGGTCGGCTCTGGCTGGGGCAGGCGGACGAGCCGTTCCGGTGGAACGCTCTCGCCCACCGATTCGAACGGGACGCCCATCGCCAGGTGAGCGGCCATCGGGGCGAAGATGTCGCGCCCGTGGAAGCTGGAGCTGACGACCGGCAGCATGAGGTCGCGATTCTGGAGGGCGCGGACCTCGCGGATGCCGCCAAGTCGCTCCGCCGCCGCGACGAGCAGGCCGTTGTCGGGGCCGACGAGCACGTCGCCGCGACCGACGGCGATCGCGATCGGCAGGCGATCGGTGCCCACGCCCGGGTCGACGACGGCGACGTGGACGCCGACCGGCATGTGCGGCAGGGCGAACACGAGGCTCGCCGCGCCGTCGCGGATCGAGAACCGGGGGACGAAGTGGTTGACGTCGATGATGTTCGCGTCGGGTGCGATCGAGAACATCACCCCGCGACAGACCGAGGGCGCGGCCGGGCCGAAGTCCGACAGGAAGGTGATCACCGGTCGTGCCATCGTCAGGCGGGCCGAATCCGGGCCGGCTGGTCCACGACGAGCCCGAGCCGCGTGGCGATGTCGCCCTGGTTGTCGCTGAACGAGAGCGTTCCCGACGAGTCCCGGTAAAGCAGGGGCTCGCCGATCGCCACGGCGCCGAATGTTCGCTGCCAGGTCGTCAGGACGTCGAAGGGCGGTCGACCGTTTGACGGGGCTCCGATCTCGACGACGAGCGCCAGACCGGGCTCGAGCGGTCCGACGGCCGCAGCGAGATCGTCCGGCCAGCCCGCCAGTCGGACGTTGCCGAAGTCGTCGATGAACGCCACGGCCGTGTCGAGCCCACCCTCACGGACGATCGCCTCCGGCAGCGTCAGGGGGACGAGGTCGGCCGGGTCGATGAGCGGCCCGACCGTCTCGAAGGGCGTGCCCA
>DATLVO010000322.1:0-5272 GCA_035577485.1 Verrucomicrobiia bacterium
CTCGATCGACTCGACCCGGACGACGCCGAGGCGGTCGTCGAGGTCTGCCGGCGCCTCGACGGGCTGCCGCTGGCGCTCGAGCTCGCCGCCCGCTGGACCGGCGTGCTGTCGCCCCGGGCGGTTCATCGGCGGCTCGTGGACGGCCGGCTCGACCTGTCCGACGACGAGCCGCGACACGGCAGCCTCGAGGCGATCGTCCGCTCGACCCTGGAGCTCATCGACCGGTCTGCCGCGGGCGTGTTCCCCCTCCTCGCGGCCTTCGCCGGCCGGTTCGACGAGGCGGCCGCCCAGGCGGTCACCGGGCACGACGGCATCCTCGGTCCGCTCCGGGCGCTCGAATCCGTCGCGCTCGTCCGGGTATCGACCGATCCTCGAGGCGAGCCGCGGTTCGAGCTCCTCGAGACCGTCCGCGCCGTCGCGCTCGCCAGCCTTGCCGACGACGATCGTCTCGCGGCGTGGCGCCGCCACGCCCGGTACTACGGCGAGCGCGCCGTCGCCGCCGCCACCGCCGTCCGGTCGAGCTCGTTCAGCGACCCGGTCGAAGGTGCCGCGCTCGGCGATGCGAACGTCGTGGCCGCGTACGAGCGATCGGTGGGGCTGGGCGACCGGGAGGTCGCGCTGCGGATCGCGGCGGCGCTCGCGACTCGGGCGATGCAGACGGGCATCCTGCGGGAGGCTCTTGCCCGGCTCGAGGCGGCATTGGCCGTGCCGGCCGATCCGGGACGAACCGCGCGAGGCGCGTCGGCAGCCCGCGACCTGGCCGGACTCCGATCGGACGCGATGAACGCGCTCGTGTCGCTGCGCGGCGCGCTCGGCATCGTCGACGGCCAGGAGGCCGGCGCCCGCGAGGCCGTGGCCCAGGCCCGCGAGGCGGACGACCCGGTTCGGATCGTGCGGACCCTGATCACGCTCGGGAACTGGGCTGCGGTCGACCGGGCGGCGGCCTATGCCGACGCCGCCGAGATCGCCGAACGCATCGGGTACGAATGGGGCGCCGCCACGGCCTGGAACAGCCTCGCGGACGCCCACTGGGAGGCCGGCCGCACCGACGAGGCCCTCGCGGCCATCGTCCGTGCCCAGGAATCGAGCACACGCCAGGGCGATCGGGCCGGGTTGGCGACGTGCCTGACCGCCCGCGGCGAATATGAGCTGAATCTCGGCCGGATCGCGGCCGGCAACGGTCACCTCGACGAGGCGGTGGCCATCTACCGGGAGACCGCCGGCATGCCGACGTTCATGACGGTCGGCCTGACGGTGCAGGCGATGGGTCGGGCTCTCGACGGCCGGCTCGAGGATGCGTCCGCGATCCTGGCCGAGGCGGCTGCCCGCGTGGAGGTCGCCGAGGCGAGCGAGGACCTCCGGAGCTGGCTCGAGACCGCGGTCGTCGTCCTGGAGCCGCATCACCCGATCGCGGCGGCACGCTGCCTCGGGGCGCTCGACCGGATCCGCGAGGAGACCGGCACCGGCCGGGTGAGCGAGCGGATCCTGGAGGCCGCCGCCGGGCGGATCGAGCGGGCGATCGGCCGGCCACGCCTCGAGAGGGAGCGGTCGGTCGGTCGCGCAGCGGACCGCACCGCGCTGTTCGCGGACCTCGCCCGCGTCACGCGTCGCGCAGCCGGGCCGCACGCCGGCCGAATCCAGGCGCCATTCGGCTCGTTGACCGCCCGCGAGGAGGAGATCCTCGCCCGGCTCGCAGAGGGGCGGACGGACCGTGAGATCGGCGACGAGCTCGGGATCACCGCGAAGACCGCCAGCGTCCACGTCGCGAACCTGAAGGGCAAGCTCGGGGTCGAGACCCGTGTCGAGGCCGTCCTCTTCGCCCGCGATCGGCTGGGAAGCCGCGAGCCGTAGGTCGCATTCGCGACCGGCTCCGCGAATGTTCCCCGGCGGGGGAGGGGAGGGCCTAAGGAAACTCCCATGGCACGCGCGGCGATGCCTCCCCGAGGATCGGGAATGGCCCGCGGGACGGTCCCGGCCGGGCCCGAATGTCACCAGCGGAAGGTGGTTCGACATGGCGACCGTGCGTGCCCGGTTGGCCCGGGCGACTCTCTCGAGCGCGATCCTCGGATCGCTCCTCATCGGTGGCACGGCGGGTGGGGCCGCCGCGGCCGCCTGCATCCCGACCGGTGCCCTCGATCGCGACGGGACGCCGCTGACGGCCCGCGTCGTCAACCCGACGGCCCCGGTGACCGGGACGATCGACGCGACCGGCTGCGAGGTCGGGGTGTACTTCAGCCGGGCTGGCCGCGTCTCGGGTGCCGAGGTCTTCGGGGCGCGCTACTACGGCGTCCTCGTCGACGGCAACCTGGCCGACGTCAACGTCGACGTCTCGAACTCGAGCTTCCACGACATCGGCGAGGTCCCGCGCACGAACGTCCGCCATGGCCAGGGCGTCGCGTACCGCTCGTTCGACGGCGGCTCGGCCACCGGGACCGCCTCGGGCAACCGCGTCTGGGGCTTCCAGGAGGCGGGCATGAACATGACCGGCCCCGGATCTACCGCCACGTTCACCGGCAACCGGATCATCGGTCCCGGGCCGCAGCCGGTCATCGAGCAGAACGGCATCCAGGTGATCTTTGGCGCCCACGGCATCGTCCGCGGCAATGAGATCAGCGGGATGAGCTTCACCGGCCCGGACTTCGCCCCGTCGGCCGGGATCCTCGTCGTCGGTGGCCCCGGCTACAACAAGCCCTACACGTACGGCGCCGTGCTCGTCGACAACGTGATCACCGGGTCCGACATCGGGATCGCGGTGAACGAGATCGAGGTCAACAGCCGGCCATCGCCGCTTCCGATCTCGACCCGCATCGAGGGCAACGTCATTCGCAATACGGAGCTGAACAACGTGGCCGGCTTCGGCCAGAAGGGATACCAGGCCGGGATCGTCGTTCATTCCAACGCCGACCAGATCGTCGGCAACACGATCTCCGGCAACGGCTACGACAAGGCGTTCTGCGGTGGTGCGGCGGTCTGCCTGCCGATCGACACCAAGCACGAGATCGATCCCATCGTCAGCGGCAACATCCTGCAGTAGCCCCGCCTGCCGCGGGACGCCGCTGGATCGCTGGGAGGAGGGCCCGTCGTCGACACATCGTCGGCGGCGGGCCCCAATGCACAAGGATCTCCAACACGGGACGACCGCGAGATGGGCGAGTGCTACACATGGCGAATTCGGTCGGTGAGGGTGACGGGCGAAGGGAGGAAGTGGGATGTCGTTCGGTGCGCACCTATTCCACATCGGACACGAGATCGAGGAGCGCGGCTGGGGCGGGGTGGTCGGGGCCGTGACCGGCGTGCTGGTCGTTGGAATCGCCCTGACGGCCCTCTACCGTCCCTCGCCGCCTGGCCCGCGATGCGACATCGTGGAAGTCACGCGAATTGCGCCCGTCGAATGGCTCTTCCGCTGTGCTGATGGACGGCTGATCAGGTCCCAGGTCGAGGCCGGGTTGGCGCCCTACCTGATCGGCGCTCTCGTTGGCGCACTGATCGGCAAGTGGGTCTGGGATCTCATGATCGACTGGATGAAGTCGAAGGCGGCGTACCGATAGATTGCCTCGCTGGCAAACCCCGGGCGTCAGGCGCGGAAGACGTACGGTGGTCCCGCCCATCAAGTGGATCAGACTTGACTAAGATGAACTAATTCGGTACGGTTCCGCCATGGCGGAGACCGTGAACATCCACGACGCGAAGACCCATCTCTCCCGACTCATCGAGCGGGTGGAGGCCGGGGACGAGATCGTGATCGCGCGGGCCGGTCGACCCGTGGCTCGACTCGTGCCCTTGCGGCGGGCGAGCGGGCCACGGATCCCGGGTCGATGGCGCGAGCAGATCACGATCGCACCCGACTTTGACGCGCCGAACGCCAGGATCGCTCGCGACTTCGAGCGATGATCCTGATCCTGGACGCCCATGCGCTGCTCTGGTGGCTGCGGGATGAGCCGTCTCTGGACCGGGTCGCGCGCGCCTCGGTCGCGGATCCGGCCAATGAGGTGGCCGTGTCCGCGGCGACCGTCTGGGAGCTCGAGATCAAACGTGCGATGGGCAAGCTCCGTGCCCCGGAGGACCTCCTGGCCATCCTGCAGTCCGAGGAGTTCGACTGCATCCCGGTCCTGGGCGACGACGCGGTCCGCGCCGCGCAGCTGCCGATGCATCACCGCGACCCGTTCGATCGGATGATCCTGGCCCAGGCCCTCCGCCTCGACGCGGTCGTCGTCTCCCGGGATCGAGCCTTCGACCCGTACGACGTGCCGGTCCTCAGGGCGTAGCGGGCCGAGCAGACGCGCTGCCGTCTCGCCGAAGGGTCGAGCTGGGATACTGCGTGTGCGACCGCATGATTGTTGTTGGCCAGGTGGAGTCGGGGTCGGCAAGACGGTGATCCTCCCCAAGGTCCGCGACCCAAGATTCATCACGATCCGTCGCGGGGGCACCCTGGAAGACGCCCACCATCACCTCCTCGCCCTCTGGGCCGCCGACTGCGTGGAGCACGTGTTGCCGCTGTTCGAGGCAGTCCAGCCTTCGGATCCGCGGCCGCGCGAGGCGGTGGATCAAGCTCGGGCCTGGGTGCGCGGCGAGATCACGATGACCCAGTCGCGCACGGCAGCCGGCATGGCAAATGCCGCGGCCCGAGGGTTGACGGGGGCCGCGAGGCACGCGGCCTACGCCGCGGGCCAGGCGGCCGCGGTCGCTCACGTTGCGGCTCACGAGCTTGGTGCCGCTGCCTACGCGATCAAGGCGGCCCGGGCCGCTGCTCCGGAGGGCGTGGGCGAGCACGCTGGTCGACAGGAGTGTCGCTGGCAGCGTGAACGCTTGCCAGAGGCCATTCGCGATCTCGTGCTGGACGACCAGCGCTTGCGCAACGAGATCTGCTGGTTCGTCTTTGACTGCTAGTCGAAGGCATCTTGGGCGGCCTCGCTCGCGTTCTGGCTCAGC
Source organism: Verrucomicrobiia bacterium (assembly GCA_035577485.1). Classification (GTDB taxonomy): domain Bacteria; phylum Chloroflexota; class Limnocylindria; order Limnocylindrales; family CSP1-4; genus CF-46. Next base: position 4,930 of record DATLVO010000322.1, read on the forward strand.
CGCGGATCGTCCTGGGTGGGGCGGGCGCCTGGCTCAACTACTTCCGATAAGGTGAGTTATGTCTGTACCACACCGCCGGACAGGACGGCTGACGATGGCGGATCGTCGGCCCACATTCGAAAGGTTTCCGAGCCCGCGACCTTTGGCGAAGCGGCCGTCCAACCTTCGGTGCCCATGGCAACGCGAAGGCGAACCCTCTTGCCGCTATCGAGGACGTACTCGTCAATAGTCCGACTGAGGAACTCGCGCGTTGGCGCGAGGACTGGATCGTCGGTCATGAAAAGGAGTCCGCGTAGCAAACTGCGAACGATCTGTCTCAGCTCTGGTTCCCGCGCTAGCAAGT
>DATLVO010000323.1:0-4916 GCA_035577485.1 Verrucomicrobiia bacterium
GGGCCAGCACTGGAGCCCGGCGATCGCCGCCGAGGCGTTGGCGACGCGTCGCGACGTCGCCCTGTTCGACGAGACGAGCTTCGCCAAGCTGGAGGTCTCCGGGCCGGGGGCCGCGCAGTTCCTCGATCGGTTGTGCGCGAACCGGGTGGACGTCCCGGTCGGGCGGATCGTCTATGCGTCGATGCTCAACCCTCGCGGCGGGATCGAGGCCGACCTGACGGTGACCCGGTTCGCCGCGGATCGGTTCCTGATCGTCACCGGGACGGCGTTCGCCCAGCACGACCTTGGCTGGCTGCGGAAACACCTCACCGACGGCGACCGGGCCACGGTCCAGATCACCGACCTGACGTCGGGTCGCGTCTGCTACGGGCTGTGGGGCCCGCGCGCTCGGGACGTCATCGCGCCGCTGACGACCGACGACGTGAGCGACGCCGGCTTCCCGTACCTGACCGCTCGGTCGATCACGATCGGCCGGGTGCCGGTGCTCGCGCTGCGCGTCACCTACGTTGGGGAGCTGGGTTGGGAACTCTACGCTCACACGGAATTCGGGGCCGCGCTCTGGGACACGCTCGTCGACGCGGGCAAGGCCCATGGCCTGACGCCGGCCGGCTACCGGGCAATCGACGCGCTCCGGCTCGAGAAGGGCTATCGCGTCTGGTCGAGCGACATCACGCCCGACGAGAACCCGTACGTGGCCGGGCTCGGGTTCGCCGTCGCCCTCGACAAGGAGAGGGAGTTCATCGGCCGCGATGCGCTCGTCGCCGCGAAGGCCGCCGGCCCGAGCAAGCGGCTGCGCTGCCTCGTCCTCGATGACCCGCGCTCGGTCTGCCTCGGCAACGAACCGGTCCGGATCGGCGACGACGTCGTTGGACGGGTGACGAGCGGCGGCTATGGCTACGCGGTCGAGCGGTCGATCGCCTATGCGTATCTCCCGCCGGACGCCCCGATCGGCACCCGTGGCGAGATCGCCGTCTTCGGCGAGTGGATCGGGTTCGAGGCGGTCCGCGAGCCGCTCTGGGATCCGAAGAACGAGCGGGTCAAGGCGTGAGTGCGGGACTGCGCGACCAGTCCGGACGGTTTGGCGCCGACTGGAGCGCCTCGCTCGCCGCTGCTCCTGCGGCCGAGCTCAACGCGTGGCTGGACCTCGCCCAGGCCGCCTGCGACGAGGCCGACGCGATCGCCCGGAAGGTCTTCCGGCGCGACCTCGAGATCTTGACGAAGCCCGACCGGACCTTCGTGACCCAGGCCGACACGGCGATCGAGCGGGCGATCCGCGCCCGGATCAAGGCCGCCCATCCGGATCATGGCCTCGTCGGCGAGGAGTACGGCACCGAGGACGGCGACGCCGCGACGCGCTGGTACATCGACCCGATCGACGGGACCCACAACTTCATCCGCGGCGTGCCGCTATTCGGGACCCTTCTTGCGGTCGAGCGCGACGGCGAGCTCCAGGCCGCGGTCCTCTCCGCACCGGCGCTTCGCGAGCGGTGGTGGGCGCGGCGCGGGGGTGGGGCGTGGGCGCATTCGGCAGACGAGGCCGCGCCGCGCCGGATCCGCGTCTCGCGGGTGAGCGCGCTCGCGGACGCCCAGATCCTGTACGGGTCGAGTCATGACATCGAGGTATCGGGTCGGGCGCCGGGCTTCCATGCGCTGCTCGGCGACGTGTGGCGGGAGCGCGGCTTCGGCGACTTCTGGGGCTATGCGCTCCTCGCCGAGGGCGCGGCGGAGGCGGTGGTCGAGGTCGAACTGTCGCCCTGGGACGCCGCCGCGCCGACGGTCCTGATCGAGGAGGCCGGCGGTCGCGTGACCGATCTCGACGGCCGCCGGGCGATCGACACGGGCACGTTTCTCGCGACGAACGGGATCCTCCACGACGAGGTGCTGGCCCGGCTGCGCGGCTGAGGCGTCAGTCCGGCCGATCCAGGTTCCGGCGTCGGCGCGCCACCGCCGTGGCCACGAGGGCGACGACGGCCGGTCCGAGTGCCAGCATCCAGCCCAGGACTCCCGCGGCGGCAATCAAGCTTCGGGAAGGCATCGAGTCGATCCGCGGATTACTCGCTGGAGCCGCACCAGCCATCGATGCCGCGATCTCGAACGGTTCTCGCAGCGCGGCAGCGTCGTCCGGCAGGAGATCGGCGATGACCTCGGCGACCGCCGCGTCTTCGACGGCGGCAATCAGACGCGCCCGGTCCTCGGCCCGGCCAAGGGATCGACCCCAGTTCAGGCCGAACCACGTCGGGTCGTAGCCGCGGAACGCGAACGCCTTGATGACCGCCTCTCGAGCGCGGACGGACGCCTCCTGCACCTCACCGACGCGATCTGCGGCAAGGGCCGCGGCCTTCGCACGAGCCAGGAGATCGGCGCGCTCCTCCGGCTCGGGCGCCGGGAGGGCCACCATCGCGAGGTCGTCGACGCTCAGGCGAGACAGCCGCTCGATGAAGAGATCGACTCGATTCGTCACCTTCTGATCGTAGTCGACCGTAAGTCGCAAAAAGGTCCGTCAGCCGCCCGCTTGCCGTGGAAACCGGGCCATCTGTGCGCGGACCCGGTCGAGCTCCTCCGCGTCCAGCAGCGTCCCGCCGCCGATCCGCTCCGCGCGCCAGGCGAGCATCGCCACCTCCTCGACCCGCTCCGCACGCCCGAGCGCGCTGGCCAGCGAGCCCGCCACCGCGATCGCGCCGTGGTTCGCGAGGAGGACGGCCTGATCGTCACCCAGGGTCGCGACGGCGTTCCTGGCCAGCTCCTCGGTCCCGAAGGTGGCGTACGGCGCGACCCGCAGCGTGTCCCGGCCGGGCGCCACGAGGAGCGCGAGGACGTAATGGGCCGCCGGGATCTCGCGACGGGCGGCCGAGAACGTGGTCGCGAAGGGGGAGTGGGTGTGCACGATCGCCTGGACGTCGGGTCGCGCGGCGAAGATCGCGACGTGGATCGCCAGCTCCGAACTGGGCACGTGGCGGCCCTCGGACGGCGATCCATCCGGCTCGACGATCACGACGTCGTCGGGCGTCATCTCCTCGTAGTCCATCGAGGCCGGCGTGATCGCGATTCGTCCGTCGGCCAGCCGAGCGCCGACGTTGCCCGACGTCCCGATCACCAGGTTCCGTGCCCGCAGGAGGCGGGCGACGCGGACGATCTCGGCGCAGACGCCGGTGGAGTCGGTCACGCGGTGCCGGCGGCGGCAGCCGGCGCCGCCTCGAAGTCGAGACGCATGAGCCAGCGCACCCGGCGATCGCTGTGCGCCGAGGTCTCGACGACCCGCCGGAAGCCGGCCTTCTCGAACATCGGCGTCAGCCCGACGTAACCGAAGCCGACGTCGACGCGACCGCCCTCGGGATCGATCGGGTAGGCCTCGACGCCCGGCGCGCCCGATCGCCGGGCGTAGTCGACGACGCCGTCGAGCAGCGCGGCCGCGACTCCCTGCCGGCGGTAGCCGACCCGGATGTTGAAGCACAGGATCGACCAAACGGGCTGGTCGTCGATCGCGGGGATCGTCCGCGAGTGGACGAGACGTGGGAGGCTCGGCCGCGGCCCAAAGCCACACCAGCCGGCCACCTCGCCGTCGACATAGGCGAGCATCCCGGCCGGCGGCTCTTCCGCCAGCTGTTCCCGAAGCGCCGCGCGCCGGACGCCCGGCTTGGTCTGGCTATAGCCCACGGCCCGACCCCGCGGCGCCTGGCACCAGCAGCCTCGATCGCCGTTGCCGCCGAGGACCGTGACGACGTCGGCCCAGCGGTCGGGCGTCGCCGGGACGACCTCGGTCACCCCAGGTGCGGAAGTCGCGCCCACCATTCGAGGAGCTCGCCGTCGATGTCGGCCGAGTCGCTCATGCGCCGGCGGCGGCGAGGCTCTCGTCGAGCGTCCGCAGCGCGAGGTCGACCTCGGCGGCCGTCGTGACGAGCGGCGGGATGATCCGCACGACGTTCACGTACGTGCCGGCCGTCAGGACGATGAGCTTCCGCTCCAGCGCCGCGGCCTGGACCCGCTTCGTGACCTCCGGGTTCGGCACGCGGCCGTCACCCTCGCCGGGCTTGACGAACTCGAGGGCGAGCATCAGGCCGAGGCCGCGGACGTCGCCGATCGACGCATATTTCGGCGCCAGGGCGCGGAGACCGGCCAGGAACTGACGCCCACGCTCGCGAGCGTTCGCGACGAGGCCCTCGTCCTCGATGACGTCGAGGGTCGCGTTGGCGGCGGCACAGGCGACGACGTTGCCACCGTAGGTCCCGCCGTGAGAGCCCGGCGGCAGCTTGTCGATCAGCGAGCGCTGGGCGACGATCCCCGATAGCGGCAGGCCCGACGCGATCCCCTTGGCCATGACGAGGATGTCCGGCTCGACGTCCCAATGGCGGACCGCGAACATCTCGCCGGTCCGCCCGAACCCGGTCTGGACCTCGTCCGCGATCAGCAGGATCCCGTGCTGGCGGGTGATCTCGCGGAGCCGCGGCAGGAACTTCGGCGGTGGCACGAGATAGCCGCCCTCGCCGAGCACCGGCTCGACGATGATCGCCGCGACATGCTCGGGGAAGACGTACTGGTGGAACGTCAGGTCGAGCTCGGCCTCCCAGTCGCAGGTGCAGTTCGCGTCTGGCGCATGGGCGCCGCCGGACGCCCGGTAGCAATACGGGTAGGCCGTGTGGTAGACGCTCCCGGGGAGCGGCTCGAAGTGGCCGCGGTAGACGTCCTTCGCCGTCGTGAGGGCCATCGTCTGGCCGGTCCGGCCGTGATAGCCGTAGCGGAAGCCGAGGATCACCGGCCGTCCGGTCGCGATCCGGGCGAGCTTGACCGAGGCCTCGACAGCTTCCGCCCCGCTGTTCGACAGGAACGCGCCCCAGCCGTCGCCCGGCAGGACGTGCCGGAGGCGCTCGTACAGCCGCAGGCCGGCCTCGTGGTAGAGGATGTTCTGCTGGCCGTGGAGG
>DATLVO010000324.1:0-9438 GCA_035577485.1 Verrucomicrobiia bacterium
GTCGAAATCGGACCGGAATCGGACCCGCGTCGGACCTGAATCGGAGCCGAGTCGGAGGCGTCAGCCGCCGAACAGGTCGAGCTGCTCCCCGCTCCGCTCCACGACCGGGTCGAGCCCGAGGTAGGGCTCGAGCGCGTCGAGGGAGAGGTCGTCGCGATCCAGGAACGCGCGAAGGTGATTCCATTTGATCACGTGCCAGTTGTCGCGCTCGAACGCGTCGTGCAACAGGGGCGAGCGATCGAGCTTGTGGCGGACCAGCTCGGTCCGCTCCGGGGCGACGACGAGGAACCGAACGGTGCCGTCGTCCTGCGGGATTCGGGCGTGGCGACGGAGGATCGGCTCGCCGAGCATCGCCGTCCATTCGACCTCGAACAGGAACGCCATCCGGCCCCGGACGTACCAGGCGCAGTCGACCTCGGCGATGTCGTCCACGGCCCGGCTGATATGGGCGAGGTACGCCTTCTGCTCGTGCTCGTCGAGGAGGTCGCCGAGCCGACCGTTGCCGAGCCGGCGGGCCTGCTCGCGGCGGCCGATCCAGACGCTCAGGCCGAGGCGATGGCCGCCATCCGCCAGCAGACCGATGAGCTCCGCGTGCTCCTGGGCTCGGCGCAGGAGGTCGTCGCCGGTCAGGGTGCGCTCCGCTGTGCTGGCACGGCTGCGATAGCTCTGCAGGCAGGCCCGGACGAGGACTTCGTCGGGCAGGTCGTGGCCCGTGAACAGGCTCGCGATGCGCTGAAGGAACGAGGCCTCGGACATCGGGCCGGCCGTCGAAAGGAGGCTGAACACGGCCCATTCGACGCGGTCGGCGAGCGGCGCCGCGGCCGTGTCGCGGTCGCGGGGGTCGGCCAGCCACCAGCGACCGGGCGCGATCTCCGCGAGACGGCGCCGGCCGTGGTCCGAGAGCGCGTCGCCGATCATGGTCAGCATCGCGTCGACGTGATCGGGCGGCGTCTCGGCGCTTCGAGAGGCGCGACGGGTCCGGATCGCGGGACCGCCCGATGCCGTGCCCGATGCCGTGACCGGGGTGCCGCCCATGGCCGGCGTCGGGACGTCGAGACCAGGACCACGCTCCGGCAGCCTGGCCGTGGTCCCGTGGTCCCGGATCGAGCCAGGGGTCGATCCCCGCAGCGGATGGGGCGGTTCCGAGCGTCCGCTCGGCTCGGTCGGGTTGGCAGGCTCGCGACCGGCGGTTCCTCCGTCGGTCCCGGACTCGTCGTCGGGCGGCGGCTCGGCCGGAGCGAGTCCCCGATCGGCGACCAGGCGTCGCAGCTGGCCGGCTCGATCGAGGCCGACGAGGATCTCGCCGAGGAGGCGGTCCTGCGTGGCGGGCTCGCCTCGAGCCTTCAGGCTCTCGACGGCGACGTCCACGATCGTCCGGCTCACGTCCGATGCCGAGAACGGACGCCGATCGAACCGTTCTGGCGCGGTGAACAGGCCCGCAGCGGGCACGACGTCCGGATCGCCCCGGTGCCCGGGGAGCGGGTCGAGGCTGACATTGGCCCGCGTGCGCGGGCCGGGCGGCAGGACCGCACCCGGTGGCACGAGCTCGACCGATCCGACGGCCTCGTCGTCGCCGTCGCCGAGACGCGCGGCCAGGAGCCGGAACCCGGCGCCGACGCCCCCCAGGGCCGCGGCCAGGAGCGCCTCGGGTCCGCCGTCGACGAGATAGATGACCCGCCCGTCCCGCGCAACGGACGGCTCGATCGAGGCGAGGGAGCGGGCCAGGGCGGCGGCCTGCCAGCCCCATGGGGCGCGGATCGCGGCTCCGGACAGCGCCGCCAGGGGAAGCGACGCCGCGGCCTCCCGGCCGATCGTCCAGGCTGTCGCCCAGTAGGTCAGCGATAGCCGCTCCTGGTTCGGTCGGACGGGCGGCTGGCCCAGGACGAGGTGGATCCGACGGCGCAAGGACGGGCCGCTCTCCCACGCCCGGCCGAGGGCGGCCTCCTCGCCGATCGCGCGGGTCGTCGACGGGCCGGCGACGCGGATCACGGCGGTCGCGCTGCCCTCCGCCAGGCTCCTGAGGTCCTCGCCGAGGCGGGCCTGGACCGCGCCGCCCGGACCGCTCTCGAGACGCTGGATGAAGCCCCGAACCGTTCGGATCCCGTCCTCGAACGTCAGCCACGGGTTGCGTTCCCGCCACTGGCCGCTGCCGGGCGGGCGGACGCGGCCCGCCTGGATCCGGAGCGTCCCGATCCGGCCGGGATAGCCATTGAGGCGGCTCGCCGGAAGCAGGGCGTGCAGGAACGCGAGCCGGAGAGCAGCCTCGACGGGAGCCGCCCGGAGGTCGCCCTCGATCCGGTCGAGGATGGCCTCGAGGCCGACGAGCTGGCGCGGCGTGTGCAGGTCGAGGAGCGCGTCGACGAGCCCGGCTCCCCCATCGACCACCGGGAACCGGTCGCGGAGACGGCCGCGAACGGTTGGGTAGTCGTCCGGGATCGTTGCAGCGCGCTCGCGGTCCGCGTCGTCGACGTCCGCGCTGCGCTGCTCACCGCCACGAACGCCGCGGCAGACCGGACAGGCGTAGAACTTGCGTCCCGGGCGGGCCCGGTCGGCGTCCCGGTTGCGGTCGGCCGCGTGAGCGTCGGCCGCGTGAGCGTCGGGAGCGCGGCCCTCGGCGTCCGCCGATTCGTCATGACCACCCCACACGACCTCGTCGAGGGGCAGGGATCGGCCGCAGGTGGCGCAGCGCGTGACGAACGGTTCGCCGACGGCAACCTTGAGGCTGGTCTGGCCGCGGGGCGAGGCGCCCATCGCCTGGAATGCGGCGTCGAGATGCCGGAGGTCGGGCGGCCGGAGCACGAGCTCGGCCAGGAGCCGGGTGAGGGGGGTGGTCTCGAGGCTGACGGCGTGTCGCTGGCGGTCGACGGCCGCCCGGGCCACCCAGCCACCGCGACCGGCCAGGTCGAGAACGATGTCGCCCGGCCCGGAATGCGCCTCGACCCGGGCCGCGACGATTCCCGGCGGCGGCGGGGGTGCCAGCCGGTCGAAGAACGGCAGGGAGTAGCCCGGTTCAGCCCGGACCAGCGTCGCGCGACCCGCCATCGTGGAAGCCTACCCGCCCGCCTCGGGCCTGTCGCGTTGGAACGACCAGGGCGGCGGCCGAGATCCGCTCCCGCCTCCGCTTCCGCTTCCGCTTCCGCTTCCGCTTCCGCTCCGAGATATGACCGCCATCGTTATCTTGCGGGTTGTGGGGGCCACGAGCCCCCGCGGGATCGGCCGACCGAGCACGATCGAGCGTGGAACCCCAGGTCCGAAGCTGGCCGCCGGGCCGATCTGGCCCTCAGAACCTCACGAATAACGATGGCAGTCATATTCGGTCGGGTTCGGGCAGTTCGGTCGGGTTTTGGGCAGGCCTCGGGTATGCAGCCGCGTCACTCGCCGCGCGCTACCGCGTTCGTCGCGCAGGGGCGATCAGGGCAAGGCGAGCCAGAGGACCGGTGCGAGCGCACCTCGCTCCGAGGTCCGAGGCGAAGCTCCGCGACGCCATCGGCCCGAGGAAAGGTGCTGAGCGAGGACCGCGAGGCTCAACACGGCCCTGGTCGTTCCTGCGCGACAGCCCGATGTTAGGCTTCGTCGGCCTCGTCGAGCTCTTCCTCGAACGCTTCGTCCGTCGTCGATTCCGGCGGAAGGACTCGGTCGAGATCCTCGATCTCCTCGTCCTCTTCGTCGTCCTCGAGGTCGTCCTCGAGGTCCATCTCCTCGCGGACGAGGGTGCCCTTCGTGTACGGCCGGAGGTCGGTCGACTTGGCGGCGGTCGGGAAGCTGACCTTGCCGTAGTTCCGGGGGTCCTGGTAGATCTCGCGGATGATGATCCGGACGTCCTTGTCGCCGAGGGACGTCACACCGGCGGCGTACTTGTTGCCATCGGCGAGGAGCTTCAGCAGCCGGGCCGCGACGCGGGGCTCGACGATGCCGATCCGCATCCCGTTGCTCGTCGCGACGAGGCGACCCTTCTCCGGGGTCAGCTCGACCGCGTCGCCCGGGTTCACCTGGGCGAGCTTGCGCGGGTGGGGCAGGTCGGTGAGGAACGCGAAGCCGGTCTTGCCGGTCTCCTCGACGAAGATCGAGACGGGAGCCTTGCTCCCCTCCTGGGCCGGCACGGTCTTCTCGCCGGCCTCGACCAGCAGCACCCGGAGGCGGTCGATGTTCCGCTCGGCGATCCGGTTCGTCGGGTCGAGGGCGAGCGCGGTCTGGTAGTGCTCGCGTGCGGCGCCGAGCTCGCCCAGCTCCCAGAGCGACTTGGCGAGGCGGTTCTCGGCCTCGGCATCGGGACCCAGCTCGAGCAGCCGCTTGTTCGTCTCGGCGCTCTCGGCCCACTGGGCCGCCGTCGCCTGCGCGATCGCCTGGTCGACCAGCTGCCGCTTCAGACGGATCTGGTTGACGGCGGTCGATGGCTGGTTCTCGAGGTCGGGGAACGTCACGAGGCGATGGTCCTTTCGGTGCGCGTGGGGCCCCTCAGGCCCGTGCGCTGGTGCCCTGCAGGGACGGCCGCGGGCGGGCTTCGGTCCCGATTCGGGGGCATGGCTTTGTAGCATCGCAGCCCCCGTTCGTCAAACGGCGAGGCGGGTTCGCGACTAGCCCACCAGGCGCAGGTTCCACCAGGCCACGACGATGCCGAGCCCGGCCAGGACAGCCGTCTGCCAGATCCAGCGGGCGTCGCGACGGCTCGCCGGGGCCGCGCCGTGGACGACATCCCACAGGTAGAACAGGAGCATCAGGAGGGCCGGCCCGATCAGGCGCGGGATCCCGAGGGCTCGGATCGCCGCGGCGCCGATCGCGATCGCGACGCCGTACGTCAAGGCGGACCAGAGCGCATCCCGAAGGTTCGTCGCCCGCAGCGCGGCCGCCCGGTACCCGAGGAGCGCCGCAACGAAGGCGTCGCCCAGGGCGAGAACGAGCAGGTTGCCGAGCGCCAGCGGGGCAACCGGGGCACCGACGGGCTCCAGGCCGGCGATCCCGCCGGGCACGGCCGCCGCGACGCCGACGAATGCGACGAGCGCGACCGTCAGCAACGCGATCATCGTGCGCGATCGATCGTCGTCGGTCGGGGCCCGTTCCTCGGCGACGAGCCGCGTCTCGACGGCAATCGCGCGATCGATGAGGATCGCCACCGCCGCCAGGGCCGGCACGAGGGCCAGCCCCACGGGGACGAGCCGGATCGCGCCCAGGCAGCCGATTGCGGCAATCGCCGGCAGGATCAAGGACTCGATCGGGACGCCGCGGTCACCGAGCCCGCCGCGACCGGCGGAGCCATCCTCGTCGTCTCCGGCCAGCACCTGCAGCGTCCCGACGACCATCGCGGCGAGGAGCAGCCCCGCGGCCGGCCAGATGAGCGGGCCGGTCAGCAGTGCGGCCATTCCCACGATCACCGTCGCGAGGACCTCGAGATCGCGCCGGCGCGGCGCGACCGCCGACGACCGGGCCCCGACGACGCCACGCCGTCCATGCGCGGCGGATCGGACCGGCGGCCCTGGCACGAGCGGCGCCGGCACGAGCGGCGCGATCCCCTCCCCGGGAGATGCTGACGGCGACATCGGCCGGATGGTACGCGGTCAGCCGGCGATTCGACTCGGCTTGCCGGCGACCCAGGCGAGGAGGTCGGCCCGGGATCGGGTGTTGAGGACATCGGCCGCCGTCACCCAGCCGCGACGGGCCTGGGACGCGCCCCAGCGGACGTCGTCGAGCTCGCCGGTGTTGTGGGCGTCGGAGTCGATCGTCAGGATGCAGCCCGCCGCCACCGCCCGTCGTGCCCGCTCCGCCGACAGGTCCAGCCGATGGGGCGACCCGTTGACCTCGAGGGCCGTCCCGGTCCGGGCGGCCTCTCGATAGACGGCCTCCCAGTCGAGGTCGAGATCGTCACGCGTCTGGATCATCCTGCCCGCCGGGTGGGCAATGATGTCCACGTGGGGGCTGCGGATCGCGTTCAGCGTCCGGCGGCTCAGCTCCGCCCGCGGCTGGCGGCGCGAGACGTGGACCGACGCCACGACGACGTCGAACCGGGCAAGCAGGTCGTCCTCGTAGTCGAGGACGCCGTCGGCCTTGACCTCGAGCTCGCACCCGTGGAGCAGCCGGAATCCTTCGGGCGGTGTCTCCGGGGGCGCCGTGCCGTCCCGCTCCTCGGCCTCGAACCGGGCGTTCAGCTCCGCGATGATCGCCCGCTCCTCCTCCACCCGGTCCGGGGTGAGCCCGCGAGCGATCGCCAGCGACTGCGTGTGATCGGTCAGGACCTGGTACGCGTAGCCGCGACGGCGGGCCGCCTCCGCCATCCGCTCGATCGGGTGGATCCCGTCGCTCCAGTCGGAATGGCTGTGGCAGTCCCCCCGCAGGTCCGCCTTCGTCACGAGATCCGGAAGCGTTCCCGCGAGGGCGGCCTCGATCTCGCCCTCGTCCTCGCGCAGCTCCGGCTCGATGAACGGCAAGCCGAGGAACGCGTACGCCTCCTCCTCCGTGGCGAACGTCCGCAGCTCCGCGGCGTCGCCCGTGAGGGCCTCGCCGTCCTCGCCGATCCGGGCGAAGCCGTACTCCGACAGGCTCCAGCCGCGATCGCGGGCCCGGGCCCGGAGGCGGACGTTGTGCTCCTTCGAGCCCGTGAAATGGATCCGGTACGTCCCGGCCGAGCCAGGCGGCATGACCATCAGGTCGACCTGGGGGCCCCGGAAGAGGCGGATCGCGGACTTGTGCCCGCCCCGGGCGACAACGTGGTCGACGGTGCCGAGGCCCGTGAACCGGGTCATGAGCCCGACGGGGTCCGTCGTCTCCGCGAGCAGGTCGAGGTCGCCGATCGTCTCCTTCCGGCGCCGGTACGAGCCGGCCGGCTCGATCGAGGAGACGCCCGGCACGGCGCCGAGGGCCTCGGTCAGGATGGCGATGTGTTCCTCCGCCTGGTGGAGGTAGAGCCGTCGCGGCGGCTCCGTCTCGAGACGCCGGATCCCCTCGAGGACGAGCTGCTCCGTCCGCTCGGACAGCCCCCGGACGGTGCGGATCCTCCCCGCCTCGGCGGCGGCCCGCAGGTCGCTCATCGTCGCGATGCCCAGCTCCTCGTGGAGCTGGCGGACGGTCTTCGGGCCGAGGCCCGGGATCCGGAGCAGGTCGACCAGGCTCGCCGGAACCTCCTCGCGGAGCCGGTCGAGGAACGCCATCCGGCCAGTCGTCACGAGCTCGGCGATCTTGTCGCTGATCGCCTGCCCGACGCCGCCGACCTTCGGCGGGTCGCCGGCGCGATACGCCGCGACGAGGTCGATCGGGCTGCGCCCGATCGCGTCGGCCGCCCGGTGGTAGGCGACGGTCTTGAAGACGAGCTCGCCCTTCACCTCGAGGATGTCGCCGATCTCGTGGAAGATCCGGGCGAGGTCGCCGTTCGTGAGGTCGTCCGCGAGATCGGCCGTCTCGTCGGCATGGAGCTCTGCGTGCGCGAGGGGCGGGGCGGGGTCCAGAGCGACGTCGACCGGCGGCTCGGCGGGCATCGGCCGATGGTAGCGCGGGCTAGGCGGCGACCACCCGATCGCGGCCGGCGCGCTTCGCGTCGTAGAGCGCCGCGTCCGCCTGGCGGATGACGGCGTCGATCTCCGCTCCGGCATCGAGGGCCACGGCCGCGCCGACCGAGACGCTGACACTACCGACCCCCCAGCGACCGAGGTCGAGCGCCCCGACCGCCTCGCGGACCCGTTCGCCGACCTCGACCGCCACCGACCGGGTGGGATTGCGGAGCAGGACCGCGAACTCCTCGCCCCCGTAGCGGGCCGGCACGTCGTCCTCGCGGACGGCTCCGACGATCGCCCCGGCCACGGCCCGCAGGACCTCGTCGCCGACCTGGTGCCCGAAGCGGTCGTTGAGGTTCTTGAACTTGTCGATGTCGACCATGAGCACGCCGACTCCGTCCTCGGCCCGGCGGCGGCGGGCGAGGAGCGCGCAGAACTCGTCGAAGTACCGACGGTTCGGGAGCCCGGTCAGGGCGTCGGTCGAGGCGCGCGCCTCGGCCTGGCGATGCGAGTACGCCCGCGAGAGCGCGGCCGAGGACTCGATCGCCGCACCGGCCAGCAGCCGCTGCGCCGACTCCGGCCAGTCGCCCGCCGTCCGGCGGGAGACGAGCAGCGCACCGACCATCCCGGTGTCGGTGGCGAGCGGCGCGACCAGCGTGTGGCGCAGGCCGAACACCGACCGGGCACGGCCGGCGATCCGCTCGGCGATCAGCAGGTCGTGATCCGGGGCGCTGCTGCGGCCGAGGTGACCGCCCGCGATCAGCTCGGCGACGGGCATGGCCGCGGTCGCCGGTAGTTGTCGCCCGATGCGGCGCGGTCGCGGGTCGACGATGGTCGCCCGGCGCTCGACGCCCGGCGGTGCGGCAACCGCGATCCCGGCGCCCGACGCAGACGCCGACGCGAAGGGGCGGCTCGTCGCCGCTGCGGACAGCCTGCGTTCGGCCATCGGGGCGCGGGCCGTGCCGGCTCCGACCTCGATGGGGATCGCCACGGGCTCGCGCGGGGCGGCCGCGAACCCATCGAGGGGGTCCTCGAGATCGCCGATCGGGAACAGCGTCGACGACGTCGAGCCGCCCGTGCGGGCGTTGACGAGCGTTGCCTCGAGGACCCGGGCGTCGGGTCGACGGCGGACGATCACGACATGGTCGGCGCCCGTTCCGGCACCCAGCTCCTCGACGATCGCGGCGACGATCGCGTCGGCCGACACGGATCGCGACAGGCCCTGGAGGATCCGGGTGAAGCTCTCGGCCTCGGCGCGACGGCCCTGCTCGAGGGCCTGAACGGCGATCCGATGCCGGACCGCCGCGAAGCCGACGACGAGGATCAGCCCGGCGATCGCCCAGTCGATGTTGCGCGTCCCGTCGAGGGACAGGCGGAGGACGGCGATCAGGCCGAGGGCGAAGAACGTGATGGTGAATACCAGCCACGAGCGGCGGATCCCGGGATCCTCCACTCCCCCGGACGGGCGACGATCGGTGGGTTGGGTCACGTTCGGTGTCGAGCATGACGGTCCGGTGGCCTTGTCGGCAAGCCGCCGAATTGGTACTTCCCGCAGACCCCGACCAGTACTTCCGTACTACTCGGCCCGATCCGCGGACCGTCAGGCGGTGCGAGGCTCCGTCCGGCGGACAACCCGCTTCATGCGGTACAGCCCGGCGTCGGCGACCGCGATCAACTCGGCCGCGGTCCGGCCGTCCAACGGGAACGTCGCCGCCCCGACCGAGATCCCGATCGGAACCGCCAGCCCGGAAGCCGTGCTGAACGCCGTCTCGGCGAAGGCCGTCGTGAGTCGCTCCGACGTGAGGGCCGCCTCGTCGGGACTTGCGTCGGGCAGCAGGATCGCGAACTCGTCCCCGCCATAGCGGGCCGGAACGTCGGAGCCGCGCAGGGTCCGCCGGATCAGGTCGGCGGTGAACCGCAGGACCTCGTCGCCGAGGACGTGACCGAAGGTGTCGTTGAC
>DATLVO010000325.1:0-9034 GCA_035577485.1 Verrucomicrobiia bacterium
GACCCACCGCGGCGCATCGTGATCGAGGCTGTCGTCGTCGGTCGGGTCGGTGTCGACATCACGCCGGCGATGCCTCGCACCTCGCTCGCCGCGGCGGACACGTTCGTCCGGGCGGTCGGCGGGTTCGCCGGGAACATCGGCACGGGTCTGGCACGCCTCGGCATCCGGACGGCGGTGGTCTCGGCCGTCGGCGATGACGGTCATGGCGAGCACGTTCGCGCGTTCCTCGCCGCCGAGGGCATCGACGTTGCCCCGATCGTCACCCGCCCGGATTCGCGCACTCAGGTCGCGTTCGTCGAGGCCTGGCCGCCGGACCGATTTCCCGTGACGTTCTACCGGGCAACGCCCGCGCCCGAGACCCGCCTCACGCCATCCGAGCTGCCCACGACGCTCCTCGCCGAGGCCGCGGTCGTCGTCGTGTCCGGCGCGCTGCTCGCGACCGAACCCGCACGCTCCACCGCGCTCGGGATCCTCGACATGCGCGGTGCTTCGCGGGGCGGCCGACCCGTCTCGTTCACGATCCTCGATCTCGACTGGCGACCGACCCTCTGGGAACGGCCGGACGAGGCACCCGGGCTCATCGAGCGCGCCGCGGCCATGAGCGACGTCGTCATCGGCAGCGACGACGAATTCGCGGCCGCCGGCATGCGGCCGGAGATCGGCGGCGGTCGCCCGGCCCCGTCGATGATCGTGCTCAAGCACGGGCCGGACGGGGTCTCGCTCGTGACCGCAGAGGGGCGGCGATCGATCGCGGGGATCCCGGTCGAGGTGGTCTGCGGCACCGGCTCCGGCGATGCGCTGGCGGCGGCGTTCGCCGCGGGGCTCCTGCGCGGCGTCGATCCGTTCGTCGCGGTCGAGCGAGGCAGCGCGGCGGGGGCGATCGTCGCCGGTCGCCTGATGTGCAGCACGGCGATGCCGACGCCCGACGAGATCGACCGCCTCCTCACGGGTGACGCCCGTCAGCGGCAGGCGGCGCTCCCATGACGGCCGACGAGCGCACGCCCGCCCCGGTCATCCACGCGGCCAAGCTGCCGATGCGCCTGCCACCGGAGTCGCTCCATGTGCGACCGGATGCCGACGGCGTCGTGGCGACCGACCCAGACCGTGCCGGCTGGCGTTACCTGTCGTTCCGCGCGTTCGGCCTCGAGAACGGCGAGACCGTCCTCCTCGACCGGCCCGACCAGGAAGCCGCGGTCGTGAGCATCGCCGGCGGCGGCGTCGAGATCGCGACCGACGAGGGCCCGACCCTCCGGCTCGCGGGACGCCCGTCGGTGTTCGACGGCATGCCGTGGAGCGCCTACATCCCGGCCGGGACGGCCGCCCGGATCATCGGGCGGCCGCACGATGGCCGGCGGGCGGTCGTGGCCGTCGCGCAGGCGCCGCTCAGCGGCCGGTCCGGCGTGGCTGCGAAGCCGATCCTCGTCACGCCCGACGACGTCGAGATCGAGATCCGTGGAGCCGGCAACGCGACCCGCCAGGTGAACAACATCATGATGCCGGGGTTCCCGGCCGACCGGCTGCTCATCTGCGAGGTGTTCACGCCCGCGGGCAACTGGTCCGGCTGGCCGCCCCACAAGCACGACGTCGACGACCCGCCGCGGGAAGCGGTCCTCGAGGAGACGTACTTCTACCAGCTGAGTCGACCCGAGGGTTGGGCGATCCAGCGGGTCTACCACCGCGATGGATCGCGCGACCGCTTCATGGCGGTCCGTCACGGCGACCTCGTCATCGTCGACCAGGGCTATCACCCGTTCGCGGCCACGCAGGGCTACGACGCCTACTACCTGAATGCCCTTGCCGGCGATCGGCGGACGATGGCGAACACCGACGACCCGGATCTCGCCTGGGTCCGCACGCTCTGGCCGAGCATGGCGCCCGATCCGCGGCTTCCGCTGGTCGGGCGGTGACGCCGGTCCCCGGCCCCTCGACCAGCTCCTCGGCGACGAGCGACCCAACCAGCGACATCGCGGCCGCGGACGTCGGCCGGCGCCGGCGCCTGCTCCGTCTCGCGGACGCGAACGGCGTCATCGCCGGGATCGCGATCGATCACCGGGACAGCCTCCGCGTCATGCTCGAGCGGCGGGGCGCGAAGCCACCGGACGCCGCCGAGCTGCGGTCCCTGAAGCTGATCCTGTCCCGGGCGCTCGCGCCCGCGGCGACCGCCTTGATGCTCGATGCCGAGCTGGGCGGGCAGGCGCTCGAGGCAGGGGTCGTTCCCGCGGGCGTCGGGCTGATCATGCCGCTCGAAGCCCAGGGCTACGAGGACGCGGACGCTCCGACGACGACGCTCCTCGACGACTTCTCGCCCGCGGTCGCGCTGCGCTACGGCGCCGACGCCTGCAAGGTTCTCCTCCCGTATCGGGTCGACGATCCGGCGACGGCCGGCCGCCAGGAGGCCCTGGTGACCGCGACGCTCGCAACGTGCCACGAGCTCGGGCTGCCGCTCGTGGTGGAGCCGGTCGTCGATCGGCGGCCCGGCGATACCTCCGCGACATTTGCCCGTGCCTATCCCGGTCTCGTGGTGGGTGCCGTCGAGCGACTCGAGGCCCTCGGCGCGGACCTGCTCAAGCTGCCCTTCCCGATCCTCGACCTCGCGTCGGCGTCGGAGTCCGCCGCGCTCGAGGCCTGCCGCGCGCTCGATGCCGCCTGCCGCGGGACGCCGTGGGTGCTGCTCGGGGCGGGCGTCGACACCGACACGTTTGTCGACCAGATCCGGATCGCCGGGGCGGCCGGGGCATCCGGCTTCCTGGCCGGCCGCGGGATCTGGGGCGCGGCCCTGGACGTCGACCCGGCCGATATCGAGCGAACGGCTTCGACCACCTGTCGCGCCGACCTCCAGCGCTGCCGCGCGGTCGCGGAACGGTTCGCGACACCCCTCGCATCGCCCCGGGTCGGCTGAGCTTCCCGCGGATGCTGCCGATCGTCTTCGGGGTCGCCACCGCGATCTGCTGGGCCGTCTCGGTCCTCGCCTCGGCCCGCTCGAGCCGCATCGGCGGCGCACCGCAGACGGTCGCCGGGGTCATGATCGTGGGGGCGGTCCTGGCGCTGCCCCTGGCCCTCGTTGCGTCACCGCTGCCGCCGACCCTCCGCGATCCGGCCTGGACCGTGTTCCTCTCCGCGCTGGCCGGGGCGGCGAACGTCTTCGGACTCCTGCTGACCTACGCCGCGTACCGGATCGGCGCCGTCGGCATCATCGCGACCATCGGATCGACCGAGGGGGCGATCGCCGCCGTGATCTCCGTCCTGGCCGGTCAGACGCTCGCGGCTGGATCCGGACTGGTCCTCGCGCTGGTGGCATTCGGCGTGTTGCTCGCTGCGACCAGTGGAGGAAACGAGCGCGAGGACGGGGTCGTGATCGACCGCGCGCGCTCCCTGCGCGCGGCCGGCCTCGCGACCGGCGCCGCCGGCCTCTTCGGTCTCGGGCTGTTCACGATGGGCCACGTCAGTGCGACACTTCCGGCCGCGTGGGTCATCCTGCCGGGCCGGCTCGTCGGCGTGGTCGTGGTTGCCGTTCCCCTGTACCTGACGGGCAGGCTCCGGGTTCCGCGCTCGGTCCTCCCGCTGATCCTGCTCGTCGGGTTCGTCGAGGTCGTCGGAATCGCCACGTTCTCGATCGGCGCGGCGAACGACATCGCGATCACGTCGGTCCTTGCATCGATGTTCGCCCCCATCGCCGCGGTGTTCGCGTTCGTCCTCTTCCGCGAGCGTCTCGCCCCCCGCCAGATCCTCGGGATCGCCCTCGTCGTGATCGGCATCGCGACCCTCGGCATCCTCGCCGGCGCCTGAGAGCCCACTCCACGACCACCAACCGCCAGGAGCCGACCGATGCGTCTCGTCTACAACTCGAACTCGACGATGCACCTGCCGGTGCTGATGCAGATCCGGGTGGCACGGGAGACGGGCTGGGACGGGATCTTCGTCCGCCAGGAGCACGTCCGGCGATACCTGGCCGAGGGCCACGACGCGACAAGCCTGCGCGCGGCGCTCGGCGGGTTGGGACCCGTGAATCTCGGCGCGCTCCCCGACGTCGAGCGGTGGCGTCCGGGCGAGCATGCGGAGATGCTCGCGGGGGCGGCCGCCCTGACGGAGCTGGCGGTGGAGATCGGCGCATCGTTCGTCCAGGTGCTCACCGGCCCCGTGGCCGCGGGCGGCGCCTACCGCGGGCCGACCGACCTGTCGAGGAGCGAGCTCCGTCGGGTCACCGCCGAGGCGCTCCGGGCGGTGGCGGACCTCGGCGCGTCGAACGGGATCCGGTATTACCTGGAGCCGATCGCCTGGACACCCCTGTCGGCGCTCGAGCAGGCCGTGGAGGTGATCGACGCGACGGGCCGGGACAACGTGGGGCTCGTCCTCGATTTCTGGCACCTGTGGCACCGCGGCGCGACGCCGGACCAGGTGGCCCGCCTCGACCCGCGGATCATCTTCGGCGTCGACGTCGGCGATTCGCTCGGTCCGGCCGGGCATCCCTCGCCTGACCAGCGCTCCCGCCGGGTGTGGCCGGGCGAGGGCGAGATCCCGTTGCAGGCGTGGGTCGACGCGATCCGCTCGACCGGGTTCGACGGCTGGTGGGACAACGAGCTGTACAGCCCGACCCACTGGGAGTGGCCCGACCCGTTCGCCGTCGGCCAGGGCCTGCTCGAGGTGCTCCGCAGGCTGCTGCAGGATGGACCCGACGGCTGAGGGTTTGTTGACGTTGACCGGGCGTCGATGCTACGGTCTGCGCAATCGGTTGCAACGGGACGGAGGGAGCGGCCCATGCAAGGCCCGGACAAGGGCGATGGCCGGCGCCGGCGGGTCCTCCTGAAGGACGTCGCGTTGCGGGTCAATGTCTCGGGCTCGACGGCGTCGCGCGCCCTGGCCGACGACCCCCGGATCGGACAGGCGACCCGCCTCGCGGTCAAGGCCGCAGCGGTCGAGCTCAACTACGTTCCCAACGCCGCGGCCCGCAGCCTGCGGGCCCGCCGGACCCGGGCGCTCGGACTCCTGCTGCCCGATCTCCGGGACCCCGTCCACGGTCAGGTGGCGTCGGCGTTCGAGCAGGAGGCGCGGCTCCAGGGTTACGGGGTCATGGTCGTCGCCGGCGAGCGCGACCTCGGTCGGGAGCGCCTCGCCCTGCGGATCTTCGCCGAGCACGGGACGGACGGGGTCGCCGTCGTGTCCGGCGTCCTGACGCCGCGGGAGCTTCGTGAGCGGGTCGATCCCGACCGGCTCGTGCTCGTGTGGCCCGACCATCGGAGCCTGCCGCGACGCGCCGGCCCACGCGTCCCGGGCGTCATCCAGACCGACGATGCCAGCGGCGTTCGGGCCGCGGTCGAACACCTGATCGCCAACGGCTGCCGCCGGATCGCGTACGTCGAGGGCGGGGTCCGTGCGTCGAACACGACCCGCGCCGAGACCGTCGCCGCCACGCTCCGCGAGCACGGCGTCCGCACGCCGGCGCGCATCTTCGAGGCGCCCGTCGATGCGTGGCGCACGCCCGGCGAGCTGGCCGCGCGGATCGCCGCCGACCTGCCCGAGGCGCTCGTGTGCTACGACGATCAGCTCGCGCTCGGGTTGATGGACGCCCTTCGGGAGCACGGGGTCCGCATTCCGGACGACATGCAGATCGTCGGCTTCGACGGGATCCCGTTCGCCGCGATCTCGAACCCGCGACTGACGACGGTCGGCGTGCCGTCCGCCGAGCTCGGCCGGGCCGCGGCGACGTCGCTCATCCGCGCGGTCCACGACGGCGCCCTTCCGGAAGGCGTGCTGCTGCCCGTCGAGGTGGTCGTCCGCGAGAGCACGAGAAGCGGGCCCGCGCGCGCCGACGGGCGGTGATGCGACGCCCCGCGACGCCCACGACCGGCCGGCCACTCGACCGGCACCCCTGCCGATGCCGGTGACCCCTCGCCCCGACGTCGCAGCGGAGATCGACCTCGAGGCGATCGCGCGGCGCGGCCGGCAGCTCGTCATCGAGTCCGTCGCCCACAGCGGTGCCGGCCACATCGGCGGCCCCTTGTCGGCGATGGACCTGCTCGTCGCCCTCTATTTCCGAGTGCTGCGGATCCGACCCGACGAGACGGATTGGCCGGAGCGCGACCGCTTCATCCTGTCGAAGGGCCACAGCTCGATCGGGCTCTATGCCGTCATGGCGCTGCGCGGCTACTTCCCGATCGCGGAGCTCGCGACGTTCGACTCCGGAGACAGCCGGCTGCAGGGCCATCCGGACATGACGCGGCTGCCGGGCCTGGAGGCGTCCACCGGATCGCTCGGCCAGGGGCTCGCGGTTGGCGTGGGGATCGCGCTCGGTGCGCGGATGCGCGGCCTCGGGTTCCACACGTTCGTCATGCTCGGGGACGGCGAGACCCAGGAAGGGATGGTCTGGGAGAGTGTGATGGTTGCGGCGAAGTACGGTCTCGGCAACCTCACGGCCATCGTCGACTGCAACGGCCTGCAGCAGTACGGCTGGCCCCTCGCGCCCGGCGAGGGCGGTCGGGGGGATCGCCGCGATCCGCTCGCCGGGACCCACCTCCGCGCCGCGCTCGAGGCGTTCGGCTGGAGGGTGCTCGAGATCGACGGACACGATCCCGAGGGGATCGTCGCGGCCTGCGACCAGGCCCGCGATGCAGCGGGCACCGTTCGACCGACCGCGATCCTGGCGACGACGGTCAAGGGTCGCGGGCTGTCGTTCACGGAGGGTCGATTCGAGTGGCACTCGCGCGTCGCGACCGCCGACGAGGCCGCTGTCGCGCGTCAGGAGCTCGGCGCCGCCGGGGAGACCGAGGCGTGACCCAGGCGATGCGTGACGCGTGGGCCGAGACCCTGATCGACCTTGTCGGCGACAACCCGGATCTGCTGGTCCTCGACGCGGACCTGGGGACCTCGACGCGGGCCGACCGCTTCGCCGTGGCGCACCCGGAGCGCTTCCTGCAGATGGGGATCGCCGAGCAGAACATGGTGGGCGTCGCCGCTGGACTCGCGACGCTGGGCTACGTCCCGTGGCTGTCGTCGTTCGCGGTCTTCCTGACCCACCGTGCGGCGGACCAGGTGCGGATGCTCGTGGCCCAGACCCACGCCAACGTGAAGATCGGCGCGGCCTACGCGGGGCTCCTGACCGGCTTCACGGGCAAGACCCACCAGGACGTGGAGGACCTCGCGATCATGCGGGCGATGCCGGGCATGACCGTCATCGCGCCGGGCGATGCGGCCGAGTGCAGCGCGGCTGTCCGCTGGGCGACGGCCACCTCGGGCCCGGTCTATCTCCGCCTGGCGCGGGACGCCGGGCCGGATCTCTTCGACGACTCGTATCGGTTCGAGCCCGGCCGCGTCATCCGGCTCCGGGAGGGGTCGGAGGTGCTGATCGTCTCGACGGGGACCCAGTCGGCACGCTCTCTCGCCGCGGCGGAGATCCTCGGGTCGCACGGCATCTCCGCGGGCGTCGTCCACGTCCCGTGCCTGAAGCCGGTCGATGCCGAGGCGATCGCCGCCGCGGCGCGCGGCGTCCGCCTCGTGGTCACCGCCGAGGAGCACACGATCCTCGGCGGCCTCGGCGGTCTCGTCGCGGAGATCCTGGGCGAGCACGAGCCCCGCCGGCTCGTCCGGATCGGGATCTCCGATGCCTGGGGCGAATCGGCCTCCAATGCTTTCCTGCTGGAACGCCACGGGCTCTCGCCCGAGCGGGTTGCGGAGCGGGTCGCCCTGGAGCTGGCCCGCGTGGACGGCATCGCCGGCGAGGCAGGCTGAATGGTCAATCAGGCAGCGAAGGAGGAGGTTGGATGAGCGCGTTCGCGGTCAGGAACCCGAGCAGCATCGGAGTGGCGTTCCTCGGTGTCGGTCGGATCGGGCGGACCCACCTCCAGACGCTGGCCGGGATCGGGGCCGCACGCATCGTCGTCGTCTCCGACCTCGACGCGACCGAGGCCGAGCGAGGCAGGGTGCTCGGGCGGGCCGAGCGAGCGACGAGCGACGCCCTTGACGCAATCAACGACCCGAACGTCGAGGCCGTGATCATCGTCACCCCGACCAGCACGCATGCCGGCCTCATCGAGGCGGCCCTGCGCGCCGGGAAGGCGATCTGGAGCGAGAAGCCGATCGCCCTCGACCTCGCCGAAACGACCCGCGTCGTCTCGCTCTGGCGCGAGACCGGCCTGCCGGTCCAGATGGGGTTCATGCGCCGGTTCGACCCGGGCTATGTCCGCGCCAAGGAGCTGATCGAGACCGGCGAGCTCGGCCGGATCGAGCAGTTCCGGGCCTACTCCCGCGACACCTACATGCCAGATGCCAAGTTCATCCGCGACAGCGGCGGATCGTTCCTCGACATGAGCGTCCACGACTTCGATCTCGCGCGCTTCCTCGTCGGCGAGGTCGAGGAGGTGTCTGCGTGGGGGAGCAACATCGTCGACAAGCGGTTCGAGGAGGGCGGAGACGTCGACACCGCCGTGACGATGCTGCGCTTCCGGAACGGTGCGCTTGGCGTGGTCGAGATGTCCCGCCATTCGGCGTGGGGCTACGACATCCGGACCGAGGTCGCCGGCGCCCTCGGGAAGGTCGTAGTCGAGGCGCCCCAGAAGACACCGGCGACCTGGTCGCGACGGTTCGGCTACGAGGCCGACCACTACGAGAACTTCCCCGACCGGTTCGAGGTCGCCTACCGGCTCGAGTTCGAGGCCTTCTTCCGGACGCTGGTCGACGGCGGCACGCCGACACCCGGGCCGGAGGATGCGCTCGAGACGCTCCGGCTGGCCCTCGCCGCCAAGCGAAGCTGGATCGAGGGTCGGCCCGTCCGCGTCGACGAGATCACGGCCGAGGTGCCGGCTTGAGTCCCGAGCCGGTCCGCCATGTCCGATCCCGCCCGGGTCCGGGAACTCGGATCGAGATCACCCCGGAGCGCGTCGGTTGGACCTACCTGTCGTTCCGTGTCGTCGGGCTCGAGCCCGGCGAGACGATCGCTGGGGACACGGGCGAGACGGAGGTCGTGATCGTGCCCCTCGGCGGATCGGGCTCGTTCCGCTTCGGTGGGACGACCCACGCCGTCGCGCGGAAGGACGTGTTCACC
>DATLVO010000326.1:0-6469 GCA_035577485.1 Verrucomicrobiia bacterium
GTCCACGATCGCGACGTCTGCATCGACCCGCTCGTCGATGCCGTTGATCTGGGCCATCGGCGAGCGGGTCGCGCCCATGCGCGAGATCCCGGTCGGGATCGTCTGGCCCTCGATCTCGATCTTCTCGTCGGGGACGATGAGCGCGACCGACGGATCGTTGCGGAGCGACGCAAGCTGGACGCGGTCGAGCTTCGCGGCGAACCCGCGGAAGGCATGGCTGTAGGTTCGATCGGCGGTGAAGCCGAGCTTGCGACCCTGGTCGCGGCTCTTGGTCGCGACATTCGTCCCGTCGCGGAGCACGACGATCCAGCGGCCGCGTGGGTCGGGGCTGGAGGTCTTGCCGCCAGCCGTCGGCGCGGCCGCCGCAGGGACGGTGCCGTTGCCGGGCGCCAATTGCGGCGCAGGGTCGGTCGTCGAGGGGTCGGCGCTCGGCGCCGGCTCGATGGCAGGCGTCGGCTCGGTGCTCGGGCTGGGCTCGACGATCGGGGCGGGATCCGGCGCGACGGGCTGGACCGCGAAGGCACTTCCGACGCTCGACAGGAGCAGGGCGGCGACGGAGGCGGCGGTCACGATGCGTCGCATTCGGGTCTCCGGTGCGTTCCAGACGGGCCAGGGCCGCGCGGCGGACTCCGCTCCCCCTCCCCGAGGTCGCGTCCAGTGTCCCCCCGGTGACAACCCGCGACCAGCCACCCGGTGGTCCCATGGCCGACTGGCTCACCAGTCCCAACCTCACCAGACCCGATCGGACCGCACGACCATCGTCAGCGACCGCCACCTCGGGCGACCCGGATCTCCGCCTCTGCCTCGGCGACACGAGCGATCACGGCCTCCCGGAGCCGGTCGAGCGCGGCCTGGACCCCGACCGCGCCGTTGGCGATCGAGGTCAGCGTGGACTTGATCCCCTTGAGCGCCTCGAGCTCCGCGCGGACGCCCGTCATCGCCGCGCGGACCGCCTCGACGTCGACCTCCGCGGCGACCTCCCGCAGGCCCGCGAGCGCGAGGAGCCGCGCCAGGCGCAGGGCTGCCTCGAGGGTCGACCGATCCGGCGCCGCTGGGTCCACCACGCAGTAGACATCGCCGGCCCGGACGTCGAAGGGGGCGATGCCGGCCGGAGCGTGGCTCGGACTGAAGACGACGACACCGACCGAGGCCGCGCGGTTCTCCTTCGCCTCGCGCAGCTCGTCGCGCATCGCTCGACCGGACATCGGCCGATCCTTGGCCTCCACGACGATCCGGACGTCGGCACCGCCCGTCAGCGACGGATCCACGGTCACGACGAAGTCGCCCTTCTTCGACCGGAGGACCTCGCCCGCCTCCGCGGCCGTCCGATCGACGAGGTCGCCCGAGCCCCGGGCGATCTCGGCCAGCATCGGCTCGAGGATGTCCTCGAAGTCGCCGCCCTTGGCGGCCGAACGCGCCCGCTCCGCGCCGCGGGCCGAGGCCGCCGCCTCGATCGCGGTGAGCCGCTCGTGGAGACGCTCGAAGCCACTGGCGACTTCGGCCCGGAACTGGTGCATCGGCGAGTTCTGGCGGGTCGGGTCGAGGAGGAGGGCGAGCTTGGATGCGTCGCCGTCGAAGTACGTCCCGAGGAGGGTCCGCATCCGGCCGATCGCGCTGTCCCGCTTCGTCTCGTCGAACAGCTCGCCGACGAAGGTCCGGAGCGCCCCCCGGTCGCCGAGGAATTTCTCGAGCGTCCGCGGGAGCCGTCCGTCGCCGTCGGCGAAGTTCGAGCGAAGGACCGCGTCGAGGGCCTCTGCGGCCTTCACATTGGCCTGCTCCGAGGAACGGAGGAGCTTCTCGAACTCGTCGCGCACGATATCGACGTCGATCGTGAGGCTGGCGTCCTGGAGCGCCGTCAGGCCGATCCGGAGGGCGCGTTCGACGAACGCGGGCCGGTCCTCGGGCTCGCGATCCGCCACGATCGCGGCGAGGGCCCGGTCGCGGACGGTGAGCCGTTCGACGACGATCCGCTCGCCGTCGACGCGGATCTCGCTGGTCGGGAGCTGGACGATGCGGGCTTCCATGCCCGGATCCTCGGGCCGCGTCGTGACAGCTAGCGTGTCACGACCGCGGGGCGCGGCCGTCGCCGGCGAAGACCCCCTCCCTTGGCGATGCTGGTTTCCGCACATATGCAGAAACCGGCATCAGGGTTGCGGGGGGTGTTCCAGAGTGGGCCGCGATTCAGCTGTCGGAGCGCGCCGGATCGTCGCCTCGATCAGCCCGTGCGGTTCCGTCGTCGAGACGTAGACCTCGCGGTCGTTCTCGATCCCGAACGGGCTCAGGTCGACCGTCCAGTGATGGAGGTTCGGCAGCGACATCGAGATCTCCGCGACCTCCGGATGTCGCTCGAGGACCGCCTTGCCGACGATCCAGATCGAGGCCTGCACCGACACCGAGTGGTGGTCCGCGAAGACCTCGAGGAGGGTCGATCGGATGGCGTCATACGAGGCGTCGAAGTCGATCTCGCCCGGCAAGTACCGCCACGACGCCGTGACCTTCGTGGCCATGATGCGGTCGTCGGTCTCCTTCAACGTCGTGAATCGGTCCCGCGGAAAGCCCTCGAAGGCCGACCGAGTCGTCTTCATCACGATCAGCCCGGCGATCCCCGCGTCGATCGCGACGCCGTCGCGCGTCACCGCCACTACAGCGGTCCGCGTGGAGCTCGCGTCGCGCCTGAACGCATCCGGCGCGGATCCGATCGATTGCCAGGCGTGCTCCTCGATCGAGACGCGCGCCAGGCCGACCTGCGGCTCGGCGAGGAAGTGACGACCGAGCACGGTCCCGAACGACTCGATCGACCCGGTCAGGTGCTCACCCGCGAGGGCGTACACCGTGTTCTTCATCGTGTCGGTCGCGATGACGGCCGCGTTGTCGCCGGCGTCGTACGAGGCCGCGAAATCGCCCTCGAGCGCGATCCCGACCGTCAGGTCGCGGACGCGGTGTGGGGTTTCGGAGCGGACCACCTTGACCAGGCGGATCGCCGACTTGCCGTAGGCGTTCGGGCCGACCTCGATCACCGGGCGGCCTCGGCGGGAACGGTGGTGGTGGCGTCTGCGGCGGCGCGCTCGAACCGGTCGCGGGCGATCGCGACGACGTCGTGGAGGGCGCGCCGGATCTCGGAATCGCGATCGGCCGCGAGCGCTCCCCGGAGAACCGGCACGAGCGCCGGCCGCGGCCGGCCCGCGACGAAGACGCAGAAGCGGAACCCGAAGCGCGCCTCGTACTCGGCGTTCAGGCGGGTGAGCTCGGCGATCGCCTCGGTCGTCTCGCGGTCGTAGCCCTGCTCACGGAACGAAGCCGCCGAGACGGTCGCCGGCGGGGCGCCGAGGCGCGGATGTGCGTCGATCAGCTCGAGCTGCTCGTCCTCGGGCAGCGCCAGCGCGATCGCCTCGGCTCGCCCGAAGAGCGTCGGAGCGTCGCCGAACGGCCGCGCCGCCGCGAGCCGACGCAGGTACCGCGGCGCGCCCTCGAACCAGGGGGCCGCGGCCGCGACGAACGCGTCCTCGGGGAGTGCATCGAGCGCCGCCACGTCCACTCAGCTGCCTCGATACGTCGACAGCGCGAACGGCGCCATGAGCAGCGGCACGTGATAGCTGCGGGTCGTGTCGGCGATGCTCACGTCGATCGCGATCCGCGTGAAGAACGACCCGCCTTCGCCCGCGACGTCGAACTCGAGCCGATAGTCACCAGCCACGAGCGGCCGCTCGAGCAGGTCGCGCACCCGACCGTCGCCGTCGGTCAGCGCCTGCGTCATCCGGATCGGCGCCTGCCCGACGTCGAGCCGCGACAGCGTCACCCGCACCCCGGCGGCCGGCAGCCCCGTCCCCGTGTCGAGGACATGGGTCGAGATCGTCGGTCCGAGGCCTGCGGGCACCGCTATCCTCCATCCATGACGACGCTCCAGATCGAGGTCGGCGACCTCCACTTTAGCGCCCGCTGGGAGCCGCAGGCGCCGCAGACGATCGAGGCGATCCGGCGGATGCTGCCGATCTCCTCGAGGCTCATCCACTGCCGCTGGAGCGGCGAGTCGACGTGGATCCCGTACGGCGACTTCCGGCCCGGGATCGACTACGAGAACCACACCTCGCACCCCGCGCCGGGGATGCTCGCGATGTACCCCGGCGGGATCAGCGAGTGCGAGATCTTCGTTCCGTACGGGGCTTGCCAGACCGCGTCGAAGGTCGGGCCGCTCGCGGCGAACCACTTCGCCTCGATCGTCCCGGACGACGGCTGGGCCGATCGCCTGCGCGAGGTCGGCCGGCGTTGCCTCTGGGAAGGCGCCCAGGAGATCGTGATCCGCGAAGTCGACTGAGCGGCAGATCCCGCGCCGCCGGGGCACTCACTCCGAGCAGCGCTGCGCGCCTGGCGAGCATTCCATTGGCGAATCATTGGCGGACCACAGACCCGTGCGCTCGATCGCCCGCTATCCTCGATCGGTGATCGACGCGATCGGGCCGGATCTGCTCGTCCTCGGCGGCACGGTCGTCACGGCATCCGGGTCGCGGCGGGCCGACGTGGCGATCCGCGGCGGCCGGATCGAGGCGGTCGAAGCGAACCTCGGCGGCCTCGCCGGGGCAGCGCGCGAGGTCGTCGACGCCACCGGCCTCCTCGTCCTGCCGGGCTGCGTCGACGTCCACACCCACACCCGGGTCGCGTCGGACGCGGAGCCGGACCGCTTCTTCCGGGACTCGCTCGCGGCCGCGTTCGGAGGGACGACGACGTTCCTCGCGTTCAACAACCCGGGGACCGGGTCGTCGCCGACGGCCCACCGCTCGATCCTCGCCGGGATCGACCAGTTCCGGCGCGTCACGGCGTCCGACAGCGCGGTCGACTACGCCCTGAGCCCTGCGATCCTCGGCGGCATGGACGACCCGCTGGCGGAGCTGCCCGCGATGGTGGACGCCGGCGTTCCCACCGCGAAGGCGTTCATGGTGTTCGACTTCCGCCTCGCCGATCGGGCGATCTTCGACGCGATGCGGATCCTCGGGGAGCGGGGCGGGATGCTCGAGGTCCACTGCGAGGACCCGGTCCTGATCGATGCGGCCGTCGAGGCGGCGCTTCAGCGTGGTGATACGTCACCACGTCACCACGCCGCCACGCGATCCACCGAGGCCGAGGCGGTCGCGACCCACCGCGCGATGGCCTTCGCTCGCGCTGCCGACGCGCCCGTCCATGTCGTCCACCTCTCGTGCGCTGCGGCGCTGCGGCACGTTGCGGAGGCGCGGGCAAGCGGCGTCCGGGCGACCGCCGAGACCTGTCCCCACTACCTCTCCCTGACCGATGCGCGATCCGAGGAGCCCGACCCGCTCGAATGCGCGAAGCGCGTGATCTCGCCACCGCTCCGGGCCGCCGCGGACGTCGATGCGATGTGGGCCGGGCTCGTCACCGGCCAGCTGTCCCTCGTCGCCACCGACCACGTGCCCGATCGCGTCGCCGTGGAGAAGGGCGACGCGGCGCGAGGCGTGCCGTTCGATCGGATCAGCAACGGCGCACCCGGGATCGAGACCCTCCTGGCGGTCGTGCACGGCGAGGGCGTGGCGAACGGCCGAATCACGGTCGAGCGGATGGTCGACCTCCTCGCGACGACTCCCGCCCGCCGCTTCGGGCTCGAGCGGAAGGGTGCGATCGAGGTCGGCCGAGACGCGGACGTGGTCCTCTTCGACCCGACGGCGCGACGAACGATCCGCCAAGCGGATCTCCACCACACCAGCGACTACACGCCATACGAGGGGATGGAGGTCGCCGGCAGTGTCCGGAGCGTGTTCGTCCGTGGCAAGGCCGTCTCCCGCGACGGCGTCGCGGTCGGCGATCGCGGCTACGGTCGGTTCGTCGAACGCGGCTCGGCCGGCGGCTGATCCAGCGTCACCGGCAGGAGGCCCGTGATCGACGCGTCGCCCCAGAGCGCCGCGACGAGCGCTGCGAGGCTCGGGGGCTGGATGCCGTACGTGGCCAGCACGGTCCCGATCTCCGGATACGCGACGGCATCCCACGGCGCGCGCAGGGCGACCGCGATCACCGGCGTCCCCGTCGCGACGAGCGACCGAGCGAGCTCGGTGACCGAGGGCTGGCCGAGCGCATCGACCGTCCCGAAGATCACGAGATCCGCCGACGTGGCCAGGTCGCAGAGCTCGGCGATCTGCGCCTCGGCGACAGCCGTGTCGATGACCACGCCGCTGGCGCGCGGATGCCGCTCGCGGATCGCGGCCATGAGGCCACCGGGCGCGAGTGAATCGGTCGTGTCCGCCGGCGTGAGCAGGCGCGGGCGCGGCTCGATCACGAGAACACGAGCATCCCCCACGAGCCGGATCGGAAGGCGCCGCGCGACGTCCCGGATCACCGTGATCGACCGGCGAGCGAGCTCCTCGGCGAGCGCCCGGTGCTCGGCGCCCCCGACGACATCGAGCGACAGCGGATCGAACCCCCGCAGCCACGCGCGGAGATCGGCGAGGCGCGCCTGCGACCCTTCGGC
>DATLVO010000327.1:0-4279 GCA_035577485.1 Verrucomicrobiia bacterium
GCACCAAGCTGACCGACGCCTCCGCAAGCGACGCGGACGTCTGCACCGCCGGCCGAACCTTCATCGGCGGCGTGCTCGCGCTCGGCGAGCCGGATCGGACGGTGATCCTCCGCTACTCGATCGGCAGCGCGACCCGCTGACGGCGGCCGTCAGACCGGCGGCCGGACGCGGTTTGCGGGGTCGTCGATGTGGGTCACGTCGATCCGGAGGAGGACGGGCGTGGCCGTCCCGTCGACGTCGAACGTTCCGTCAGCGATGATCGAGATCAGCTCGCCACCCGGCCGCGCCAGCCAGACGTCGATGGCGCCGGCCGTGAACCCGGCGTCCGCCGCGGCCTGGTCTGTGCGGTCGACCCGGTAGTGGGTCGTGCTCCGTCCATGCGTCGTCTCCGAGGCGACGCGGACGAACGCCGGGGCCAGGCTTTCGAACGCGCCGACGAGCTCGGTCGGTGACAGCGTCGTGAACGCGGCGTCGAAGTCCGCTGCGCCACCCGGGCTCTTCCTCCAGGAGCCCGACCCGGAGCGGATCCACGCCTCATCGCCGATGACGACCGCCTGGATCGCGCCCGACCCGACGCCCTCGAATCCGTTGACGCCGGTGAGGGTGAACGCCGCCGCGGGATGATCGCCCAGGACCAGCGTGGAGGTCATCGTGACGCGCCCGTCGGCTGCCGACGACGGGACGAGCCCGCGGGTCACGACGCCGACCCGATAGGAGTCGTGGTCGGCAAGGGCATCGGCCGCACCGATTAGGTCGACCGCTCCCGGTGGCACGGGTCGATCCGTCGGCACCTCGTCGGTGGCATCCGATGACGGTGCGAGCGACGCTGTTGGCGCGACCGCGCGGCGGCTGGGCGCGGGGCTCTGCGGCGGGTCCATCAGGCCGCAGCCCGTCAGGCTCAGCGCGAGGGTCGCGTTCGCGGCGACGAGCAGCCCCCTCCGGCTGAGGTGCGCGACGAACGCGGAACGGCGATGCATCGGTGACCCCGCGCGGTGGTGGCTGGTCCGGCAGGATACCAAGGGCGGGATGACCCGCCGCGATGGCATCCCGAGGTGGACGTGGCACACCTGCGCACGGACTGGGAGTCGATCGGTCGGGAGGGCGGGACCCCAGGCATCCGTCGCCAGCCGGCCCGCCTCGCGAGCCTGATCGGCGCAGTCCTGCTCGTCCTGGCCGGGTTCTTCCCGTTCGCCGAAGGCCGGATCGTGCGTCTGGACGGATCGGTCGCACGGCTGTCGGTGAGCGGCTTCGACGGCCCGGGCGACGGGGCGATCCTGCTCGTCATCGGCCTGATCGCGCTGTTCGTCGTCGTCAACAGCGGCATGGTCGAATCGTCGTCGCTGATTGTTCGCCTCGGGCCGCCGATCCTTGGTCTCCTCGCCTGCCTGATCTGCGTCACCGCCTGGCGTGAGACCCAGGACTGGATCGACGGGCTCGTGAAGAGCGGTGGCACCGGTTCGGTATCGAGCGGGCTCTGGCTTGCGGTCGGCGGGTCGGTTGTGCTGATGATCGCGGGCACGTACCGATCCGTTGCCGAGCTGCGCGCGGTGTCGGTGGACCGCTCGGGCTGGCCGCGACCGAGCCGGGCGGACCTTGCCGAAGCCTTCGGCGCCGTCGTCGGTGGCGCGTTCCTCGGCGTGGGACTGCTGGCCATCGCGGTGGTCTTCCTGCCGGCGAGCCTGATTGCCGCCTATGTGATCGCCGTGCTGGTGGGCGGGCTCGTCGGGATGTCGCTCGGCGCGCGGCTGGGCCGGCGGTTCGGGCGCGATCGGTAGGTCTCCGGCGGACGGTCAGTCGCGGGGAGCCGGCCGCCCGTCGGGCACGGCCGATCGGGCGGCGAGCCGTTCCCGGATCGAGACGGCCACCTACGGATGCGTATGATCGCCTCGTGACGCAGTCCGAGACGGAGACCCGTCTCTCGCCGACCGGTCGGGTGGAGGCGTTCAGCGACGGAGTCATGGCGATCGCGATCACGCTGCTGGTGCTGGACCTCAAGGTCCCGCCGCTCGACGAGGTCCGCGACGGGCATCTCGTGGAAGCTCTCGCAGCCCGCTGGCCGTCCTATGTCGCCTATCTCGTCGCGTTCCTGACGATCGGCATCATCTGGCTGAACCACCGAACGCTCGTCGACCGGATCCGCCGCTTCGACGCTCGACTGCACTGGCTGAACCTGATGCTGCTGCTCGGTGTCGCAACGCTGCCCTGGCCGACCGCCCTGGTTGCCGAATACGTTCAGCGGGGTGGCCCGGACGCGTCGGCGGCAGCGGCGCTGTACGGCCTGCTGGCCACGCTCATGGCGCTCCCATGGGGGTTCATCTGGCGACACCTCGCCGACCGCCCGGATCTCCTCGAACCGGGGTTTGATGCCGGATACGCCCGGGCGGAATGGCGACGCGGCTTCGTCGGCCTCCCGATCTACATCGCAGCGACGCTGAT
Organism: Verrucomicrobiia bacterium; assembly: GCA_035577485.1. Classification (GTDB taxonomy): domain Bacteria; phylum Chloroflexota; class Limnocylindria; order Limnocylindrales; family CSP1-4; genus CF-46. The sequence goes on from DATLVO010000327.1 coordinate 2,437, forward strand.
CGCGCTCGTGCTGCCATTGGTCGCCCTCGGGCTCTACCTCGCGATCGCGATCCTGTACGCCGTCACCAGCCAGGGCATTGCCGTGCGTGCCCCGATCGGCTCGACCATCGATGAGGGCACCGCATGATTGAAGGGCCGCCCGCCCAACGCTAGACTTGAGGCCTCCCGAGCGGGAGTAACTCAGTTGGCAGAGTGTCAGCTTCCCAAGCTGAATGTCGCGGGTTCGAACCCCGTCTCCCGCTCCAATTCCCGCCTTGTCCCCGCGGGCGGATTCGCGCTACGCCCGTTGCGTACCATCGGCGCATGACCATCCTCGACGGGGTTGCGCGATCCGAGCAGCCCGTGTTCTGGGACTCGCTCACCCAGCTCGACGACCCGTACCCGGTCTATCGCCGCCTCCGCGACGAGGCGCCGCTCTATCACGACGAGCGTGCCGACATCTGGGCGTTCTCGCGGTTCGACGACATCCAGGCCGTGTCGAAGGATTGGGAGACGTTCTCGAGCGGGGTCGGTGGGCTCGGCAACGACGTCGACGACACGTACCAGCTGTTCCTGCCGGCCGGCGACCTGGCCGGGGTCGACCCGCCGCTGCACACACGCCTGCGAGGGGCTCTGCGGCTCGCCTTCAGCCCGTCCGCCCTGGCACGACGGTTCGAGCCGATCGTTCGAACCAAGGCTCGCGAGCTCATCGACACGTTCGCGGACCAGGGACACGCGGACTTCGCCCGCGACCTCGCCCGGCCGATCCCGGGAACCACGATGTTCTCGTGGTTCGGCTTCCCCGAGGACGATCATCCCCAGCTGATGGCCTGGTTCGGGCAGATGCTCGAGCGCGACCGGGGGCAGCGCGCGCTCCCGGCGAGCACGCTCGCGGCACGGGATCGGATGCGGGCGTACATGCAGGACGCGGTGCAGGAACGCCGGACGGTCCGCCGCGACGACCTCCTCAGCTTCCTGGTGGATGCCGAGGCAGCCGGGGAGATCACCGCCGATGAGGTGCTCGGAGCCTCGATGCTCTTCTTCATCGCCGGGATCACGACGACGTCGGGACTGATCTCGAACTCGCTGCTCCACCTCGATCGGTTCCCCGAGCAACGGGAGCTGATCCGTCGGGACCAGTCGGTCATCCCCGCGGCGGTCGAGGAGCTCGTCCGATTCGACGCGCCGATCCAGACGCTCGCCCGGACCACGACGCGGGCCGTCACCTGGTACGACGCGGTCATTCCGGAGGGGGCTCGGGTCGCCTTGCTCTGGGGCTCGGCGAACCGCGATGAGCGGCGGTGGGCCGATCCGGACCAGCTCGACATCCTGCGGCCGCCACAGCGGCACGCCGCGTTCGGCGACGGGATCCATCACTGCCTCGGCGCCCCGCTCGCGCGGCTCGAGGCCAAGATCGTGTTCGAGGAGCTGTTCCAGCGGATCCCGACCTATGCCGTCTCGGGACCGATCATCCGGGTCAAGACGCCGACGGATCGAGCCCTGGAGTCGCTGCCCGTCGAGTTCTGACGCCGGTCTTCACTCCAGCCACTCCCGGTCCTGGTTGTCCGGGTCGTCGATCGGCGACGAGATGAACAGGACCTGGGGGGCGTCCTCGAACTGACCTCCGTGCGGCGTGTTGGCCGGGATGACCCAGACGTCGCCCCTCTTGACCGGCCGGACGACGCCGCCGACCGTCACGGAGCCGGTCCCGGCCAGCACGTATCCGATCTCGTCGTGGGTCCGATGGACATGGGTGCGGAAGGGCCCCGGATGCCCCTGGAACACGAACACGCTCGACTGGGTGCCGTGGCCGAGGTACGTCCGCTTGAACACGTCCGCCTCGGCCAGCTTGTCGCCGGCCACC
>DATLVO010000328.1:0-6868 GCA_035577485.1 Verrucomicrobiia bacterium
CTGTCTCGTCCCGGTCGACGGGTTCTACGAGTGGCAGCGGGTGGGCTCCCGCCGGCAGCCCTACCTGATCGCCCGTTCCGACGGCCGGCCGCTGGCGCTGGCCGGGCTGTGGTCGGGCTGGCACGATCCGGCGGCCGACCGAGTGCTCCGGACGTTCACGATCGTGACGGCCGGGCCCAACGCCCAGGTCGGCCGGCTGCACGACCGGATGCCGGTGATCGTGGACGAATTGGCCTGGGCAATCTGGCTTGACACGAGCCTCGACGATCCGGCGGAGCTCCAGGGCCTCCTCCAGCCGAACGAGGGCGTCGACCTCCGGATCGTGCCGGTCAGCCGCCTGGTCAACGACGTCCGGAACGACGGGCCCGAGCTGATCGAGCCGGCCCCCGAGGCGTTGGCCGTCGCGGAGCCGGAGGTGGTGGCGCCGGGCCTGTTCGACTGAGTCGGCGTGGCCGCCGTCAGTCGACGACGGCGGACCAGCCGGAGCCCACGGAGGCCGACGAGAAGGCCTCGGCCGGTGTGGCTCCCCGGTCGAGAGCCGCAGCGTACGCACCCACCACCGCGGCGAAGGCGCCGTCCGGATCGAGCGGCGGGGCCTGGAGCACCGTCGCGTCGTCGGGCAGGTCGTGCCCGTCCGATCCCGAGGGGACGACGATGACGAGCTGCGCCCCGGACCAGCGTGCCGCCGCGGCCACGGTCGACAGCGCCGCCGAGTCGAGGGCGTCGGCCACCACGACGACCCGATAGTCGGGCAGGTAGCGGAGGGCGAGCTGCAGATCGCCCTCGTCGAGGGTCGGGCCGTGGGGCGCTTCGGCGACGGCGGTCGCGGCCGCCGTCTGGCCCGTTCTCGCGACGTCGCGCGCGCCGTCGTCGTCGTCGCTCGGATCGAGGACCGCTTCAGGGTCCGTCGAGCTCGCGAGGATCGCCGTCTCCCGGGAGGCATCCCGGAGCACCGCGACGTGCCCGACGTGCGCCTGCGCCAGGGCGAGGAGCACGGCATCGCCCGTGACCCCCTCGCCGACCTTGCCGACGAGCTGGACGTCCGCGCCGTCGTCCGCGGCGACCCGGGCGATCGTGGCCGCGACCCCACCGGCATCGATCCCCTGCTCGGTTCGACGGCCCTGAGGACTCCCGACCACAACAATCACGGCGTCAGCCTACAGGCTGACGCCGATCGAATCTGCCGAACGATGAACCGCGCGGAAGCTAGATGTGGTTCGGGACCGGGCTCGAGGTCGAAACGACCTCGCGAGACGTCGTCGAAGGGCTCTCGCGTGCCGGCCAGAGGACGTGCAGCGGGTCCAGCCCGACGAACGCGGCGACGGCGACGGCCAGGGCCGACCCGATCAGCTGCGGAGCGCCGGTGTAGGCGCTGATGAAGTTGAAGGCCCAGCCGACGGCCACGAGCCAGAGGAAAGCGGAAGCTGTTCGTTTGACCATGGTCCGAAGTCTGGGCGCGCTCGGCTCCGGAAGGAATGCGCCGGCGGTACCAGCCCGGGCCAATCGTTCGTCATCGGGCGGTCGCCCATTTCGCGTAGACAGTTACTGGACGAGGCCGACGCCCGTGACGTGGAACAGGTCGGCAGGGTTGTAGTCCATGGTGAACGACGCCCCGGAGCCGTTGACCAGGAAGTTGTAGCAGATGACCTGCGTGCCGATGACGTCCGTCGAGCTCCCGTTGAACTTCACGCTTCCCGTCGCGGTGTAGATCGTTCCGGTCACGTCCAGGATCGATCCCGCTCCGTTCAGGTCGACCACCAGGGTCCCGACCGGAACCGCCCGATCCACGAAGATCAGCATGCCCTTGTAGATGGTCGTCTGGATCGGTCGCAGCCCGAGCTCCGCGCCGGCACCGCCGTTGAGCTGGATATCCGCGAAGCAGCCTGCGCCCGTGCACCCGGTCGTCGGATACGGGTCGATGGAGTCATAGATCAGTACGCCACCCGTCGGCGTGAGGCCGCTGTTGTCCCCAGGTGCCTTGCTGATCAGCTGGCCGTTGTTGCTTCCGCCGTTGTTCTTGACGGTGATGCCCCCGCCGCCGATCCAGTAGATGCCCGGGTCCATGTAGACCGTCGCGCGGTCGGTCAGGATGCCGCCCGGGTAGTAGCCGGGGAAGATCCGGTAGGTCTTGCCCGCAATGGCTCCGCCGAATCCGCCGGCGAACGAGCACACCGCCGGGCTCGTCTCCGTGGCAGGACTGCTGCCCCCGGGGCAGCCGTTCGGAATCGGACCACAGGTCCCGACGCCCGGAACCGGGCACACGGCGCCAGTCGAATCGATCGCCTGGACCGCGCTCGGAAGAGCGGGCTTGGCCGGCGGCGGGAGGTTGCGCAGCGGATCGCCGGACACGAGGACGCCCGATGGTGCGGTCGTGCAATTGTTCACGGCACCGCCTGACGTCTGGATCATGCCGACGACGTCGCATTCGGGCGCCGTCAGCACGCCGTTGCCGCTGAGGAGGACCGCATCGGTCGGGCAATCGGAGTCGACATGCACGGTCCCGTTGGTGGACACGATCGTGCCCGTCGAACCGGTGATCTTGTTCGTGCCGCAACCGTGGGGGTCGAGGGCAAGGAGCGAGTACGGGAGGGCGATGTCGCTCTGGTTCGTCGCGACGCCCGTGGCGCCCGTTCTCTGGGTCGTGAACCCGAGCACGCCGGCGAAGAAGGAGGGTCTCGTGGAGCCGATGGTGACCTCGATGTAGCCCGGCAGTCCGCTGAACGTCGAGGGCGCGATCGGGGGCAGATCGATCCGGACCGTCCTGGATCCCGTTCCGTCGACATAGCCGCTGTCGGACGCGACCTCGCACGCCATGTTCACGGCCGGCATGCCGCCCGGGGCGGTCGCACAGCCCCCGTGGTAGACGTACGCGGCGCCATGGACATAGCGGGCACCAGCCAACGCAGAGGCGTCGGCAACGTTCTGTTCGGTGCGGCGATCCAGCAGGTTCTGGCCGACGTCGAACACGAGGGCAGCGATCGCAAGGAACAGGACAAGCCCGCCGGCGAAGAGGACGAGGACCTGGCCCCGCTCTCGGGGCGCGCGCCTAGTTGTTGATGACAAGGCTCGACTCCCCTGTGATCGTGATGGCCGGGATCGGCACGACCGGGATCAAGGAATGGAAGTCGTAGGTCACGGAGACCTTGACGACATGTCCGCGGACGTTGCTGGGCGGATTTGCGAGATTCGCTTGATCGCGCCAATCGGAATGCACGACGAAGACGCTGCCGTTGCCGACGACGCCGGTCGCGTAGTTCTGGACGACCGAGGTGACGGCCGGATCATCCGCAGCGGGACCGGCCGGCTGGAAGCTGTTGCTCCCGTGGACGATCGCGTAGCGCGCACCCTCGCGCGCCGCGTTGTTCAGGATCTGCACGTAGTAGACGTAGCGACCGAAGTCGATGATCGCGAAAAGCGTCAGGAAGAAGAGGGGCGCGACGAACGCGAACTCGACGAGCGCCTGGGCACGCGAGCGATTGCGGCGACTGCGGCGCACCGCGGCCATCGATCGACTCATGGCGCGGGCTGCAGGTTCGAGATCCGGAAGCGGCTATCGCGCCCGATCTCGAACGTTCCGGTCATCGGTCCCACGGACAGGAGCGTGTTGAACTCATACGTCATGTGGACGTGGACCGTGCACGGCGGCTCCGTCGCCGGATCGGAGCAGTCGACGCCGTTCGTGAACCCGTGCGAGCCGCCGCAGTCGGTCGACGCCCCGTTGCGCTCCAATGTGCAGGAGAACACGGGGTTCGTACACGTCGTGTTGTTCACCTGGTCCGTCGTCGTGTAGCCCTCGAGATGGCTCCCGGCAGCCGCGGTGCAGGCTCGTCGTTCCATCTCGGCGACCGTTGTCGGGACGTTCGTGTCCGTCCAGAAGGACGCATCGAAGGCCCCATAATCGGCGGCCTCCCGGCCGGCCGCTTCGACGGCGACCGCACTTGTGAACAAGCGGCCAAAGTCGGCGATGCCGAGGAGGATCAGCAGCATCACCGGGACGATGATGGCGAACTCGGTCACCGACTGGCCCGACCTGAGGCGGCGTCGAGGCGGCCGAGTCAGTGGATGCCATGTTCGATGCATGCGAGCCTCAGCCCCCGATCCTCCGCCAACGAAGTCGCGCTGCCCCCGAAGGACGGACTATTCCAGCCTGACCTTACACGCGACCTTGCGTTCAGTACCAGGGGCGAACCAGGACCATCTTCTGGTGCTGAATCGCACCGCCACGGCTCGGATCGCCACGATCGGCACGCTTGGCCTAGCCGTCGCCTCCGCTGGACCCGCCGTGATCGTCCGACCCTTCCGGGGTCGGCGTCGGCGTGTGGTCCCCGCCTCCCGAGCCACTCCCCGACCCGCTTCCGCTCCCTGAGCCGCCCCCGCCGTGATCGTCCGTGCCCGTCGGGCGAGGCGTCTCGCCCGCATGCTCGGTCGCCAGGGGCGTCTCGGTCGGCTCCGGGGTCTCGCTTGCCGCATCCGTGGCCGAGGCGTCCGGGCTCGGGCTCGCCTCCGCCGGCGCGCTCGGCGACGGCGAAGGCGACGGTGCTGCCACGCTTGGGAGAGGCGTGGTCGGGCTCGGCTGCGGCCCCTGAATCCCGTTCAGCAGATCCATCGCGCCGACTGCGGCTCCGCCGCCGATCGCGATGGAAGCGATCGAGACGACCAGCACCAGGGCGAGCGCCTGGGCACGCACCGCGATCGGCGTCGATCCGCCGACGGTCACCCGCCACGCGTCGCCGACGGCGGCGATCGCCGACCGGATCCGGCCGCCCATGAGGGCGACCCCGAACGCTCGAGCCGGCTGAGGCAGCGGCTCTGCCGCGACGGCCGCCATCACCCGGTCTGCGAACCCCGCCAGCACGAGGATCCCGCTGCCACCCGCCAGGGCCTGGAGCTCTCGCGTCATGTCCGCGGCCACCCGCGCTTCATCGGCGGGGTGCAGCGGCATCTGGCCACTCACCGCAGACCCCCGTCGACCGCGGTCCGGAGGCGCAGCAGGCCCCGCCGGAGGTGGGTCTTGACGGTTGCGACTGGGCGTCCGGTCTGGCTGGCGATCTCATCGAGGCTCAGCTCGCCGAAGAAGCGCAGGGCGACGACCTCGCGATACGGCTCCTCGAGCCGTCCAACCGCGGACCGAAGGCCCGCGGCGCGTTCCGCGCGGAGGGTTGTCGTCACCGGATCCGTGCCGCCCGGCAGGTCGATGCCGTTGGCCGGGTTGCCCGGGTCGATCCAGGTCACGTCCCGCCGTCGCTGCGCCCGACGGAGGGCGATGCGCACCGCGATCCGGGTCAGCCAGGCGCCGAACGGGCCGTCCCCGCGCCAGGCGGCAAGGCTGCGGAATGCGATCACGAATGCCTCCTGGGCGGCGTCTTCGGCCTCGTGCACGTCGCCGAGGATGCGATGACAGACGCGGATGACCGCGGCCGATTCGCGCTCAACGAGCACCCGGAACGCCTCCCGGTACCCGGCCAGGACGGCCTCGACTGCGGAGCGCTCATCGAGGACACCCGGGGTGACGACGTCGGTGGGCGGTGACGACCGTTGCGTGATGGGACCCCCGTGAGACATGGCCAAGGACGGATCGATCGTCCGTCCATGGCCCATCTACTGGAACGAGTCGTTTGGCTCGTCGGATCAGGCCCTTCGGCTCAGCCGTTGTCGCCGCCGCCGTGACCGGAGTCATCCGAGCCGCTGCCCGAGTCGCCCGAACCGCTGCCCGAATCGCCCGAACCGCCGTCCCCGGCGTGGTCGTCTGTTGGCTCGGCCGTCTCGGCCGGCTGCGGCGTGTCGGCGGCGTCGTGCTGGTCGTTGTCGTTGTCGTCGGCCTGGTCGTTCTGGTCCTCGCCCTGGTCGTCGGCCGTCTCGGCCGGCTCGGGCGTATCAACGGGCTCCGCCGTCTTGGCGGGCTCGGCCCTCTCGGTCGCTTCGGGGGATTCGGTCGCCTCCGGCGTCTCGGACGCTTCCGGCGTCTCGATCGGCTCGGGAGAATCCGACACGTCGCTGCCGAGGTTCGCGTCCGTCGCCCGGGACGGTCCCTGGCTCAGGGCGTTGGCGCCGAACGCGGCGCCGGCCACCAGGAACAGGGTGACGGCGGCGACACCGGCGCTGCGAGTGATCCGATGGGTGACGTTCATTCGAGCTGGTCTCCGAGACATCAGGGCCGGCTGGGCGTCGACCGTCTGTCCACCTGAGACCGGGCTCGCCGAAAAGGTTTCAGCCGCGATCGTCGCCGATGCGAGATACGACATGGGCGGGCTCACCCGCGCCGGCCGGCTCGGCCTCGCCAGCATCCTCCGTCGGCCCGCCGGACTCCTCGTCGAGTGGGCCGAGGGCCTCCTGGACCCCTTCGTCGCGACCCTCGTCCACCGGCCCGCTGTCGCGCTCGATGATCAGGCGGCCAAGCTCCGCCGCCTCGAGGTCGGCGCCGAACGCGTCGGCATCGCCGACCAGGACGATCGCGGAGGCATCGGGATGGATGTGATTCCGCGCGGACGCTTGGACCGCATCGGCCGTCACTGCCTCGATTGCCGGGCGATACCGGGCCAGCTCGTCGTCGGGCAGCTCGTGGATCACGAGGCCGGCAAGGGCGCCGACGACCGGGCCGGGCGTCTCGAAGCGGAGCGGGAAGACGCCGACGAGGAAGTCCCGCGCGGCCTTGAGCTCGGCATCGGTCACGGCGGTGTCGCGGATCCGGTCGAGCTCGGCGAGGATGTCGACGATCGCCGGAACGGTCACCTCGGTATTGACCGCGGCCCGGGCAGCGAACGGGCCCGCGCCCCGGCGGAGGTCGAAGCCCGCGCCCGCGCCGTAGGTGTAGCCCTTCTCCTCGCGCAGCTTCGTGTTGAGCCGGGAGTTGAACAGCCCGCCGAGGATC
>DATLVO010000329.1:0-7827 GCA_035577485.1 Verrucomicrobiia bacterium
TGGACGCCGGTTGGAGCGTTCGCGGCGGCGATCCTCTTCGCCGCGACCGATGCGCTTCGAATCGCCATCGGCATCGCGCCGCCGACCGGGGAGCTGGGGACCGTCTTCCAGATCATCCCCGCCCAGTTCTACCAGGCCCTCCCGTACATCGTGACGATCATCGTCCTGGCCGGCGTCGTGGGGCGGAGCACGCCTCCGGCGGCCGACGGCCAGCCGTACGAACGCGAGTCGGCAACCTGAGCCCGCCAGCGGATCCCACCGACGGAGCCCGTGCCGCAGGGCCCGCCGGAGCCGCCGATCCGGCCGACCGACGGGCCCGTCGCGTGGCCGAACGGACGCGCCTGATCGACTACCTCGACCTCGAGGAAGGTCGCGGACCAGTCCACGTGCTCGGTGACGACGCGATCGCGGCCGTCCTCCGGTCGGCTCGCCGGATCGCGGTGATCGGCGCGTCGTCGAACGAGTCGCGGCCCTCGTTCGGCGTGTTCCGCTACCTCGTCCACCAGGGCTACGACTGCGTGCCCGTCAATCCGGGTGAGCGCAGCGTGCTCGGCGTCCCGGCGTTCCGGACCCTCCGCGAGGCATTCGAGGCGACCGGACCGTTCGACATCGTCGATGTGTTCCGCCGTCCGGAGCTCTGCGTCCCCCACGCCCGCGAGGCCGTGGAGATCCGGGCGAAGTGCCTCTGGCTCCAGCTCGGGGTGGTGAACTGGGAGGCGGCGAAGATCGCGTCGGATGCCGGGTTGGCCGTCGTCATGGATCGCTGCACGGCGATCGAGGCCCGCCGGCTCCGCGGCCGCTGACCCGCGGCCTGGCGCGCGGTGCTTGCTTGACGTTCCGGGGGCGCCTACCGGATCAGGAAGCCGAAGAACACCAGGACGAAGCCGGCGATGGCGATCCCGACCGCGGTCTGGGTCTGGCGCCGGAGGATCTGCATCGCGACCGACGCGCCAGTCGTGGAGTCGTCGCGGATCCCGCCGCGCCACGAGGCGTAGCGGGCGGCGTTCGCGTCCTGCTCCTTGAGCTGCTGATAGCGGGCCCACGGCCCTCGCGCCCGACGGTAGCCGACGGCGATCAGGGCGACGCCGGCGACCCACAACGCGATGTCGAGCGCGATCATCCCCGCGATCCTCCGTCGAGCCGCTCTCGCGCCGCCTCCTGGACCAGGGCGGCGTTGGCCTGGCCGCGGGTCGCCTTCATCACCTGGCCGACGATGAAGCCGAGGACCGGCTTGCCGGCACGATAGTCGTCGACCGCCTTCGGATTGGCCGCGAGGACCTCGTCGATGACGGCGGCGAGGGCCGTCGCGTCGGAGATCTGCCGGAAGCCGAGACGCTCGACGACGGTCGCGACCGACGCGCCGTCCGTGGCGTGGGCGGCGAACACCTCCTTGGCGTTCGTTCCCGAGAGCTCCCCGGCGGCGACGCGACGCACCAGGTCGGCCAGCTCAGCGGGAGCGACGCGAGCCGCCGCGTCGGGGTCCGCCCGGAGGAGCCCGAGGAATGCCCCCGTGACCCAGTTGGCGATCGCCTTGCCGTCGGCGTCCGGAGCGGCCGCGCGGGTCGCCTCGAACAGCTCGGCGGCACGTGGCTCGTCGACGATCACGGCCGCGTCATAGGGCGAGAGACCGAGGTCCCGCTCGTACCTGGCACGCCGGGCGGCCGGCAGCTCGGGCAGGGCGCCACGGATCGCGGCCAGCCAGCTCGCGTCGACCCGCAGGGGCGGCAGGTCCGGCTCCGGGAAGTAGCGGTAGTCGTGCGAATCTTCCTTGGAGCGCATGACGTAGGTCGTGCCCCGGTCCTCGTTCCAGCCCCGGGTGTCCTGGGTCAGCGTCTCGCCAGCGTCCAGGGCGGCGGCCTGGCGCTCGATCTCGAAGGCGATCGCCCGCTCGACCGAGCGGAACGAGTTCATGTTCTTCACCTCGACCCGCGTCCCGAACGCCTCCGTCCCGCGCGGCCGCAGCGAGACGTTCGCCTCGACCCGCATCTGGCCTCGCTCCATGTCGGCATCGCTCGCCCCGATCGCGCGGAGGAGGGCCTGGAGCTCCTCGGCGTAGCGACGGGCCTGCTCGGCCGAGCGGACGTCGGGATCGGTGACGATCTCCATCAGCGGCGCGCCGGAGCGGTTGAAGTCGACGAGGCTCACCCGCCGGCCGGCTGCATCGGTGGCGTGGGTGAGCTTGGCCGTGTCCTCCTCGAGATGCGCCCGGGTGATCCCGATCGTGACCTCGCCGTCAGTGGTCTGGAAGCTGAGCTGGCCGTGGGCCGCCAGGGGCAGGTCGTACTGGCTGATCTGGTAGCCCTTCGGCAGGTCGGGGTAGAAGTAGTTCTTGCGGTCCCAGCGCGTCGCGTCGGGCGTCTCGGCGCCGATCGCGACGCCGGTCGCCAGGACGTGCTCGACCGCCTGGCGGTTGATCGTCGGGAGGGTTCCGGGCAGCCCGAGGCAGACCGGGCAGACGTGGGTGTTCGGCGGCGCGTCGGCGTAGGCGTTCGAGCAGCCGCAGAACATCTTCGACGCGGTCTTGAGCTGGCAATGGACCTCGATCCCGATGACCGGCTCGTAGCGCTCGAGGGCCGCGGATCGCACGGCGGTGTCGACCATGGCCGCAGTTTCGCACACGACGCCGTCGCAGCCGGCCGGCCGAGCGGTCAGGCCCCGACCGCAAGAGCAATGGCGTCGGGCTGGGACATGGCGCGCCCGCCCGCCCGGGCGCGTTCGAGGTCGATCGCTGGCAGCGCCACATCGAGCCCCGCCACGAACTTCTCCCATTCGCCCACTTCCTCGGGCGCCATCGCCGCACCCGCGGCCTCCCGGATCGCCCCCGCAGCGCCGAGCAACCGAGCCGCTCGCTCGTGCCTCCCCCGCGCCACCTCGAGGAACGCGACGTTCTCGATCTGATTGGCGATCGCGCCACGTTGGCCCAGGCGGATCCAGCCGGCGATGGTCTCGCGGTAGACGGCCATGGCTTCGTCCAGCCGCCCGCCGCGACGGAGCGCATGGGCGACGTCGCTCCGGGCGGCCAGGCCGAGTCGTTCGTCGCCCAGCTCGGCGAACCGGGCGATCGCGACGGCGAATTGCTCGAGGGCTTCGTCCGTGCGCAGGCTGCGCCCGAGAATTCGGCCCCGGGCCAGGGCGACGGCACCGATGACGTGGGGCGAGCCCGATCGCCGAGCGGCGGCCTCGCCCCGGCGGAACATGGCCTCACCGGCGGCGAGGTCCCAGTTGGCCATGCCGGCTCCCGCGAAGGCGCCGGCGAGGCCGGCGACCCACCAGATCTCGGCGCGCTCGGCCCGACCAACGACGTCCTCGAACAGGGGTTGGATGTTGCCCTGGTGGCCACTGAAGACGCGGGTGATGCCGACGCCGGCTTCGGCAGCGACAACGGCGCGGTCGTCGCCGCTGGCTCGGGCCATGTCCATGGCGTCCGTGGCCCAGTCCTCGGCGACCCGTGCCCGACCGGACATCGCCCAGATCCGCGCCGCCTCGCCGAGGAGGCGCGCGGCGAGCGATTTCTCGGCCGGGGTCGCGTCGGCGGCGTGCGCGCGGTCGCGGGCGATCTCGATCGCGGCGAGGATGCGCGCCTCGTTGTCCGACGACGCGACCCGGACCGTCCAGTAGGCCAGCAGCCCGACGGTCATCTGGACGGCCTGCCAGGGCGCGGCCTCGAGGGCCCACTCGAGCGCGGATCCAAGGTTCTCCGCCTCGGCGTCGAGCCGGTCCAGCCAGTCGATCATCGCCGGCCCTCGGAGACCGGGCTCGGCCTCGATCGCGAGGGCGGCGAACTCGGCACCGTGGCGGTCCGCCAGGGCGGCCACCTCGCCCGCCTCGATGAGCTTCTCACGGGCGTATTGGCGGATGGTCTCGAGCATCCGGTAGCGGGTCGCGGCGCCCCGGTCCACGACGACGAGGGAGCGAGCAACGAGCCGGGCCAGCCGATCGGCGAGGTCGGCGGCATCGTCCGGCTGACCTTCGTCCCCGACGACCGGGCCGGCGGTCTGGACCGTCCAGCCGCCACTGAAGATCGACAGGCGGCGGAGGAGCTGGCGGTCCGAATCTGTGAGCAGGTCCCAGCTCCAGTCGATGAGCGCGTGCAAGGTCTGCTGCCGCGGAACCGCGGTCCGCCGGCCGCCCGCCAGGAGCCGGAACCGATCGCCGAGGCGTAGGGCGATGTCGCCGGTCGACATCGACGAGACCCGCGCGGCGGCGAGCTCGATCGCGAGAGGAATGCCGTCGAGGCGGCGGCAGATCTCGCCGACGTCGGAGACGTTCGTCGTGTCGAGCTGGAACCCGGGATCGATGGCCGCCGCCCGCTCGACGAAGAGCCGAACTGCGTCGGTGCCGATCGCCTCCGTCACGTCGTCGCGGCCAGGATCATCGGGCATCGTGAGCCGGTGGCCCGGCACGGGACAGGACAGCGACTGGAGCTGGAGCACGGCCTCGCCGGGAACGGCCAGCGCCTCCCGGCTGGTCGTCATGAGATAGAGCCCGACGGCCTCGCCCAGCAGGCGCTGCGCGACGTCGGCGACGCCGTCGATGAGGTGCTCGGCGTTGTCGAGGAGGAGGAGCAGCTCCTTGTCCCGGACGAAGGCTGCGACGGTTGCGAGCGACGATTCGCCGACGAGCTCCGGCGTGCCGAGAGCGCGAGCGATCTCCGAGGGGATCTGGGCCGGATCGCCGAGCGGGGCGAGCTCGGCCAGCCAGACGCCGTCGCGGAAGCGGTCGATGACCCGCTCGGCGGCCTGAAGCATCAGCCGTGTCTTACCGGTCCCGCCGGTCCCGACGAGCGTTATGAGGCGATGGTCGGCGAGGAGCGCCTCGAGATCGGACAGCTCCCGATCCCGCCCGACAAACGAGGTCAGCTGGACAGGCAGGTTGGAGCGGCGGCTCGAGAGCGAGCGGAGTGGCGGGAACTCGCTCGGCAGGTCTGTGGCGAGGACCTGGAACAGGTGCTCGGGCCGATCGAGGTCGCGGAGGCGGTGCGACCCGAGATCGCGCAAGGCGAGCTCGGATGGCAGCTCCGGCCCGGCAACCGTCGCCGCGGCGGCGGATGCGACGATCTGGCCGCCCGAAGCCGTGCCGAGGATGCGCGCCGCGCGGTTGACCGGCGGGCCGAACCAGTCCCCGTCCCGGGTCTCGGCCAGACCGGCATGGATCGCCATCCGGACCCGGATCTGACCCACGTCGCCCCAGGCGGTCGATCCAATCGCCCGCTGGGCCGCGATGGCGGCCTCGATCGCCGCGGTCGCGTCGGCAAAGACTGCCAGGAGGCCGTCGCCGGTGGTCTTCACGATCGTGCCGCGGTGGTCCGTGATCACGGTTCGCAGGAGGTGATCGTGGACCGCCAGCGCCGATCCCATCGCGTCGGACCGCTCTTCCCAGAGCCGGGTGCTGCCCTCGATGTCGGTGATCAGGAAGGTCCGGTGGAGCGTGCCCGCCGCGCCGGACTCGCCGCTCCCCACGGTTGCCGCCACGATCGCGGGGGTGGTCGATTCTTCGCCGATCGCATCCATGTCAGCCGGCTCCCGTCGGGTGCCGGTCGACGAAGCGGGTGATCCGGCGGAGAGCCTCCTCGAGCTGTTCGTACGAGGTCGCGTAGCACGCCCGGACATGGCCTTCGCCGCTCGGGCCGAACGCCGATCCCGGGATCACCGCGACGCGCTCCTCCTGGAGCAGGCCCTGGGCGAAGTCCTCGGACGACAGCCCGGTGGCCGTCGTGATCTCCGGGAAGGCGTAGAAGGCGCCGCGCGGCTCGAACGTCGGGAGGCCGATCGCGTTCAGGCCGTCGACGACGAGCCGCCGGCGCCGGTCGTACTCGGCCAGCATCCGCTCGACCTCCGCCTCGCCGCCGACGATCGCCTCGAGCGCCGCGTCCTGGGCGGTCGTCGGCGCCGACATGATCCCGTACTGGTGGATCTTGACGACGCCTTCGAGGATCGCCGCGGGCGCCGCCATGTAGCCCACCCGCCAGCCCGTCATTGCGTAGGCCTTCGAGAAGCCGCCCATGAGGATCGTCCGGTCGCGCATCCCCGGCAGGGCGCTGAAGGCGCGGTGACGGTACGACCCGTAGGCGAGGCGGTCGTAGATCTCATCGCTGTAGACGAGCAGGTCGTGGCGGAGGGCGATCGCGGCCAGCTCGTCCTGGATGTCATCCGGCAGGACGGCCCCGGTCGGGTTGCACGGGTAGCCGAGGAACAGCGCCTTCGTCCGGGGCGTGATCGCGACCTCGACCGCCGCCGGATCGAGCGCGAAGTCGTCTTCCAGGCGGGTCGCGACATGGCGGACGACGCCGCCGGCGAAGATGATCGCCGGCTCGTAGGCGACGTATGACGGCTCGTGGAGGATGACCTCGTCGCCCGGGTCGCAGGTCGCGCGGAGGGCGAGATCCACCGCCTCGGACGCCCCGACCGTGATCAGCAGCTCCGTCGTCGGGTCGTAGGCGACGCCGTAGCGGCGTTCCAGGTGGGTCGCCAGTGCCCGCCGAAGCTCGATCGTCCCGTAGTTCGACGTGTAGTGGGTCCGCCCGGCGTGGAGCGACCGGACGCCGGCCGCCACGATCCGCTCCGGCGTGTCGAAGTCGGGCTCCCCCACTCCGAGGCTGATGACGTCGTCCATCGTCGCGAGGATGTCGAAGAACCGGCGGATCCCCGACGGTGGGACGGCATGGACGCGGGCCGCGAGGGCCCGGTCGGCCAGGGGTTGGCGGAGCGCGTCGGTCGTCATGAGCGCGCGCCTGCGAGGGCAGCGGCCCGCTCGGCCGGGGTCGGCTGGGACGGATCGGTCGTCAGCCCGAGCTGCGCCGGCTCCTGCCCGCGCCACGGCACATCGGCGGTCAGCGCCTCGTAGGCGCGCGCGAGCCCGAACAACCGCGGCTCCGACCAGGCCGGGCCGATCAGCTGCAGCCCGACCGGCATGCCCTCCGACAACCCGCACGGGACCGAGATCCCCGGCAGGCCCGCCATGTTGACGGGCAGCGTACAGGCATCCGAGAGGTACATCGCCACCGGATCCGCCATCTTCGCCCCGAAGCGGAACGCGACCGACGGCGAGGTCGGTGCGACGAGGGCGTCGAAGCCCTGGTCGAAGAGCAGGTCGAAGTCGCGCTTGATCAGCGTCCGGACCTTCTGGGCCTTCACGTAGAACGCGTCGTAGTAGCCGGCCGACAGCGCATACGTGCCGAGCATGATCCGACGCTTGACCTCGGCCCCGAAGCCGCGACCCCGCGTCGCGAGGTAGTTGCCCAGCACGTCGCCCTCGCCGAGCCGCGGGCCGAACCGGATCCCGTCGTACCGGGCGAGGTTCGCCGACGCCTCGGCCGGGGCCACGATGTAGTAGGTCGCGAGGCCGTAGTCGGTATGGGGCAGGCTGACCTCCTCGACCGTGGCGCCTGCGCCCTCGAGGGCCGCGACCGCCTCCTCGATCCGGCGTCGCGCGTCGGGCTCCATGCCCGCCACGAAATACTCCTTCGGCAGCCCGAGCCGCTTGCCGCGGAGACCGCCGGCCGCCTCGTCGTCGGAGGTCGGGAGCGCCAGCAGCTCATCCGGGACGGGCACCGGAGCCGACGTCGAGTCGCGCTCGTCACGGCCCGCGATCGCGTGGAGGAGCGCGGCGGCGTCGCGGGTGTCACGGGCGAACGGCCCGATCTGGTCGAGGAAGCTCGCGAACGCGACGATGCCGTAGCGCGAGACGCGGCCGTACGTCGGCTTCATCCCGACAATTCCCGTCAACGCGGCCGGCTGGCGGATCGAGCCGCCGGTGTCGGTCCCGGTGGCGGCGGGCGCAAGCCGGGCCGCCACCGCCGCAGCCGAGCCCCCGGAGGAGCCGCCCGGC
>DATLVO010000330.1:0-5838 GCA_035577485.1 Verrucomicrobiia bacterium
GGCAGGCGACGCCCTGTCGACCCGCCTGCCGCGCGCACGTCGCCGGTTCGTCGTCAGTCGGTGTTGCGGTCACCACCACGAGCGACGGCGGAGCATTCGACGTGCCGCTCCGATCGAACCTACAGAGGCCATGTGTGGGCTTGACGACAACACGGGACGGCCAGACGTCCTCCAAAAGCCCATCGCGCTGCTCTCCGCTCGTCGCTTGTGGGGCTCACGACAACAGAGGCACCACGAGTTCGCCAAGTCCGATCACCGACGCTCAGGGCGGCGACAGCCCCGCCGGCGAGGAATGGTTCCCCGGGTTGACAGCGCCGCGGCGACGTCGTTAGGATCAACCCCCATTGATATAAACCGCCGTTGATCCAACGGCGGTTTATCGCCGGAGACCGCACCCCTGAGTCCTTCTCGCGCCCACGTGCGCAGCACGATCGCCAACGCCGTCCTCCAGCCGGACGATCTGCGCGAGCTGCGTCTCGTTCACAAGGCGCTCGCCGACGTCAATCGCCTCCGCATCGTCCGGCGGCTGGCGCACGGCGAGGCAACCGTGGCCGAGCTCGTTTCGCAGGTCGGCTTGTCGCAGCCGCTCGTGTCCTGGCATGTCGGCCGGCTTCGCGCGGCGGGGCTCGTCATCACCCGCCGGAGCGGACGGGAGACGTTCTGCCGGCTGCTCCGCGAGGCGTTTGACGCCTTCAGCGCTCGCCAGGCGGAGATCCTGGGCCTGGCGCCTACGCCGGCCGACGAGACGCGCGGCGAACGAGCGGTCTCGTGATCGGCTCGCTGGTCAGCCCCGAGGTCCGCGCCCGCGTCCGCGGCCTGGCCCTGCCGGTCGCACTCGCCTTCGGCCGGATGGGCCTGACCCCGAACGCGCTGACCGTCATCGGCTTCGGGATCTCGGTCATCGCCGCGATCTCGGCCGCCCAGCAGCTGTGGATCGCGGCTGGTCTCCTCGTCATCTTCGGCGGTATCTTCGACCTCTTCGATGGCGCACTCGCCCGGGCGACGAACCGGGTCAGCCGGCTCGGCGCCTTCCTCGATTCCGTTTTCGATCGCGCCGGCGAGGCCGTCCTCTACCTGGGCATCGCGATCGGCTGCCTCCGGGCTGGGTTCCAGGAGGGAGCGATCCTCGCCGCCGCGGCCACCGCCGCCTCGTTCATGGTCAGCTACACGCGGGCCAAGTCCGAGAGCCTCGGCTTCACGCCGGGGACCGGAATGGCGAACGTCGGAATCGCGCCGCGCGAGGTGCGGCTCGTGATCCTCGCTGTCGGGCTCCTGCTCGTCGGCGTGTTCGGCGGCGTCCAGGACTTCGCAGGCCTGTGTGCCTCGAGGCCCGAGGGCTGCGATGCCGACGACGGCAGCGCCATGACCAACAATTTCCTGATGACCCTGACGCTCGGCTCGATCGCGGTCCTCGCGACCGTCACGACCATCCAGCGAATCGTCCATGTCGTACGCCAGCAACCCAGTGAGGAGCACCAGTGAGCACGAACGGAACCAACGGCGCCGCCGGCAACGGACGGCGACCCGGCAAGAAGATCCGCGTCGCGATCGTGGGCGTCGGCAACTGCGCGAGCAGCCTGGTCCAGGGCCGCTATTACTACGAGAACGCCAAGGTCGAGGACAAGGTCCCGGGCCTGATGCACGTCGAGCTCGGCGGCTACCACGTCCGCGACATCGAGTTCGTGGCCGCCTTCGACATCGACAAGAACAAGGTCGGAAAGGACCTCTCCGAGGCGATCTACACGAAGCCGAACAACACCTACGTCTTCCAGCAGGTCCCGAAGCTCGACGTGCCGGTCGAGCGCGGGATGACCCACGACGGCCTCGGCAAGTACCTGAGCCAGATCATCGAGAAGGCGCCCGGCCCGACCGCCGACGTCGTCGGGATCCTCAAAGAGCGCCAGGTCGACGTCGTCGTCTCGTACCTGCCGGTCGGCAGCGAGGAGGCGACGAAGTGGTACGTCGAGCAAGCCCTGCGGGCCGGCGTCGGCTTCGTGAACGCCATCCCGGTGTTCATCGGTCGTGAGCCCTACTGGCAGCGGCGCTTCGCGGCCGAGGGCCTGCCGGTGATCGGCGACGACATCAAGAGCCAGGTCGGGGCCACGATCAGCCACCGCGTCCTCACCCGCCTCTTCATGGACCGCGGCGTCCGCCTCGACCGCACCTACCAGCTGAACTTCGGCGGCAACACGGACTTCCTGAACATGCTCGAGCGAGAGCGACTCGAGTCGAAGAAGATCAGCAAGACAAACGCGGTCACGTCGATGCTCGACTACGAAATGGACCCGGACAACGTCCACGTCGGCCCGAGCGACCACGTGCCGTGGCTCGAGGACCGCAAGTGGTGCTACATCCGGATGGAGGGAACGACCTACGGCGACGTCCCGCTGAACGCGGAGCTCAAGCTCGAGGTCTGGGATTCGCCGAACTCCGCGGGCGTGATCACGGACGCGGTTCGCTGCCTGAAGCTCGGTCTCGATCGCGGGCTGAAGGGCACGCTCGTCGCCCCGTCGAGCTACTTCATGAAGAGCCCGCCGATCCAGATCCACGACGATATCGCCTTCAACCGGGTCGAGGCGTTCATCCGGGGCGAGGACAATGAGACGCTCGTCGGCACCGAAAACCTGACCAAGGCCCAGCTCAGGAAGCTCGCCTCCACGGCGCCGGTCGCCTCGGCCGCGGCCAAGAAGGCGGCGGCTTCAGCCCGATGACGGACGCCAAGCGGAAAGGCCTCGAGGCGCCGCATCGGCGCAAGGAGCAGGGCCCGCGCATCCTCGAGAAGGCGGTCGTCGGCGCGTATGCGTCGGCCGTCTGGATCGTCGCCCACATCCCGGCGGGTCTGGCCCGCTGGGTGATCGGAACGGTCAGCCAGGCCGGCTACCTGCTCTGGCCGACGAAGCGGGCCTGGTCGAACGCGAACTTCGGCCGGGTCGCCGGCCTCCCGCCCGACGACCGCCGCGTGCGCAAGCTGGCCCTCGCGGCCTACCGCCAGTACGCCACGTACCTCGTCGAGGTGATGCGTCTCGAGTCGCTCTCGGTCGACGAGGCGGTCGCGAAGGTCGTCCAGCCCGACCTCGACCGGATCGAGGAGGCGTGGAA
The DNA here is from genome assembly GCA_035577485.1 of Verrucomicrobiia bacterium. Taxonomy (GTDB): domain Bacteria; phylum Chloroflexota; class Limnocylindria; order Limnocylindrales; family CSP1-4; genus CF-46. The sequence continues at coordinate 3,100 of DATLVO010000330.1, forward strand.
GGCGTCGCCGGGTGGCCTGATCTTCGCCCTCGGCCACGTCGGCAACAACGAGGCCGTGGCGGCAGGCGTGGCCAACCGCGGCTGGCCGATCAGCGTCGTCGCCGACGACTCGTCGTTCCCGGAGATGTTCGAGCGCTTCCGGCGACTGCGCGAGGCGTGGGGCGTCCACGTGATCCCGTGGCGCAACCTCCGGGAGATCTTCGTCGTGCTGAAGCGCCGCGAGATGCTGGCCCTGCTCGTCGACTGGGGCTATCGATCGGACGGCGTGCCCGTCCGGCTGTTCGGCGCCTGGACGACCCTGCCGGCGGGTCCGGCGTCGCTCGCGGCCAAGACGAACTCGGTGATCCTGCCGGTCGCGATCCGCCGCGGCGGCGACGGCCTCTTCCACGTCTCGTTCTCGCCGGTGATCACGGTGCCGTCCTCGGGGCCCGCGGACATCCAGCGGGCCACCCAGCAGATGGCCGACGCCTTGTCGGCGACGATCGGCGCGGCCCCCGAGCAGTGGTACAGCTTCAAGCCGATCTGGCCACCGACCGACGAGGAGGCAGCCGAGCTCGCCCACCGGGCCGAGCGGATGCTGGCCGGCGACCGATCGGCCGTGGTGCCCCTCGTCGTGGCGCCGGACGGGGCGATCGCGTCCGAGGTCTCGTCCCCCGCGCCCGCGGTCGCGCCCGAGGTCAGGCAAATCGCCGACGCCGGCACCGAGGCCGCGCCCTCGCCCATCGCCGGCACGGAGTTCGGGCCCACGTGACGGACCGGCCCGTGACGAAGCGGGCGACGACCGCGGGCTCGGCGGGACGCGGGACGCCGGCCCAGCGCCTCCGCGTCGCGGCGCTCGATCTGGTGTCGCGGGTCGCCTGCCGCCTCCCCGAGGGACCGCTCCTCGCCCTCGCGGACGTCGTCGGCTGGCTCTGGTACCGGCTGGCGCCCGCGCGGGCCGCCCAGGCACGGGCCAACCTCGACCGAGTCGTGCGCGAGCTCGCGCGTCGCGGAGAAGGCAGCCCGGCCGTCCGCGCGGCCGTGGACGACCCACGGGCGCTCGAGCGACTCGTGCGGGCCGCGTTCCGCCACGACGCCCGGTACTACCTCGAGGTCCTCCGCGTCCCCGCCCTGAGCCCGGCGATCTTCGAGACCCGGGTCGTCGTCGAGACCCCCGAGACGGTCGAGTCGGCCTTCACCGGCGGCCCGATCATCTTCGTTTCCGCCCACCTCGGCCCGATCGAGCTGCCGGGGCTCTACCTCGCGAACCGCTACGGTCGAACGTTCGTCGCACCGATGGAGGCCGTCGACGACCCGGCGCTCCAGGGCTGGTTCGAGCGGACGCGCGGCTCGCTCGGGGTGCGGATCGTCGGTCTCCGGGAGGCGCGCCGGGCGCTCATGGCCGAGCTGAAGGCCGGCGGCCAGGTCGGCATCGTGGCCGACCGGGACATCGCCGGCGGCGGGATCGACACCCCCCTCTTCGGGGCGCCGGCGCCCCTGCCGATCGGTCCGGCCCTCCTCGCGATCGAGAGCGGTGCCCCGATCTTCGCGGTCGGCGTGCGGCGCCTGGCCGACGGGCGCATCGCGGGCCGCCTGTTGCCGGTTCCGGTCGCCGCGGAGGGGACGCGCCGGGAACGGATCGCGGCGACCCTCCGGGCCGAGGCGGCCGCCTTCGAGGAGCTCATCGCGCTCGCGCCGGAGCAGTGGTCGGCGATCTTCTTCCCGATCTGGCCGGATCTCGCCGCGCCGTCCCGGAAGCCCGAGGGAGCGGCATCGTGACGGCCCGTCTCGGCCGCGCCGATCTCCACATCCACAGCCTGGCCTCGGACGGCACCGATGGGATCGCCGCGATCCTCGACCACGCCGAACACCGGGCCGGGCTCGACGTCATCGCGATCACCGATCACGAGCGGATCGACGCGGCCCTGGCAGCCCGGACGATGGCCGGAGAGCAGGGCCTGCGGGTCGAGGTGATCGTCGGCGAAGAGGTGTCGACCCTCGGCGGCCACCTGCTCGCGCTGTTCATCGAGGAGCGGGTCCGGCCCCTGCGGACGCTCCGGACGACGATCGCTGAGATCCACGAGCAGGGCGGCCTCGCGATCCCGGCCCATCCCCTCGTTCCCTACCCGCTCTGCGCCCAGGGCTGGGTCCTGCGCCGCCTCCTCGCGGATCCCGATCCCCGGGTCCGACCCGACGCAGTCGAGGCCTTCAACCCGACGATGTTCGGGCGGCCGTGGCACGGCAAGGTCGTTGCCTTCGCTGCGCGGCATGGCCTGGCGACCGTCGGCAACAGCGACGCCCACGAGGCCGCCGCCGTCGGGACCGGCTGGACGACCTTCCCGGGTCGCGGCGCGGAGGACGTCCGGACGGCCATCCTCGCCCACGAGACCCACCATCACGGCTCATTCCATGCGACCGGCGGCCAGGTCGCAACGTTTGGCCGGCAGCTCCGGAAGTACACCCGAGACGCCGGCGCGGTCGTCCGGGGGACCGTCCGGCGCGACGGGTCGGGCCGCGACCTCGGCTACCCGGGTGGCCGCCATCGGCCGCCGCGGTTCGCGGAGGAGTGGGCGGCGATCCGGACCGGGGCGGGAACCGCGCCGACGGCCCGCGGCGCCGAGAGCGAGGACGAGACCAGATGAAGATCGGGCTCGTCTCGCCCTACGTCTACCCGCTCCCGGGTGGCGTGACCCAGCACGTCCGCCACCTGTACGAGAACCTCCGCCTGCGCGGCCACGACGTCCGGATCCTGACGTCGTC
>DATLVO010000331.1:0-7555 GCA_035577485.1 Verrucomicrobiia bacterium
GCGCGCGTCGAGACGCGTCGGGCAGCGCGGGTTCGACGAATCTTGAGCCGGCACGGCACCCCCGGAGCACGGCGACGGCCGCCAATCGGCGGCGTCTGTCGACACCGTGCTTGCCGCGGCCCACGGGGACGTTGCACAAGCGCTCCGAAACATTTCAGGAGCATCGCCGGGGCGTGGAATCCGGCGCGCGCTCGCACCGCGTGCCACTACACTGCAACCCCGCTCGAAGGAGAAACCCATGCGACTTGCCGAACGCATGAGCGTGATCGGGACCGAGACCGCGTTCGAGGTGTCCGCTCGGGCGCGCGCTCTCGAGGCCGCCGGCCGCGACATCATCCATCTCCAGCTGGGCGAGCCGGACTTCGACACGCCGGCCAACGCCCGCGAGGCGGCGAAGCGGGCGCTCGATGACGGGGCGACCCACTACGCGCCCTATCCAGGCATCCCGCCTCTCCGCGAGGCCATCGCCGAGGATGCCACCGCCCGCAAGGGCTTCGAGGTGACCCCGGACCGCGTGTTCGTCACGGTCGGCGGCAAGGGCGTGATGCTGTACGCGATCCTCGGCCTGATCGATCCGGGCGACGAGGTCCTCGTCCCCGATCCGGGCTACCCCATCTACGAATCGCTGACCCGGTTCGTCGGCGCGACGCCGGTGCCCGTCCCGATCCGCATGAAGCATGACTTCCGGATCGACCTCGACGAGCTCGCGTCGCTCGTCACGCCGCGGACGCGGATGCTCGTCATCAACTCCCCGGCGAACCCGACGGGGGGCGTCCTGACCCGGACCGACCTGGAGACGATCGCCGAGCTGGCGATCCGCCACGACCTCGTCGTCCTCGCCGACGAGATCTACGGCCGGATCCTCTACGACGGCGAGGAGCACGTCTCGATCGCCTCGTTGCCCGGCATGGCGGAGCGGACGATCGTCCTCGACGGCTTCTCGAAGACGTTCGCGATGACCGGCTGGCGGCTCGGCTACGCGATCGTGCCGCCGTCGCTCGTCCAGATGTACGGCCAGCTGATCATCAACACGATCAGCTGTGCGCCCACGTTCGTCCAGATCGGGGCGGTCGAGGCGCTTCGCGGCCCGCAGGGCCCGATCGACGACATGGTCACCGAGTTCCGCGCCCGGCGTGACCTCGTCGTCGACGGCCTCAACGCGATCCCCGGGGTCCGCTGCCTCCGGCCGAAGGGCGCGTTCTACGCGTTCCCCGATATCTCGGGGACGGGCCTGACCGGCAAGGTCCTGGCCGACCGCCTGCTCCAGGAGGTCGGTGTCTGCGTCCTGGCCGGGACGGCGTTCGGTGGGTTCGGCGATGACCACATCCGGATCTCGTACGCGAACTCGCGAGAGAACCTGACGAAGGCGCTCGACCGGATCCGCGGGTTCGTCGAGGCGCTGCCCTCGGCACCGGTCGGCGCGGGCGCCGGTTCACCGCGGTGACCGACCGGCCGAAGGTCTTCGTCTCGCGGGTCCTCCCCGAGGACGGCCTCCGCCCGATCCGCGACGCGACCGACGCCCGGATCTGGGAGGACGACCTGCCGCCACCGCGGGACGCGCTCCTCCAGGCCGTTGCGGGCTGCGACGGCGTCGTCACGCTCCTCACCGATCGCGTCGACGACGGCTTCCTCGACGCGGCGGGCCCCCAGCTGAAGGTCGTGTCGAACTACGCGGTCGGGTTCGACAACGTTGACGTCCCGGCCTGCACGGCGCGCGGCGTCGCGGTCGGCAACACGCCCGGCGTCCTGACCGAGACAACCGCTGATCTTGCCTTCGCGCTGCTGATGGCCGCGGCTCGCCGTCTGCCGGAAGGCGATCGCTACGTCCGCGCGGGCAACTGGAAGACGTGGGGGCCGATGCTCCTGCTCGGGCCGGACGTCCACGGCGCGACGATCGGGATCGTCGGGTTCGGGCGGATCGGCCAGGCGGTCGCCAAGCGGGCCCGGGGCTTCGGCATGACGATCCTGTACCAGGATGTCCACCGGGCCGACCCGGCGGTCGAGGCGGAGTTCGGGGCGACGGAGCTCCCGCTCGAGGAGCTGCTGCCGCGAGCCGACTTCGTGACCCTCCACGTCAACCTGACCCCGCAGACGAAGGGCCTGATCGACGCCGAGAAGCTGTCCTGGATGAAGCCGACCGCGGTGCTCGTGAACACGTCGCGTGGCCCGGTCATCGACCATGCGGCCCTGGCGGAGGCGCTGACGCGCGGCAGGATCTTCGCGGCGGCTCTCGACGTCACCGACCCGGAGCCGATCCCGGCGGACGATCCGCTCGTCGGCCTCGAGAACTGCCTGATCGTGCCCCATATCGCGTCGGCGTCCCGGGCGACCCGCGGCAAGATGGCGGAGATGGCCGCTGCGAACCTCCTGGCGGGCGTCCGCGGCGAGCGGATCCCGACCCCCGTCAACCCCGAGGTCTACGACCGGGCCTAGGCGCCGCGAAGATCGAGGGCGCGGCCCCAGCGGATCCCGCGGACGGCGATGAGCACGACGAACGCCGCCAGGATGAGGATCGTCGCGGCAGCGACGGAGGCGTCCACGTCGCCCGTCTGGAACTTGCCATAGACGACGAGCGGCAGCGTTTGCGTCCGCCCCTCGAAGTTGCCGGCGAACATGATCGTCGCCCCGAACTCCCCGAGGGCCCGGGCCCACGTCATGACGATCCCCGAGGCGAGTGCCGGCGCCGCGAGGGGGATCGTGATCGCCCAGGCGAGCTGGCGCTCTGACGCCCCGTCGACGCGGGCTGCGTCCTCGAAGTCGCGATCGACGCCGAGGAAGCCGGCTCGGGCTGCCCGGACGAAGAACGGCGCCGAGACGAACATCTGGGCGATGACCACGGCGACGGTCGTGAACGGGATCTCGATCCCGAGCTGGGCCAGCGGCTCGCCGAGGACCCCGCGGCGACCGAGCGCCAGGAGCAGCGCCAGGCCCGCGACCGACGGCGGCAGGACGATCGGGAGGTCGACGATCGTCTCGATGACTGACGCTCCGCGGAACCGCCGCCGGGCGAGGACGTGGGCGAGCGGCGTGGCGAGGGCGATGGTCAGCGTCAGGCTGATCGCCGTCGTCATCAGGCTCAGCGTCAACGCATCGATCACCGGCCCCGAGCCGAGGGCGGCCGCGAGCGATCCGCCCAACACGGCTCGAGCCACGAGCAGCGCGACCGGCAGCCCCAGGAACAGCCCGAGGAGCGCGGCCAGGACGAGGATCAACGACCGCGCGTCATGTCTGCGGTGGGATGAACCCCAGCTGCGCCAGGATCAGCTGGGCCTCCGCGCCGCTCATCCAGTCCAGGAACTGGTGGGCCGTCGCGAGGTGCTTCGAGGCCTTGACGACGACCCCGGCGTACGTCGCCGGCGGGTTGGCCTGGGGCGGGATGTCGATCGTGGTGACCTTTGTCGATGCCCTGGCGTCGGTCACGTAGACGATCGCCGCGTCCCCTTCGCCGAGCTCGATCTTCGCGATCACGGCCTTGACGTTGTCCTCCCTCGACACGACGTTCGCGGCGTATTTCGCGGCGAAGTCGGCCGGGTAACCAGAGATGCCGGCGAGGAGGTCGACCGCCTGCTCCGCGTACTTCGTGATCGGCACGTCGTCGCCGGCGGCGATGATCTTGATGCCGGACCGGGCCAGGTCGGCCGGGGAGGCGATCCTCGCGGGGTTCGCCGCCGGGACGACGATCGTCAGGAGGTTGCCGGCGAAGGCGACCGGGTCGCCATCGGCGAGCCCGCCCGCGACGAGCTTCTGGGGGTTCGTGACGTCGGCCGAGAGGAAGACGTCGACGGGGGCGCCCTGCTCGATCTGGGTCTCCAGGGCCGCCGAAGAGTCGGTCGAGATCGTCAGGGTCGAACTTGGATGGCCGGCCTCGTAGCTGGTCTTCAAGTGGTCGAGGGCGCCCTTGAGCGACGCGGCGCCGAAGATCGTCAGGGCGGCGGGTGGTGCCTGGGTCACGTCCGAGCCGGGCGACCCCGAAGGGCCAACCGTGGGCGGCGTGCTCGGGTCGGTCGATACTGACGGGCTCGGCGTCGGCGTCGCGGTCGCGCCGCATCCGGTCAAGAGCAGGGTCGCGACGAGCAGCGCGCTCATGCGGCTCAGGCACCGAATGCCGGTCGGCTGCATCAACGCGGCTCGCGCGCGGACGGAATCTCGACGACGACGTTGGTCGACTTGACGACACAGATCGCCTCGTCGCCGACCTTCAGGCCAAGCTCGTCGACCGCCTCCGCCGTCATCAGGCTCACGAGCCGATGGGGGCCGGCGAGGACCTCGACGACCGCGGCGACGCGGTCCTTCTCGACGCGAGTCACGATCCCGGCGAAGCGGTTGCGGGCCGACTGGGCGACGATCGGCCGGTCCGTCGCGGACTGGCGGCGCTGCCCGATGAGGCGGGTGACCTCCTCGATCGGGACGAGCCGTTGGCCGCCGTCCGTGCGGGTCACCCGGATGCGGCCGCTCTCCGACCAGCGCCGGAGCGTGTCGACCGTCACCCCCAGCATCTCGGCCGCGCGCCCGATCCGAACATGGTCAGACATGGTGCTCATCCCTAGGGATGATACCCATTTCTGGCGAGATTGCCTGTAGATCGGCCTCGCCCGCGCTCGGGCAGCGTGGTCCGGCGAGCAGCGGCCGGGATCGGCAAAGCGGCGGCCCGACCGTGTCACCGCCGGGGGAACGATGCTGGTGGCCGGGCCGCCGTGAGCTGATCGTCGTCGACCGGGCCGCGATCGGCCAGTTCCGGACGGCACTCTCGCGGTGTCGCGGTGCCGACACCTGCGCCGCAACCCCTGATCCGAACGTGCTACGGTCGACTTCGGGCCGGTAGCTCAGTGGCAGAGCAGGGGACTTTTAATCCCTTGGTCGTGGGTTCGAATCCCACCCGGCTCGCCGATCAGACGAACCGAAGCAGCACGGCAATGACGAGGTCGAGCACGCCGATCGCGGCGACGATCACGCTCGCCCGGCGGAGACCCGCAGGTGTAGTCGCCGGGGGACCCTGTCGGATCCGGAGCTCGATCAGGCCCGCCAGCAGCAGCAAAGCGAATCCGAGGATCGCGATCAGCAGCGAGTCGTCCATCGGCCGAGATCCTACGTCTCCGGCCCGCGGATGAGCTAGCTCGCGGCGCGCTCGCGCTCGTCGATCAGCCACACCTCGCGCTCGAGGTCCTCCAGGGCGGCCATCGCCGCGTCCCAGGACGGGCTGAACGGGGTTTCCCACTGGACCCGCTGGCGAGCCACGGTCAGGGTGAGCTCGAGCCGGCGGCGGTCGACGTGTCGGGCAAGACGCTCGCGCGACGGATTGCTGTTCCCCACCTTCAACATGGGCTGAGGATGCGCGGCGTTCGTGCGCAGCACAACGGGAAATCCGGACCGCTTCTGGCGGTCCTCCGGTACTCCACCACATACGCCGCATGGGTGACGGGCCGCCGGCCACAAACCCGCCTCGGTACCGGTTCGCATCCTTTTCGGGACCCGCCCGGCGACGACCGGGGAGGTGATCGGCGCCTAGCCTCGCAGTGGGGCGAGTCTTCTCGTGGGGACTCGCACCGCCAGGCATGGAGCGAGGAGGAGCGCATCGATGGATAGCGGCGATACCGCCTGGATGCTGGCGGCGACGGCGTTGGTCATGATCATGCTGCCGGGGCTTGCCCTCTTCTACGGCGGGCTCGTCCGTCGAAAGAACGTTCTCTCGACGATCATGCACAGCTTCTTCGGGCTGGCGATCGTCAGCGTCGTCTGGGTCCTGATCGGGTTCTCGCTCGCGTTCGCGCCCGACGCGACGCCCAAGCCGCTGCCGGCCGGCCTGATCGGCGGCCTCGACTTCGTCGGCTTCTTCAACGTCGGCCTGACGCCCAGCACCGTCTACGCGACGACGATCCCGTTCGTCCTCTTCGCCGCCTTCCAGCTGATGTTCGCCGCGATCACCCCGGCTCTGATCACCGGAGCCTTCGCCGAGCGGAAGCGCTTCGCCTCCTTCGTCCTGTTCACGATCCTGTGGTCCATCGTCGTCTACTCGCCGATCGCGCACTGGGTCTGGGCCGCCGACGGCTGGCTCTACAAGCTCGGCGCGCTCGACTTCGCGGGCGGGACGGTCGTCCACGCGAGCTCCGGGCTGTCGGCTCTGATCGTCGCGATCCTCATCGGCCGGCGCGTCGTGAACGGCGATCGGATGGAGCCGCACGACGTGCCGATGACGGTCCTCGGGGCCGGCCTCCTGTGGTTCGGCTGGTTCGGCTTCAACGCCGGCTCCGCCGTCACGGCCGGCGGCCTCGCGGCCAGCGCGTTCATCGTCACGAACACGGCAGCCGCCGCGGCGACCCTCACCTGGGTCGGGGCGAGCTATCTCCACAAGCGCAAGGTCAGCGTCATCGGTGCCGCCTGCGGTGCCGTCGCCGGTCTCGTCGCGATCACGCCCGCCTCGGGATTCGTCACGCCGGGCGGCGCGATCCTCATCGGCCTGGCGGCCGGCGGCCTGTGCTACAGCGCGACGCTCCTCCGGGAGCGGATCAAGGTCGACGACGCGCTCGACGTCTTCGCCGTCCACGGTGTCGGCGGGGTGTTCGGGGCGATCGCGACGGGCGTGCTTGCGACGAGCGCGATCCAGCCCGCCTTCCGCGGGCTCATCGACGGGAACCCGGGCCAGGTGGCGATCCAGCTCGCCGCGGTCTCCGCGACCATCGTCTACGCCGTCGTCGCGACCTTCGCCATCGTGAAGCTGGTCGACGTCATCCTCGGGATCCGGATCTCCGCGAAGGACGAGGAGCTCGGGATCGATCTCGCGGTCCACGGCGAGGTGGCCTACCAGGCATAGGGCCCGGCTCCACGGGTCGGCAGCACCTCCAACGGCTGCCGACCCCGGCGCCGCCCCGACGACCACACCGACCGACCGCCCGGCTCCTCCCGGGCGGTCGGTTCGACCTCCTCCGATCCCTCGGAGTCCAATCGATGTCCACCTCCTGCGAACCGCCACAGCGACGCGAACATCGCCTCGGGCACCCACGCCTCCCGGCGGCGCCGCTCTACGACGCGGCGTTCGAGCACGATGCGTGCGGCGTCGGGTTCGTGGCCGACGCTTCGCCGCGCGGCATCCACCTCGACCGGGTCCTGCCGCTGGCGCTTGGTGGGCTCGCGGCCCTCGCGCATCGCGGCGCGTTCGGCGCCGACGGCGCGTCGTCCGATGGCGCGGGCGTATCCCTGCCGCTCGATCCGAGCCTGATCGAGTCGCTCACGCCGCGGTCCGGTCTCGCGGCGTCGCGGCCCGGGATCGTGCAGCTCTTCCTCCCACGGACGGGTGCCGGAGCGCGCGGTGGTCGGGCCCGCTCGCTCATGGCGGCCGTGTTCGGGGAGGAAGGTCTCGAGATCGTCCGTTGGCGGTCGGTCCCGGCCGATCCCGACGCGCTCGGCGGCGCCGCCCGGGCCTGCCGTCCGGCGTTCGTCCAGGCCTTCGTCGGTCGGCCCGACGGCGGCGACGGGCGGCCGCTCGGTGACGCGGCCTTCGAGCGGAGGCTCGTCCTCGCTCGGCGGCGTCTGGAGACCGCGGCACGCGAGGCGGGACTCG
>DATLVO010000332.1:0-5421 GCA_035577485.1 Verrucomicrobiia bacterium
TACGTCGCGCTCAACCTCCGCGGCGACGTGATCGCCCATGCCCGTGAGCGCACGCCAAACGCGACCCGCCCGGACGAGGTGATCACCTCGATCGCCGAGTCGATCAGCGCCCTGATCCGCTCGGCCGGCCTGGCCGCCGACCGGATCCTCGGCATCGGTTTCGCCGCGCCCGGCCCGATCGACATGGACCGCGGGGTGATCGTGGACCCCCCGCTTCTCGAGGGGTGGCGTGACGTGCCGCTGCGAGACGCGCTCGCGGCGGCGACCGGCCTTCCGGTCGTGCTCGAGAAGGACGTCAACGCGGCCGTCGTCGCGGAGCTCTGGACGCGCCCCGGCGAGGCGCACGACCACTTCGCGTTCTTCTACCTAGGCACCGGCATCGGGATCGGGCTCGCCGTGGCCGGGGAGGTCGTGCGCGGCGCAACCGGGAACGCCGGCGACGGCGGCACGATCCACGTCACGGATGCGGACCTGCCCCCCCGGCGGCGAAGCGACATGATCGGGCACCTGGCCACGCCGCAATACCTGGTGAGCCAGGCGGCCGAGCTCGGCGCGCTCGAGAGCGCGCCCGAGCTTCACGACCTCGCAGCGGTGGACGACGCTTACTCCGAGCTCGTCCGTCGGGCGGATCGCGGCGATGCGCCCGCGGTCAGGGTCCTGGCGCGGGGGGCCGCCCTGATCTCGGCGGCGCTCGTCTCGGTCGTGAACCTGCTCGACATCGACGAGATCGTGTTCGGCGGGCCCGCATGGGCCCGTGCCGCGCCCCTGATGCGCTCCGAGATCGTCGCTCGCATCAACGACTCCCCCGAGCGAGGCGCCAGGCATCTCGTCATCGTGCGTGACGCGACTGTCGGCGAGGATGTCGCGGCCGTCGGAGCGGCATGCCTGGTCCTCGACCGACTCCTGTCGCCCCGTCCGTCGACGCTGCTCATCGGCCACGGTGCCGGCGTCGGGGGAGAGGCCGCGGATCCGGCAGCCACGCGATCAGCGGGCGTCTCCACCGCCTAGCCAGAGCGTCGCCCGAGGACTTGGTTGTGGTCGACACGCTCGCCCGCGCGGGCGACAAGCCAGTCGAGGCCGAGTTCGCGTCGCCTCGACCGCTGCGGATGTGGGTGATGCGGGGCCTAGGAATCGGATGTGACCTGGAATACGACCGGCACCGACCGTGCCAGCGCGTCGTCGACCGGCGAGTGAGCGTGTGCCCACACGACGATCGCATGGACCTGGCTCTCCGGGACCCCCGGAGCTGCGATCGCTACGCGGACCCTGGTGCGAAGTGGGCCAGCGGGTACGGAGTCGTCCATGCCGAGCAGACCGCGATCGTCAGACTCGCTGTCGACGACGACCTCGAGCCGCGCCAGTTCGATGCCCAGCTCGGCCGCCCGCATCGCGATCAACGTGGCGTCGCACGCCGCGTGTGAGGCGCGGAGGAGCCATCCGGGCGACGGGGCGGACCCTCGACCACCAACACCCGCCGACATATCCGTCACGACGGCCGCGCTACCGGGCCCCTCGACCCGGCAGCGCAGCCCGTCCTCCAGCCGGGCGATCGCGGCGGTATCGGTGGAGCGCGCCTTCTCGGGTCGCCGAGTCAGATAGGCGCGGGCCCGACGGATCGCGTCGCCGATCGAGCGCGACGGCATGCCAGCCGAGCCAGTCAATCAAGCACGACCAGGTCGGTCGACACGGGCACCGCGTTGGCGAGGATGTCGCGAACCGGGGAGGTATCCTGGACGTACTGGCACAGCTCCTCCAGCTGCTCCTGTGTCGCGTTCGGCGAGCGGACCCAACCCGTGGCGCGGATCGCCGTGAAGCCAGCTCGAGAGCCACCCAGCCCGAGGAAGCGGTGGAGGTCCAGGTCGCCTTCGACCTCGTAGCGGAGCTCCTCGACCTCGATCCCCTTCGCCGCGGCGTTGTAGATGAAGCCGACGCCATAGCAGAAGGCCAGCGCCTGAAGGCAGAGCTCCACGGCATTTGGTCCAGCGTTCGTCCCGAGCAGGACCGGCGGTTCGTCGCCGATCAGCTCGAACGCCTGCGGCCGGTCCGCCGTCGCGGCGCCCATGTGCTCGAACTCGCGGATCTCGCCGCGGTTGCGGCCGCCGGTCTCCCAGCTGCTCCGTGCCCGGAACGTGAATTGGGCGACGTTCGGATCGGTCTGGACGGCTCCGACCGTGGCGACCAGCCGATCGACATCGACGCCGTTGCGCACCGTGACAGTTGCCATTCGATCCCTTCCGCCGGACTCGCCGGCCTGCGTGATGGTTGTGAAGGCGGCGACGGCTGGCGTCACGAAGTTATTCCCGACAGCATCTCGGGAATAATCTGGTCCGCGCGATCGTCCGAACTGGAAACGCGCAGGTGGAGGTGGATGGCTTGTGGCGCTCCCGAGGCAGTCCGCGGCGACGCTCCCATTGGCCGAGCCACCGCTTGCCACCGGCCTCGGCGACCAGGCCTTTGCCGACATCATTCGTGACCACCTCGACGCGCTCCACGGCTTCTGCGTCCAGCTGGCCAGGGACAGGTCCGACGGTGAAGACCTCCTCCAGGAGACGATCATCCGGGCGATGCGCGCTCATCCCGGGCTACGCGAACCAGAGCGCTTCAAGGGCTGGCTGTTCGCGATCGCCACGAACGTCTGGCGCGATCAACTCCGCGCCCGCGGCCGCCACGTCCAGACGGCCAGCCTCGACGAGCTCTCCGAGGATGGCGACGGCTTCTCGCTCTTCCAGACGATCACGATCGAGGATCCCTTTCCGTACTCCGACGAGCTCCACCTCGATTTCCTGCGCCTCTTTCGGGACGAGGACGTCCAGGCTGCCTTCGGAGCCATCAATCCGACGTTTCGCCTGCCGCTCATCCTCACCGTGGTCCACGGCTTCTCGTGCAAGGAGGCCGCTGCGGTCCTGGGCGTACCGCTCGGGACGCTCCTCTCGCGTCTCCACCGTGGTCGCAAGCAGCTCGAGCGCGGTTTGTGGGAGTACGCCGTGGCCCACGGCCTCGTGACGGCGACGGAGGAGCCATGATCGATTGTCCGGAAGCCGTTCGCCGCATGTGGTCGTACCTCGATCGCAGCCTGGCCGAGAAGCCGATCTCCGAGTTCGAGGAGCACCTCGAGACCTGCGTCAAGTGCTGTGGCGAGCTCGAGTTCAACCGCCACCTGCGCGAGCTCGTCGCGACAAGCGAGGGACGCCCACCCATTTCCCCAGAGGTCCGCACCCGAATCGACCGAATCCTCATGGTGAACGCCGACGGCGAACGAGAGGCCAGGCGGTGACCGGGCTCGGCATCCACATCGAGGGGACCGATCTCCTGTCGCAGGCCGCGATCCGGGACGCGGTCCGCACCACGTACCGCGACGTCGGACCAACCGACCGCCGCGTGGCGGAGCGTTTCTACGACGCCGAGGAGCTCGCCGAGCTCCCGGACGTGACGGTCCAGATGGCCCTCGGTGTCGGGAACCCGGTCCGGCGTGCCCACCTACAGGTCGGCGAGAGGGTCGTCGACCTGGGTTCCGGCGGCGGGATCGACTGCCTGATCGCCGCGCGAGCCGTCGGTCCGGCGGGATCGGTCATCGGCGTCGACTTCCTGCCCGACATGGTGGCCCGGGCGACACACGCGGCCGCCGAGGTCGGGCTCGGCAACGTGCGGTTCGTCGAGGCCGAGATGGAGGCGCTGCCGCTTGCCGACGACTCCGTCGACGTCGTCATCAGCAACGGGGTCGTCAACCTATCGCCGCGCAAGGTCCGCGTCTTCGCCGAGGCCTTTCGGGTCCTGCGCCCCGGCGGCCGGATCGCCATGGTCGACCTCGTCCTCGAGCACGACCTGCCGCCCGAGATCCAGACCCACCCCGCCGCCTGGGCTGGCTGCCTGTCGGGGGCGCTCTCCGAGATCGCGATGTACAAGGGCCTCAGGCGGGCGGGCTTCCGGGAGGTTGCGCTCGAGCCGATCGGATCGTTCGGCATCGCCGAATGCGCGCTCTACCCGCTGTTCAACGCGGAGCTGCTGGCGCTGCTCCGAACGCGCGTTCCTCCCGAGCGCCACGACCGGATCGCGATCAGCATGTTCGTGGGCGGTCGTAAGCCGGCCGACGGCGACGCCCTCCCCGGCCGAGCGCGTCCGTCGTCGCCTGGGGCAGGGAATAGGGCGACCGGGTCCTGACGTCTTCTCTGGCAGATAGAGCTGCCAGGGAGGAGGAATTCCATGAACCAGGCCCAACCCATCGCCCTCGATCTCGAGGGCCTTCGCGCCGCGATCCGGTCCGAATACGCCGCCGTCGCGTCAGAGCCAGAGCGCGGCTTCCACTTCCACACCGGGCTCCGGCTCGCCGCGATCCTTGGCTACCCCGAGGAATGGATCGAGAACCTTCCGGTGCCGGCCGTCCTCTCGATGGCCGGGACGGGCAACCCGCTGGCGCTCGGTGAGATCCAGCCGGGAGAGCGCGTCCTCGACTGCGGCTCAGGCGCCGGAGCCGATGCGCTCATCGCCGCCCGACTGGTAGGCCCGTCGGGGCGCGTGATCGGGATCGACATGACGCCCGAGATGGTCGCCCGGGCCCAGGCGAACGCCGACGAGGCCGGCCTGACGAACGTCGAGTTCCGGGAGGGCCTGCTCGAAGCTCTGCCGGTCGATGACGGCTGGGCCGACCTGGTCATCTCGAATGGGGTCCTGAACCTGGTTCCGGACAAAGCAGCCGCGCTTGGCGAGATGTTCCGCGTGCTGCGGCCGGGCGGCCGCCTCCAGATCGCCGACATCGTCCTCGGTCGAGAGGTGTCCGATGCTTCGAAGCAGGATGTCAGCCTCTGGACCGGATGTATTGCCGGTGGACTGCTCGAAGGCGAGATTCGGGCCCTCGTCGACGCTGCTGGGTTCCGCGATGCCGCCGTCGTCGGCGGCGCCGACGTCTTCTCGGGCGCGCCCCAGCACTCGAATGCTGCTGCGTTCGAAACGCGCGGCGCGGGCGTCACGGCACGTCGACCATGACGCGCGAGGCCTCGACCGCCTGATGGTCGGCCGCCTGTGGTTGGTGGATCGGGTAGACCAGAAACCAGTCCGCGCCCCAGCCCGCCGGACACCCGCCAATCGGGTCTCCAGCCGACACTGCCGCCGGCACGATCGCAGTCACGAGCGCACCCGCCGTAAGTACACGATCCCGATCGAGCGTCGCGATGAGTGGTTGGCCGCGGCGGGGCGGCTGGCATGAGAGCCCGCCGCTCCGCCGGACGCGCCACAGACCGAGAGGTCGTCGTCGTTGCGACGCTCGACGCCGGGTCGGAGGAGGCGGCCGCTCACCGCCTCGGCCTGTCCCACTCGACCGCCAAGCACCACCTGGCCAACGCTCGCTCCAAGGTGGGAGCGGAGACGACGGCGCAGCTCGTGTGGATGCTCGCGGGTGACTGGCAGGCGTACAGACGAACGGCGCAT
>DATLVO010000333.1:0-46017 GCA_035577485.1 Verrucomicrobiia bacterium
TGGTCGAGCAGCGCGAGCGAGTCGATCCCCGGGTCTCCGACGTCGAAGATTTCGACCGAGCGGTAGGGGAGCCGCTTCGCGAGCAGGTCCTCGCGCACCGACGGGTCGGTGACGACGAGGTCGGCGAACACCGCGAGCCGCTCCTCGCCCTTGAACTGCATCGGCGCCGCGCGGAGGACGCGGAAGAACCCCGCGGCGCGCACCGGCGCCGCTGCCTCCTTCTTGCCGTGGTGGCGAACGTGCAGCGGCGGCAGGTAGCCGTCGCGCTCCGCCTGCGCGGCCTTCGCGACGGCGCCGCGGATCCAGTCCGCGTCGAACTTCGCGTCGCCCTTCTCGCACTCGAGGAAGATCGGGACGTCGTGGATTGTGAGCGCGCCGCCCGCGTCGCGCGTGGCCCGGTAGTTCATCGTCAGTCCCTCTCGACGTGGAGGCGGATCGTCATGCGTGTGTTGGCCGCAGGCGTGAACACGGTGTTCACGCGCACGAGCCCGAACAGGCCGCCGACGGGGCCCGCGCCGAACGAAAACGGCCCGGTGTGCATCTCGCCGAGCGGGCCGACGGTGCGGTAGAGCTCCAGGTTCGACCCGATGTTGATCTTGTTCGCGCTCGGGAAGCGGAACGAGCCGACGAGCTTCGCCTCGTCGTTCGGCGAGCTTAGGGCTAGCGCCGCGTTGTCGGCAAAGCCGCTCGGGTTACCGTCGAACAGCAAGAGGTCGAAGTCCGCGCCGATCGTGTGCGCGTAGACCAGCGAGGCCGTCCAGACCTTCCCGACCATACCCGGGTTGGTAAAAATGATCGTGTCGGCCGAGCCCGTCGACGCGGAGATCACGTCGCCGATGGCGTAGGGAGCGGTGTCGTTCGGGCGGTTGAACGTCGCGAGCAGCACCGCGGGACCGCGAGGCTGGCTCGGGGGTTGCGCGTTCAGTGACAGGTTGATGAAACTCATGCGTCAGTCCTTTCGCTGGTGCTCCGTCACGATCCGCTCGATGCCCGCCCGGACGGCGCGCGTCGGCTCCGCGGTCTCGCCGCGGAGCATCCGGTAGACGGTGCTGTAGTCGGCGGGGATCCGCTGCGCTACCTCGCGCACGCCGCTCTCGGCGGCTATCCGCCGGAACTCGCGGAACGTCTCCGGCCAGTCGCGGTCCGCGTTCACGCGGTCACCGCGAAGAGGTCGGGACGCCCGCCGTGCCGGAAGCCCTCGTCGGGGCCGGCGTCGCTGGGCACCTTGGTCGGGACCACATTGCCGCGCGCGTCGAGGCGCCCCATCTGGTCGAGCTCGTAGCTCGTGACCATCGAGACCCGGCAGCGGCAGTTGTAGCCGAGCGGCGGGGCGATCCTGGCCCACTGCGGGTCGTCGACGGACAGGATCACGTCGTCGGCTGCGCGGTGGTTCGGGCGCGTGTCAGCGTCGTTCACAGAGTCGAAGCGGAACGCCGGCGCGACCTCGCGCACGTCGGGGTCGCGCGCCTGCCGGAAGCGGCCCGCGGTCACCGCGGTGTTGACCGTCGTCCGGAACACCATCCGCGAGTACGACTCGGCCCACGGCGCGCTGCGCTCGCGGACCGCCTCCACCGAGCGCGAGAGCTCGCGCGCGGCCTCGTTCTCGCCGAGGCCCTCGCGGAACAGCCGCGCGATGGTGCGGTGCGCCTCCTCGGTGACGGCCTTCTCCGCGGCGCGCGCGAACGCGACGACGCGGCCCGCGCCGTAGAGCTGCGCGATCTTCTGCGCCGACCTGTCGGCGGCGCGGCGCAGCGTCACCGGCGTCCGACTCACGAGGTCGTCGAGCGCCTCGGTCAGCGTCACGCGGGGAAAGATCGTCTGCGTCGGCTCGTCGGCGAAGGCCAGGAGCCGGTGCCCCCGCTCCCAGAGCTCGGCGCAGACGACACCCCGCATAAGCAGCGTCACCGCGGCCTCGCGGTCCGTCAGGCGCCCGCGCTCGCGCGCCGCCGCCTGGAGGGTCAATCGCGCGCCGAGCACCTCCGCCATGCCCATCGTCTCGGTAACGACGCGGTCGAGCTCGGCGCGCGCGTCGCGGGCGGCCGGGTTGTTCCCGGTCACGACCGCGACGTATAAGTCGTGGACGGCGGCGAAGTGCAGCCGCGCGTAGCGCCCGGTCAGGTCCTCGAGGAACTTGTCGGGCTGCGGCGTCACGGGACCGGCCGCCGGAAGGGGAACACGTTCAGCGGGTCGCCACCGCCCGCGCCGGGCGCCGCGGCGGCGCGACCCTTGACGACGGGCTCGCCCACCTTCGGCAGGCGGAACCCGGTCTGGTCAAGCACGTCGTCGAGCGCGAGGTCGACACCCATGCCGTTCAGCGTCGACGCGGTGTTCGCGCGCTTCTCGGGATCCTGCTGCTTCTCGTGCGAGGTCTCGAACGTCGGGCGCTCCTGGTCGATCCCGAGCTCGACGAGGTTCGCGTGGTTGTAGAACCAGACGCAGCCAAGCAGGTCATCCGTCAGGGTCTCGCCGAGCGAGCCGCGGTCGCGCTTGATGATGAGCTCGGTGCTGTCCTGTTGCACGTCGGCGAGCGCGTAGCTGCCGCCCTTGTCGGCCGACGTCGGTAGGTTCGCGCCGAGGACGAGGGTGAAGATCGTCGCGCGGATCTCGTCGCGGATCGTTTTCAGGAGTTGCCAGCCCTCGCCGTTCATCTGGATCGTCTCGACCTGGTCCGCCGAGTCGTAGACCAGCACGTGCCGCGCGCGGAGGTCCTCGAGCACGTTCTGCCACTCGCGGATGAGCTCGACGTTCGGCAGGTTCGTCGCGGCGTCGCGGACGCCCTCGACCCTCGCCGCGATGATGCCCTGCGCGAATCGCTCGACGGCCTTGAGCGACTCGGAGAACACGTGCTCCTTTGCGTACCACCACCAGCCGAGCGCCTCGCGCAGCGCGCGGCCGTAGCCGAGGCTGCCCTCGTCGTCCTGGTAGACGTGGCGGATCGTGTGCACCGCGTCGTCGACTGTCTCGACGCGGAACTCCTGCCGCGCGACGTCCCACCGCTCCCAGTGCGCGGTGATCGTCTTGCCGTCGTTCTTCGGCACGATCCGGAACATGCGCTTGTCCATGTCCTCGAGCCGCACTGGGCACCACCACTGCCGCGGGCGCCCGTCGCCGAAGTCCCGCGTGCGGACCTCGCCGTGGATGCGAGCGAAGCGCGCGCCGGAGAAGAACGCCCGCGCGAGGTTGTCGCGCGCCTGCGTGAAGTGCCGGATCGACTTGAGCAGGTCGGTGCCGACCGACACCGCGAGATCGGCGCGCGGCGAGTTCGGGATCAGCGGCGAGCACGACCAGTCAAGCCCGGCGACGATCGCGCGCCGGTATCCGATCGCGTGCGCGATGTCGGCGTCGCGGAGCATCTTCTCCTCGGCGTCCGGGTCGCGCAGGAGCCACAGGCTCGGGTCGTAGAGCTGCACGCCGTTCCGCCACGCCGACGACAGGGCGCGGACGTAGAGCGACTGGCTCTGCTGCTTGACCCGGAGTTCCTGGACCATCGCGAGACGTCTCCGAGGGGATCAGGTCAGGCGGGCGGCGGAGACGCCGGCGACGGCGGGCCGCCGACCAGGCCCTCGACGCCTTCGGGCGTTCCGGCTGCTTCTGCCGCCGCCGCCGCCGCGGCGGCTGCGCCGGCACGCTCGCGCTCGAACGCCGCCGCTTGCTCGATCTGGTCCTGCCGGGCCTTCTCGACCGCAGCGCGCTTCTCGTCCTGCCGCTCGCGCTCGGCGCGCCGCGCCTGCGCCTCGGCGTCGAGCTTCGCGAGCTGGCGGTCCTTCTCAGCCTGGACCTCGGCTTCGAGGCGCTCACGCTCCGCGGCGGTTTCGGCCCGCCTCCGTAGGTCCTGCGGCGTCACGTATCCGCGTCTCTTGCAGTAGTCCGCGAAATCAGGGTCCTCGGCCACCGCGCGTTCGAGCTCGTCCCGCGGCGGCGCGAACAGCTCGCCGCTCCGGATCATCGCGTCGCGAGCGCGCGCCTCGTCGTCGGTCCTTGGCTTCGGGTCGTCGGGATGCTCGAAGTGGCGCGGCCTGCTCATGGACGCGGAACGCTACCACGCGCCCCGGGCGCCCGCTACTCCACCGACGCCGGCGCCAGCGCGAGGGCGAGCCGGCGGCCGTCCTCAAGGCTGGAATCCGGGGTCTCGTGCAGGTTGTCGCTCGCATTGCGCTCCAGGTCGTCGACATTGACGGCGACAAAGTCGGGGTCGGCGCCGGCGAGGGTGCGCACCGCGGCGCGGATCGCGACCGACTCCGCGGCGATCGACGTCGAGGTCCCGAGCTGCGGCACGCGCCACGCGATCCGGAGTCGCGGCCCGCTGGTGCGCGTCGAGAAGTCGGAGCGCAGGTCGGCGACGAACTGCGGCAGCGACGCGGAGAACACCGCGGCGCCGCCGTTGATGATCTGGTCGTTCGACCCCAGGATCACCGCGATGCCCCGCAGGTCCGCTTGCTTGTGGAGCGTCTGGTTGATGATGTTCATCGCGGCGCGGATGTCGTTCACGAGCTCGGGGTAGTGCTCGTTGTATGCCTTGTCCCACCGGCCGCCGCTGGCGCCGCCGCCGCTGTAAGCCGAGACGTTCGCCGCGAGCGTCGACCCGTTCGACCCGCGCTTGACGACGACGCAACCCGTCGTCGGGTGCCGGTTCATCAACTCTACGATCATCGAACACTCGGGCCCCGCGTTCGCGTTCACCGTGCCCGACGTGTTGCTGTTATCGTTCGCGTCGTAGGTCTCGACCGCGCCGTTCAGACGGTTGTAGACCTTCTGCCGCGAATCGCGCGGGCCGGTTGGCATCGTCGGCGAGTTGAGCGCAGTCAGGAACGGCTCGCTGATGGGGCCAACGCTGATGCTGTCGCCGATCAGCACGTAGACCGGCATCGCGCCGTCGAAGTTCGGCGGGTTGCCGAGTAGCAAGAGCTCGAAGCCCTGCCGCACGATGCGCGGGTAGTCGGTCCAGTAGGCCGAGGGCTCGTAGGCGTTCTTGTTGGCACTCGGCACGTAGGGCGCCGGCAGGCGGAAGGGCAGACCCTCAAGGGAGAACGTGCGGACGTTCGTGCCGGCCGCGGCGACCGCACGGTGGATGCGGTTCGCATTGAGGGTGCCGGTCGGCGTCGTGACGTTGTTGATCTCGTTCGCGTGGTTGGCGATCAGGACCTTCATGCTCGCGTTGTTGAGCGCCGCGGCGCTGCGGAACCACGCGATCGTCTGCGTTAGCGCCGTCTGGTAGCTCAGGAAGTGGAGCGGGTTCGTCGCCCAGTCGACGACGTCGGCCTGACTCATGTCGAGCACGAGCAGGTCCCAGAACAGCGTGTTGCCGTTGCCCAGCGCCGCCCACGCCGCGTTGATGCGCCCGAGCACGTCCTGGAACGGGGCGCGCGCGATGCCCGTGCCGTCCTCGTAGGCTTGCGTCGTCGGGCGCGGGTCGCCCCACTTCGCCAACTGGAAGTAGGGCGCGCTCACGTAGACGTGTTCGAGGAGCTCGCGGATCAGGCCGGCGTCGGGACCGACACCCTGGCCTAGGACCTGCCACGTCGAGCCGCCGCGCATGCTGACGACGCTCCCGAGCTCGGTCGAGACGAGCGCGCCAGCGAGCGCGTGGTAGTCGCTGAAACGGCCGTCGGAGACGAAGCACCCGTTCGCCGAGGTGGCGACCGGCGACGACGACGCGAGCGTCAGCGTGTCGGCGGTGTTACTCACGATGTTGACGCGGAACAGGAAGCCGAGGCCGGTCGAGTTGACGACCGAGACCGTCCACGTGCGCGTCGCCGTCGGCGCGAACTGGTTCAGCGCCCAGCCCGGCGACGGCGTGACGCGGACGTGCGTCGCGTCGGTGCCGGTGTTCGAGATCGCGAACAACTGCGCGCCGCGGAGTCCGTCGAACCACGGATACCAGTTGATGATCCCCGCCGTCGGCGCGCCCGTGACGAGGTTGTCGGGCACCACGCGCATCGGCTTGTCGGGGAAGTTCTGGACGACGTCGCCGGCGCCGAAGGCCGACAACCCCGAGTTCACGGTCGGCGACGGTCCGCCGTGGACCTGGAAGTCGCCGATGATCATCACGCCCGGGACCGCGGCCACGGGTCAGCGCCTCGTCCCGAGCGGGAGGAACCAGTCGTTGAGCGGCACGGGCTGGTTCGGCGTCGGCGGGAGCGCGCGAGCCTGCGCGATGATCGCGAGCGCGCGCGCGTTCTTCGGGTCCGCGCGCAGCACGCCCCACGCGCCGGCGAGGCCCCAGTTGCCGTCGAAGAATCCGCTGCGGTGCGCGCCCTGCCCCTCGACGAACTGGTCCGGGCGGAGCGGGGCGCCGTCCGGGTTGAAGCCGACGCCGTCCCAGAGCACGAGCCGCGAGCCCGACGGCGACCAGCCGCAGTCGACGCACGCGCGCGCCATGCGGCGCCCGATCTCGACAGCCTGCGCGCCGTCGTCAGCGCCGAGGAGCTCGCCGACGACCTGCCACGAGGCGCCGGGCATGTTCTGCTGGTACTGCATCGACGCCTGCGCGAACCCCCCGCCGATCGGTCCGGGGATGCTGCCGGCGGGCCGCACGTCGAACCACGCGGCGGGCTGCGGGACCCACGACCAGCGCGGAGCGAGCAGCGCGACGCGGTCGACGATCCGCCGGCGGACCTGCTCGGCGAGCTCGCGGTCGGGGCAGAGCTGCCAGCACCACGCGCCGACGGACATCCAGAATCCCCACGCGCGGCTCGCGTCGGTCAGCGACGTCGTCGCGAAGCGCGGGTCGACGGTCTCCGTCAACATAAACAGCCGCGCCTCGTGCTCGACCTCCCATCCGAGCGCCGGGCTCGCGGTCCACTGGTACGCCTGCGCGACGGTGCCGATCAGCCAGTGCTCGCTGTCCGGGCCCTCCCACCCGTGACCCTCCTCGAGCGTCGGTCGTCGAGTCTTGCCGAGGTAATCCGTGACGCCGCCGTCCGCGAAGTTCGGCCGCGCGACCCAGAGCGAGCAGCCAGGGTGCAGCGCGAGCCGGAGCGGAGATCCGTCCTTCTCGAGGTGGTGGCACGGGCGCGAGAGCTGCCGCAGCGCGGCGTAGTAGCGCACCAGGTACGGGCCGGTCGCGGGCGAGAGGTACTCCTCGGTGCCCTTGTTGAGGCCGGGCCAGTCCTCGTGATCGCCGGTGTCGCCGGCGCGCTTCGGCACGCCGACGGACCCGCCGCGGCTGTCGCGAAGGATCTCCCAGCCCTGCAGCGCGGCGCGCGCCAGCGGCAGCCGCTCGTGGCCCCACGCCACCGGGTCGAACCCCGCGGGTGCCGTGCCGGGCGCGCCGAGCAGGCCGGGCCGCTGGATGCCGCAGACCGCGATCGCCGCGGCCGACTCGCCGAGCGCGGAGTGCGCCGCGTCGATCGTGCCGCCGACGCCCGAGACGAACCGCCACGCGCGAGCCTGCCCGTCGCAGAACCAGTCGCCGCCGGGGACGAGCACTGTCGGCACGGCCAGCTGGTAGCCGTCGACGCACGCGATCCCCGTCGACCACGCGAACGTGAGGCCCGACGCCGGCACCGCCGCGGTGATGTCCGGGACCGAAGGGTCGCTCGCCGTGACGACGAGCTCGCCCGGGAACCACCCCTGCCCGGGGTAGGCCGTAGCCCACGCGTCGGCGCAGAACATCGGCGCGCTCGGCCACGGCCGTCCGCGCCAGTGGAACGCGGTCCCGGCCCCGTCAACCTCGGCCGAGAGCAGCGGCAGCTTCAACCCGCCGACGACCGGCGCGCCCGCCTCCTCGGGCGTGACCTTCTGCGGCCCGTCGACCGGCGAGCTCGCGCCCAGGTCGTACTTCGCGGACTGGCCCGGCCCGAGCTTGACGCGGACGTCGAGCGCGTAGCCCATGAGCCCGACCGGGCGGCCGACCGCGTACTCGACGGACTTGTCGGAGGTCACGCCGCGCAGGTGCGGCGGCAGCGAGTCGACGGTGGTCCGGTGCCACCCGCCGAACGCCGCCGTCCCGTAGTTGCAGGCGCGGACTACCTGGGCCGCGGCGGCAGAGCAGAGGGCGAGCAGGACGAGGACCGCGCGAGACGCTCCCGACATGGGCCGGGATGCTACGTCTACCGCGCGCCGCCGTCGAGCAGCGAGCCGTCGCCGCGGACGAACCGCAGGCCCGGCGCGTCGCCGGGGACGACCGCCGCGCCGAGGCGCTCGTCGAGCACGGCGCGCGCGAACTCCACCACGCCGGCGCGCCGGCGCGCCGCGAGCGCGAGCTGCCAGCGCGCGCCGGCGACCAGGCTCGGCAGGCCCTCGAGCGCCATCCACTCGTGCGGCCCGGGGACGCCGGCGCGGTCCACCACGAGCACCTTGAACTCGCGGTCGACCGTTCGCAGCGGCAGCGCGTCGTAGCTCTCGCTGCTGAACTGCTTGTCGCGGATGAACGCCTCTAGGTGCGAGTGGAACTCGAACCGGACGACGACGCGCCGCGCCGACCAGCGCCGCTTGGCGCGCCCCCAGGCGGCGCGCCGGACGGAGCTCATCGGCAGCAGCGCGTCGTACTCGGCGCGCGTAAACGTCCGCTCGAGGTGGTGCGTCACGACGGCACCGCTCGCGCCGCCTCGACGCGGCGCGCGAGCGCTGCGGCGCGGCGCCGCCACTTCTTGAGGATCGTCTCGGCGCGCCGGCAGCGCGTGACCGCGCGCCGCAGCATCGCCTGCGCGTGCGCGACCCGCTTGTCGAGAGAGAAGCCGGCCGCGAGCTGGCGGTCGACGAGACCGCCCGGCAGGGTCACACCGCCACTCGCGGCCGGCTGTTTGAGTTGTTCGGGGGCCGCGGCGGCGGGACGCGGCGCGTCCTTGAGCCGGCCGTCGAGCCAGCCGCGCCGCACGAGCCGGAGCTCCAGGCGGGCGTGCTCCTTGCTGTGCGGCGTTGTCGTCGGGTCGCGCACGCGCTGGAACAAGTGCGACAGGTCGTGCGTGAGCTCGTTCCAGCCGAGCTCGGGGTTGACGCGGAGCTCGCCGTCGTAGATCCACGTGCGGCGGTTGCCGCTGGTCTCGACGACGCGGAGCCGGAGCGTGCTGCCGAGCGCGTAGCGCCACAGGAGGCGCGCAGCGCGCGCCGCCTCGGGGAACGTGAGCGCCGGCAAGTGGTGGCACTTCGCCACCGGGTCGTAGCCCGGCCACGCCTCGTTGACGCGCTGATACCAGTCGCGGCGGTTCACGGGTGCACCGCCCGGGCCACCGCGCCCGTCCGACTGATCGACGCGACGTGGCCGTTCCAGCACCGGCGCGTCGCGAGGGTGCTCGGCGTCTCCGGCGTGTACTCGTCGACGAGCGGAGCGCCGCAGGCCGGGCACGGGAGCCACGCGGCGCGCTCGCGCCCGCAGATCGGGCCGGTCTCGCCGGTGAGCATGCGCTCGTCGCTGAGGCGGACGCCGCGTCCGTACCACGTCGGCTCGGCGACCTCGACGACCTCGACGACCTCGATCGCGTGCGGTGGCCGGACGAGCGTCACGAGGTCGAGCCGTCGACCGCTCGGGGTCACAGCCCAGCCCGCCTGGACGTGGTTGCCGGCGAGGATGAGCGCGCGCCGCGCGTCCGTCGTGAGCAGGACGACGTGCGTCGGCGGCGCGGGTGGGCGCGGCTGGCTCACGGCGCACCTCCCGCCTGCACGCGCTTGGCGACCGAGCGGTGCATCGGGCAGAAGTAGAACCAGCGCGAGTCGGTCGAGCGCCGCACGCGGATCGGCGCGCGGCGGCGGCATAGGTAGGGCGCGGCGACCGAGGTGCGGATCAGGGCGCAGCAGAACGGCATCGACGGCTGCCAGCCCGCGCGCGGCTTGTCGGGGGCGCTCACGAGCCGCCTCCGACCGCGTAGACGGCGCCGCTGTCGGTCTCGATGTAGTCGCGGGCCCAGACGAACCGGCGCTGGAGCTCCGCGCGGACCCGCTTCGCCTCCCTCCGCGCCTGCTCGTGCTCGTAGTCGGTGCGCAGCTTCGCAGGGTTCGTCAGGGAGTTCAGCTGCGCGCAGAGCGCGCTGCACTCGAGGTTACTGCGCGTCTTCACGGTGCCCCCAGCGCCATGCCGTTCGTGACGCAGACGCCGGACACCGAGATGGCGCCGGCGCGGTGCTCCGTGTGGCGGTTGACGACCGCGACGGGCAGGAACCCGTCGTCGAGCTCGACGACCATCGCGAGGACGCCGTCGAGCAGGCCGCAGGCACGGTCGAGCTTGCGCTGCGCGGCGGCGTGCGTGCGGCAGGCGCGGGCGGCGGGAAAGAGCGCGCGGACCTGCGCGTTCTTGGAGGGAGTGGACTTGATGCTAGGTGTGACCATGGGGGAGACAGTAGCGGGCGCCCGGGAGGATGCTACCCCCTGCTACCTCTTTTTTTCCACCCACCCAGAGAAAACTGCTACCTAGTGCTACCTAGGACGGCCCCGACCTGGTATGAGACCACCAGCTCGATCTTCTACCTCCCGCCCGCCTTCGTCGCGAGCCACCCCGCAGTCGCGGAGTGGTTCGCGGCGCAGGGGTACGAGGTAGGCGACGACCCCGGCATGTTCCTATACTTCGAGTGCCCGTGGGGCGGAGCCAGCGACGTCCGCTCGCTCTGCGGCCTATCCGACGACAAATACGACACGCCGACGCCGGACTTCGCGCAATTCCCTGGCTTCTGCTTCGCGCACGAGTGCGGGGCGATCTGCGAGACCGGAGCGGACTGCCTCGTGTTCGACGGCACGGAGGGCGCGCAGTGCGACGGCGATAACTGGCGCCAACCGCTGATGACCTGCGGACTCGACGGCGAGCCGCTGCCGGGCGAGCGCGAGCGCGTCGCCGAGTACTGCCACGTAGCGCGCCGCGTCGCGGATCTCATCGGCGCGGGAGGCGCGACGTGAGCCGCGTGGTCAGCCGCGACCCGTTCGCGCGCACGGAGCTCGTCCGCAGGACCGTCCTGCTGCCCACGCGTGGTTCTCACCCGCACGGGCGCACGTGCGCGTGGTGCGGCGGGACCTCGGCGCGCAGGCGGCTGTTCTGCTACGAGGTCTGGCACGACGGCGGCCGCACGGACGCGATCCCCGGCTACTTCTGCTCGGTCGGCTGCATGCGGAGCTACCACCAGTGAGGCTCGCCCCGTGCCGCGTCTGCGGCCGCGCGCCCGAGTTCGACGCGTCCGAGTACGACACGCGTACCGCGGGCTGCCGCGCGGTGGTCCGCCTCTCGTGCTTCGCCAGCCCGGAGGACTTCGACCCGGACGACTCCCCGCTGCCCGTGCACGACGTCGCGGTCCACGCGCGGAACCGGACGCGGGCCGCGGAGCTCTGGAACCGCGCGTTCGGCGGTAAGCTGGAGCGGCCATGAGCCGGAACTGGGCGATCTTCTCCCGCGAGGACATCCCGGACTCGCTCCACCCCGAGCGTACCTACCTCACCCGCTGGCGGCTGCTGCAGACGCCGTGGTTCGGGGTCTACCTGCACGCGATCCGCGAGCCCGACCGCGACCGGCACATGCACGACCACCCGTGGTCGTTCGTGTCCGTGGTGCTGCGCGGCGGCTACCTCGAGGAGCGCCCGGACGGGCGCACCGGGCGCCGGCGCGCCGGCTCGGTGTGCCTGCGCCGCGCCGAGGACCTCCACCGCGTCGCGCTGCTCGCGCGCCGGCCGACGTGGACGCTCGTCCTCGCCGGCTGGCGCCGGCGGTCGTGGGGGTTCGACGTCGACGGGCTCTGGGTCGGGCACCGCGAGTACTTCGCCTCGCGCTACCTGCCACGCTTCGGGGCCCGCCGGTGATGCCCCGCGAGCGACCCGGCCTCGACTGGCGCCGCTACACGCCGACCATCGGGCCGCGCGTCGGCGACCGCGTGTTCGTCCGCGTGCGGTGGGGCAACGCCGGCGTGCGCCTCGAGCCGAACTACCTACGCGTGTTCGGGACCGTGCTCCAGGTCAACGGAGCCGGCCTGTGCTGCGTGCGCTGGGACGCCAGCCCGCTGTCGGCGCCGGCGCGGGCCCGCGCGATCGCCTCGGCGGACGGCGGTGACGCGTCGGGGTGCTGCATCGACTGGCGCAAGCTCTGGTCGCGCCGCCGGCGCTACTTCGACCGCTAGCCGACCTTCGCCGGCGGCGTCGCGGATGCCGCGGAGCGCGCAGCGGCGCGACCCCACTTCACGACTCGGTGTATGTGACGCGCGCCGCGCACGACGCGCGACGCCGGGCGGACGAGCTCGCCGGCGAGCGCCGCAGCGCCGACCTTCACGGCCGGCGGAATGTTGAAGAACACCGCGCCGAGCCAGCGCCAGATCGACTCGTCGACCTGCTGCGCGAGCTGCCCGGCCTCGGGCGTGCCGGCCGCCGGGGCGACGCCGGAGATCGCCGGGGTAAGCAGGCCGCAGCCGGCGAGCGCGAGCAGGGCCAGGGACGCCACGACGAGGACCGCGAGGGTTCGCATGGGCGTGGTAGCATGCCGCGCGTGCCGACACTCCGCGAGCTCGACGCGCGCTTCTTGAAACTGCTCGACCCGGCCGGCGAGTCGTGGCGGTGGGAGGGTGTCGAGCTCGCCGACTCCGACGGCGTGCTGTTCCTGTGCCCGAAGTGCTTCGCCGAGAACGCGGGGCCGGTCGGGACGCACTCGATCGTGTGCTGGTGGCGACACGTGCCGCAGAGCGTCTACCCGGTGCCGGGCCGCTGGAAGCCGCAAGGCACGGGCCTCGACGACCTGACCTTCGCGCCCGGCGTCCCGGCGCTACCCGTCTCCGTGCTGCTCAAGAGCGGCTGCGGCTGGCACGGGTTCGTGCGCGACGGCCGCGCCGACTAGCTACGGCCCCTCGACGCGAGGGCGGGCGGGCTCCTCGCGGTCGTCAGGGTGGAGCTCGGCCGAGTCGCGCGGGCGCGGCAGGCGCGCGTCGGGCGCGACCTGCGCACCCCACGGGTGCGACTCGAGCCACGCCCACGCGCCGCTCATCGCGTCGACCTCGTCGACGGTCGCGCCGTCGGGGAACCCCTCGACGACGTCGAGGAACTCCTGCGTCCACGCGCCGGCGTAGAGCCGCAGGCCGTCGCGCTGCTGCACGAGCGGCAGGTCGGCGTCGGCGCCCCACCACGGCTCGCCGGTGCGGGGGCACTCGCCGCGGCGCTGGTGCCCGCGCTCGAGGCAGGCGGCCACCGGGTCGGCGCGGCCGACCTTCGCGCGCATCGACTCGGAGCCGAGCACGACGATGCGACGCTCGGCCTCGCCGCGGCCGGCGCGCGCGGTGTCGCGCGGCCGCGCACCGACGCAGCGGTAGCCGCGCGCGCGGAGCCGCTCGGCGAGCGAGTCGAACTGCGCCACGCCGCCGCTGCCGCCCTCGATCTCGACGCCGACGGTCACCGCCCGCCCGTCGATCTCCGCCTGCCGGACGATCGCCGCGTCGCGCGCGCCGGGCGTGAGCCGGAACGCCGCGCAGTGCCGCACGGCGCGGACGCCGGTGCGGAAGCGGACCATCAGCACGCCGGCGGTGCGGGCCGCCGACTCCTTCTCCGACGCGGCGAGGTCCCACCAGCGCACGGCGACGTGGCCGCCGGGCGGCGGCGCGTCGGCGACCGGGTCGAGCAGCGGCCCGAACCACTCGGCGCGGAAGTAGTCGCCGGGCTCGCGCGCGCGCCAGTCGCCGTCGCGGAGCTGCTGCCGCCGCGTCGGGTGGAGCCGCATGAGCGACTTCTCGTAGGCGGCGCGGTCGATGTACGGGTTGTCGTCGAGGCGCGCGGGGACGTAGGTGCCGACGGGCGGAGTCCTAACACCTGACGACGGGTTGACCCGGCCCGTCACGAAGCGGTCGCGGACCCACGCGTGGCCCGGGCCGCCGGGGTTCGACGCGGAGAGCGCGCGCAGCGGCACGGCGGAGCCCGCGGGGCGGCGCACGCGCGAGAGGCTGACGAACTCGTACTGCAGCGGGTCGTCCCAGTGCGTGAGCTCGTCCCAGCACGCGAGCTGGAATGCCGCGCCCTGGTACTGGAGCTCGTCGCGCGCGTGGTCGAGGTAGCCGACCTTCACGCGCGCGCCGCTCGGGAACGCGAACACCTTGTTCGAGCCGTCCCACTCCACGCCGCGCGGGACCCACCAGCGCAGCGCGCGGTCCATCAGCGCGTCGGGCTGCGCGAGCTCCGTGTAGGTGCGCCTTAGCATCAGGCCGCTGAACTCGCCGTGCCGCCACGCGTACTGCGCCGCGGCCATGAGCAGCGCGTCGGACTTGCCGCCGCCAGCCGCGCCGCCGTAGAGCGCCTCGAGGATCGCCTCGGGGTCGGCCGCGCGGAGCCCGAGGAACCGCGCCTGCGGCAGCGTCGGCCAGTGCGGGATGAACGGGTTGCCGGCGACCTCGGGGCAGGCGCGGTCGAACGCTGCGAGCATGCGCGCGCGGAACTCGGCCTCGGCCGCGGCGCGGGCCTCGCTCACCCCAGGAGGCTGCCGAGCTCCGCCGCGTCGGCGCGGCCGGCGCGGTCGGCGAGCGCGCGCCGCACGGAGTCCGGCACGCCGGCGAGCTCCGCGAGGTAGTGCGCGAGCGTGCTCGAGTCGGGCACCGCGGCGGGGCCGGTGGACACCGAGCCCTCGTGCGTGACGAGGAGCTCGATCGCCTCGCGGTCGCAGAGGTACTCGAGCACCGCGACGGCGGCGCGGACGTCGCCGCCGCGGGCGCGGGCGATCAGCGCCGCGAACACCGACCACACGATCGTCTCCGCGTCGGTGCCCGCCTCGGCCGCCTTCTCGCGCACGAGGCGCCGGAGGTTCACGCTGCCGAGGCGGCGGCCGGGGCCGCCCTTGTACTCGCCCTTGACGAACTGGCCGTTGCGGGTGCTGCGGCCGTCGGGCCCGACCTCGCCGGCAGTCATGCTTCACCCAGCAGCGCGCGGAGCTCGGGGTGCCGCACGTTCCGCGGCCGGTCTGGCCAGTAGAGCGCCCACCACGCGGCGGTACGCTTCGACACGAGCGGGCTGCCGATCAGCCGCAGGAACTCCTCGCGGCGCGCCTCGGAGTCGAGGCAGACCATGACGCGGAACTCGGAGCCGTCGAGCGCGGCCTCGTTCTCGGTCTGCGGCATCCCGAGCCACGCGAGCGCGTGGTCCTTGTCGCGCACCTCGCCGGCGGGCCGCGTGACCATCGCCAGCGCCGCGAGCTGCGCCGCGGCGTCGAGCCCGGTCCCGAGCAGGTTGCCCTTCTCCTGGATCTCGCGCAGCATCTCGGTCAGCGCGCGGTCGTCGTCGACCGAGAGGTGCGGCATCATGTTGTCGCCCGCGAGGACCTTCATCGCGGCGACCGACTCGGGGTCCACGTCGAGCCGCGTCACCGGCGCCTGCGTCCAGCCGAGCCCGCGCGCGGCCTCGACGACGCCGTGGCCGGCGAGGATCACGTCGCCGCGCGCGACCACGACGGGCCGATACCACCCGTGCTCGCGCAGCGACGCGGCGATCTGCGCGAGCTGGTCGGCGGGGTGGGTCCGGTAGTTCCGCGGGTGCGGCCTGAGCTGGGCGAGTGGGACCTGCGAGACGTTCACGACGCCCCGAGCCTAGCTCGCGAGGCCCCAGAACGCCAGCAGCGCCCCGATGCGGTCGGCGCCGAGCGCGCCGGTCTCGGCCCGGTGGACCCAGGTCAGCGACAGCGCGAGCGCCGCGGAGACCGAGCGCATCGTGCAGTCGGCGCGGCGCCGCGCGAGCCAGCACCGCTCGTGCGGCCTGAGCTCGCTCGCGGCGTCGAGCGCGAGCGGCGCGCCGTCGCCGGCGAGGTCGCGCTCCCAGCGCCGCAGGCGGTCGACCGAGACGCGGAGCGCGTGCGCGGCCTGGGACTGCGTGATGGCGGCGCGGCGGCGCGAGAGCTCAAGCCGCTCGCCGCGCGTGAGCTCGCCGACGAACGAGGGCGTCACGGCAGCACCGCCGCGCCGAGGATCCGCGCCTCGAACCAGCACCCGGAGCCGCAGCCGAGGGCGTCGTCCTCGACCTCGGACCACCGCTTGCGGACGCGCGCGTCGACGACCTGCGAGTCGTTGAGCCAGAGCAGCGGCGGCAGGTCGTGCCAGCGCGAGAGCGCGTCGCACGCGGCCTTGGCGAGGTTGTCCCAGTCCGGCACCTGGACGTGCCAGCGCGGGGCCGAGGGCTTGAGCAGCGTGCCGTCGGCGGGTCGCGCCCGGTCCCTGCCGGCGCGCGCGGCGTAGTGCCGGTGCGGCCGCGCGAACACGAGCTCGAGCTCGACCGCGAACGGGACCGCCGCCACCGGCAGCCCGGTCGGGTCGCCGAGCGCGTCGGCCGCCGCGCGCGCGGGGTCGCGCAGCAGCGCCTCGACGCACGACGCCCGGAGCTGGTCCTTCCACTCGTCGGCGGAGCCCGGGACGAACGCGCGGCCGGCCGCCCGCGACCACCGCGGGCGCGGCTCGGGCCGGGGACCGCTTGGGCCCGCCGGGGTCCAGAACCGGACGACTGGGACCCCCCTCTCGGGCCGGACCGCGACGCTGGTTTGGTTCCCCCCTTTAGGGGGAGAACCAGAACCAGTCGTTCGCCTGGTGGTCGGAGGCGTTGACTGGTTCTGACTGGTTCCAATCAACTTTTCGAGCTCAAGTTGTTCGCTATTCGTCATTTACGTCTATCCGTTCCTGACTGGTTCCGCGTGGTTCTTCGCCGGATGAACCAGTCATGTTGAGACCAGTCTCATTTGACTGGTTCTTGGGGCTAACTGCTTCCTCGCCAAGCAGATGCGCCAGACTGGTTCCGACTGGTTCGCGACTGGTTCCGGCCGCCCCGGCGGGGCAGGTCCGCCTCCCGGAGTCGGTCAGGAGGTAGCGGCTGCGACCCCGGTCGCCGTCCTCGCGCACCTCGACGAGGCCGAGCCGCTCGAGGTCCGCCGCGGCCGCCGCGGCCGCCTTCTTGTTCGTTCCCGCGAGCTCCGCCAGCCCGCGCTGGCCGACGGGCTCGCCGGCCGAATCGCGCACCGCCGCCAGCACCGCCAGCAGCGCCGGCCCGAGGTCGTCCGGACGCGCGGCGGCGGCGCTCGCCGGCGCCACCGTCACCGCGGTGACGGGGCGGCCCTTCTCGTCCGTGCCGACCTGCACGGCCTCGAGCCGGGCGCGGATCGGCCTCGGCGTCGCGGCGTGCTTGAGCTTGGTCACCGTCGCGGTCACGAGGTCGCCCTCGCGCCGCACCTCGAGCTGCGCGTCCAGCGCTGCCGGTAGCGCCGACGAGCCGCGCCCGCGGTCCTTGTTCTGGTGCCCCGTGTGGTGCACGAGCAGCACGAGGCAGCCGAGCTCGCGCCGCATCGCGTCGACCGCGTCTACGAACGCCGCCATGTCCTCGGTGCTGTTCTCGTTGCCCGGCCCGAAGTTCCTCGCCTGCGTGTCGACCACGACGAGCACCGGCGGCCGCCCGCCGAGGCGCTCGACGGCGCGCCGCTGCCACTCGGCGCGCTCCTCCGGCCGCACGAGCGCCGCGGGCCGCAGCGTGACCAGGATCCCGTCCTCGGGCACGCCGAGCGCCTTCGCCTGCGCGGCGATGCGGTCGAGCATGCCGCTCAGGTCCTCGCCGACCATGTACAGCACCGGCCCGCGGTCGTCGAGCTCGTGCCCGAACCAGCGCGGCAGGCCGGCCGCGACGTGCAGCGCCAGCGACACCGCGAGCGGCGTCTTGCCAGAGCTCGGGTCGCCGAACACCTGCGCGACGCCCGACCGCTGCAGCAGCCCGTGCGCGAGCCACCGGCACCCGCGGCTCCTGGCGCGCGCCTCGGCCGGCGTCGCCAGCCACTCGTCCTGCGGCGCCGGCGGCGGGACCTCGACGGGGGTGAATACCTCGCTCGGCTGCGCGGCGCCGGCCTTGCCCGAGGCGCGCGCGAGGTCGCGCGCGACCCAGTCGCGGCGCGTGTAGCGCCCGGGCTCGCGCGAGTCCACGAGGCCCGCGCCCCACGCCGAGCGCATGATCAGGTCGAGCGCGGCGGCGCCGTGGTTGCGGCACGCGCGCAGCGCGAGCAGCTCGAGCTCGTAGAACGCCTCGGAGGCGGACTCGGCGCCGAGCGTGGCCCAGTCGCCGCGCAGCAGCGCGTCGCCGCGCGGCGCTCGCCGCACCGCCGCCGCCGCCTCCTCGGGCGTCGGCGGCTTCCCCGACCCGCGCGGCAGGCCCGCCTCGCCGGAGTGGCCGTTGCGCTGGTCCGCGCCGAGCTCGCGCGCGAGCTCGGACAGGTCGTCGACCGCGAGCACGTCGGCGCTCGTGCCCGGGAGCTGCGCGCCGGTGACGGTGACGTACTGCGCGCCGCCGCTCAGGCCGTAGAACTCGACGCCGGGCCGCTTGTCGACCAGCGGCGGGGGCGGCTCGTCGACGCGGGCCCGCCCTATGTGCTCGGGCTGCTTCCTCACGACGAGGAACTGGCGCAGGCCGGTCCCGCTCGGGCTCACCTCCGCGTAGCTGCCGCGGCCCAGGTCGCGGACCACGTGCAGCGCCCAGTCGGCGACGGCGCCGGTCTGCGGGTCGCGGCACGCGTCGACGTCGAGCGCCACCAGCCAGCCGCCGGGGACGCGGACGCGGCCGGTGAAGCAAAACCCGACGCCGCCGCGGGGCGTGAGCTCGTCGCGCGCGACCTCGTCGAACGGCCGCGGGACGTCCGGGTCGAGCAGCGAGCCGGCGGGCTTCTTGGTCCACCGGCGCCGACCCGGCGGGCCGACCTCGGCCATCGCCCAGCGGACCCAGCGGCCCTGCTCGCGCAGCGCGCGCGGGATGAGGGACGACTCCGCCGTGCGCCGGAGCGTCATCGGCGGAATGCCAGCAGCGCACCGCGGAGCCGACGGAGGGTCTCGATCACCTCGGCGGCTCGGTGCCGATTCCCGGGGGCGTTCCACCACCGGCACCTGCCGCTCGGGTGCGGCAGCCACGCCGTCACGCCGTAGGCGTCCAGCAGCGCGAACGGGCCGCCGGACTCGAGCGTCGTCCGGAGCAGGGGCCACCGGTCCTCGAGCACGACGAGGCGGTTGAGCACCGCGCCGCGGACCTGCGCTCCGAGGTGGACTATGCCGAGCACCTCGCCGACCGAGACCGCCTCGACCAGCGGCAGGTAGCGCGCGAGCGCGAGGTCGATCGGGTACTTGCCATCCCGGAGCTCGCCGTGCCGCCACAGGTTCGTGCGCAGGGGGAACAGCGCCTTGAACTCCGCCGTCGTCATCCCGCCTGCGTCGCGCAGGCGGTTCGCCGAGTGGGGGACGCCGGTCTCGTCGCGGAGCAGCCAGAGGTCGGGGCGGTCGGCGACGGCCGCGCTCGGGGCCTCCCCGAGCAGGGCGAAGCCGGGCGTCGATTTGCGAGAGCTCATGCGGCCCCGCACACTACCGCCCCTCGCAGCCGAAAAAAAGTGGACGCCTCCGCTTCCATGCGGTCCGGCGCGGCGGTAGTGTGGCCCGCTGCTACCCGCGCTCCCGCTCCCGCTTCCCCATCGTGCAGACCCTCTACCAGCACCAGCAGGTCGGCGCCGACTGGCTGCTCGCCCGCCGCCGCGCCGGCCTGTTCGACGAGCCCGGCCTCGGCAAGACTGCGACGGCCGTCGCTGCCGCCGAGAGCGTGCTCGCCGCCGAGCCCGGGGCCCGCGCGCTGGTGCTGGCACCGACCGTCGTTGCCCTGAACTGGGCGCGCGAGTGGTGCGCGTGGTCCGGCCGGCACGCGCGCGACGTGCTGGTCGTGCCGACCTCGCGCCACGCCTCCTACGTCGGGCTCGCGCCGGTAACCGTCGTCCCGCACTCGCTCCTGATCCGCCCCGAGGTGCGGCTCGCCGTGCTGCGGCGGCGGTGGGCCGCCTGCGTGCTCGACGAGGCGCACGCGTTCCGCTCCCCCTCGGCGAAGCGGTCGGTCGCGTTCTTCGGCGTCCCGCGCGGCGAGGACCAGCCGGCGCGGCTGCGGGAGTCGGTCCTCGAGCGGTGCGACCGCGCGTGGTTCCTGACTGGCACGCCGATCGTCAACGACGTGACCGACCTCTGGCTCATGCTGGCGTCCGCGTTCCCCGAGCGGCTGGCCGCGCCGGGCACGCCCGCGCCGTCGCTGCTCGCCTTCGCGCGGCGGTACTGTCACGTGCGGCCGTCGCAGTACGACCCGGGCTGGAAGGTCGTCGCCAACCGGCAGGAGGCGATGCCGGAGCTCAGGAAGCGCCTCGACGGTCTGTTCCTGCGCCGCACCAAGGCCGAGTGCCTCGACCTGCCAGAGGTTAGCTACGAGGACGTGCAGCTAGCCTGGGACGCGCCGCCGTCGGAGCTTCTCGAGCTCGAGGCGAGCGTCGGGCGGAAGGTCATGGCCGCCGTCGAGGCCGCGGGCGACGACCCGGCGGGCGAGCTCCGCGCGCTGCGCGACGGCGTTGACGTCGCGCGCTTCCGGCGGCTCTGCGGGCTGTGCAAGGTCGGCCCGGTCGCCGAGCTCGCGGCGCTCGACCTCGACGGCGGCGAGCCGAAGGTGGTCGTGTTCGCGCACCACGCCGACGTCGTCGCGGGGATCGCGCAGCGGCTCGCGCCCTACGGCGTGGTGACGATCACCGGCGCCACGCCGGGGCCCGAGCGGCAGGCGGCCGTCGACCGCTTCCAGCTCGACCCGCGCGTCCGGGTGGCCGTGCTCAACATCGTCGCGGGCGGCGTCGGCGTCACGCTGACGGCAGCGGCACTGGCGATCTTCGCCGAGCTGTCCTGGGTCCCGGGCGAGAACGCGCAGGCCGCCGACCGCATCCACCGGATCGGCCAGGGCCGGCGCTGCCGCGTCCGCTTCTGCTCGCTCGCGCGCACCGCCGACGTCGACGTGTCGCGCGCGCTGCGGGCCAAGGTGCGGATGATCCGCGAGGTGCTGCGGTGATCGCGCGGTTCATCGGCGGTCCGTGGGACGGCCGCGTTGAGGAGCGCGAGGACGCGCGGGAAATCGTCGTCCTGGTCGCTCCGCCGCTGCCGTCCGTCCCGTACACGGCGCCCAAGGCCGTGTGGCTCACGCACGTGACCTACGTCCGCGTCGGTGGGGCGATCGGGTGGTCGAGCCACATCGAGCGCGACGCGCAACGGCTCACCTACTTTGCGCCCGTCAACCTCTGTAAGCGGGGGCCTAACGGCTACGAGCTGGCGGCACCCGACCCGAGGTCGCAGTGACCGAACAACCTTACGCGGCGGGTCTCCACCAGGGGCCGGCCCGGCGCCCGCCGCGCGCCTCCCTTCTCCGCTTGGGCCGGGCCGGCCGCTCACTCACCTAACACGATGAACCTGACAATCACGCTCGAGTCCCCCACCCCGTCCGAACTCGCGATCGCTTCGGAGCTGCTTGCACGCCTCGCCGCCGAGGGCGCGCGGCCGCCCGCGCTCGCGCCGACCGCCACCGCCCCCGAGGACGTCGCGGCGCCGGCCGCGCCCGAGCGCCCCGCCGCGGGCAAGAAGAAGGTCGAGAAGGCCGCGCCCGCGCCCGCCGCGGCGGCCCCCGCGGCGCCGCCCACCCCGATCCAGCCGCCCGCGCCGGCGGTCACGATGGATCAGCTCAAGGAGGAGATGCGCAAGCTCGCCGAGGCGACCGGCGGCATTGCCGCCGTGAAGGAGGTCCTCGCCGAGGTCGGCGCGCCGCGGCTGCCGGACCTGCCGCCGGAGAAGTACCCCGCGATGCTCGACGCGATCCGCCGGCGCCTCGCCGCCGGCAAGCGTCCGCCGGCCGCGGCGACGGGGAGCTGAGGCCATGGCCGACACCCAGGGGAAGTTCTGCAAGGCCGAGGCCGCGGAGACGATCAAGGCCGTCGAGGAAATCCTCGCGGCGCTCTCGCGCGCCAAGAAGTCCGAGCTGCTCGGTCACTTCAACGACGTGTTCCTGTTCTTGCGCGCGGCCCAGGATGCCGCGCCGGAGGTGCCGAAGTGAGATCATCTGTTGATCTCGCGCAGGTGGTGAACGACCTCGGCTGCCGCATCCGCGACAATCCCAGCAACACGTTCGACCGCCTCCGCGACTTCGCGGAGGCCGTCGTCGGCGAGGCGGTGCGGCTCGCGCGCGAGCCCGCGCCATATACTCCTCTGTCGGAGATCGCCGCCGCGCGCAAGCGCCTGGGTGAGGTGGTCTACGAGAACCGTAACTACGAGAAGGCGATCGTGCAGGTCAACCGCGACGACCTGTCCGCCGCCCTCATCGCGCTAGACGATGCGGTGCGGCTGCTGCGTTCCATGCGCACCGGCGAGCTCTGCGACGACGGCTGGTGGTCGCGCTACGACGCGCTGATCGGACCCCCGGGAGGTGCGACGTGATCACGAGGTGCTACCTGCAGCTGACCCCGCGCGTGACCCGCAGCGGGAACCTCGTCGGCCTGCGCGTCCGGGCGATGTCGGCGAGTCCCCCGGGCTCGCCGGCCGTCGGGGCGCTGATCGTCGCGCTCGAGCTCGACGTCCCCGACTCCCTGCTCCTCCCGCACCGGGTCCACGCGTCGATCGCCGAGCGCCCGGTCGGCGCCGTCACGGCCGACGCCGAGGTGGCGCCGTGACCGCCCCCTCGCCCAAGACGCACGCCGAGCTCGCCCCGAGCGCGGCCCATCGCTGGATGCGGTGCTACGGCTCCGTCGCGCTCTGCCGCGGGCTCCCCGAGGGCCCGTCGTCGCCGTTCGCCGACGAGGGTACGTTCATGCACGGGATCGCCGCCGAGTGCCTCGTGCGCGGCAGCGACGCCGCCTCGCGCCTCGGCGCGCGCTCCGAGTGCGGGCGGTTCGAGGTCACCGAGGACGCCGCCGCGCACGTGCAGGTCTACCTGGACGCGGTGCGGTCCGTCGAGCTCGCCGAGGGCGGCGAGCTCCGCGTCGAGCAGCGCGTCGACGCCTTGCACCCCAACGTCCACGGCACGGCCGACGCGCTGCTGCTCTCGCGCGACGGCCGGACGCTGCACGTGTTCGACTTCAAGTACGGCGCCGGCGTGTTCGTCGACGCCGACGAGAACGAGCAGGCGCGGACCTACGCCGTCGGCGCGCTGAACCTCTGGGGCAAGCTGGCCGAGCGTGTCGCCTCGGTCGAGCTGCACATCGTCCAGCCGCGCTACCACGGCGCGCGGCCGTGGCGGACCGACGTGCAGACGCGGGCCGAGATCCAGACGTTCCTCGCGCTGCTGCGCGGCGCCGTAGCCGCGGTGAAGAAGCCCGGCGCCGGGCTGCACGCCGGCGACCACTGCCGCTGGTGCCCGGCGCGCGCGACCTGCCCCGAGCTCCGCAAGCTGGCGCTGCAGACGGCGCGGTCCGCGTTCGGCGAGCGGCGCGAGGGCGACCTGCCGGCCGCCGGCGAGGTCCCCGACGCCCCGCGCGAGCCGCCGAGCCCGCTGACGCTGTCCGAGGCGGACCTCGCGCGGCTGCTGCACGCGTTCCCGATGCTCGAGTCGTGGATGCGGTCCGTCCGCGAGCACGCGGAGGCCCTCGCCGCGCAGGGTAGGTCGATCCCCGGCTGGAAGCTGGTCGAGCGCCGCGGTAATCGCCGGTGGCGCGACGAGGCCGCGACCGAGCTCGAGCTCACGCTGCGCGGGATCGACCCGCGCGCGGCGCCCGAGCTCGTGTCGCCGGCAGAGGCCGAGCGCCGGTTGAAGAAGATCAAGGCCGACGCGGACGTGTCCGCGCTGGCCGAGAAGCCCCCGGCCGGCGCGTCGCTGGTCGAGGCGTCCGACCCGCGACCGGCGCTGCGGCCGGGCGCGGTGTTCTCCGAGTTCCCCGCAGCGGTTCCCGCTCCTACTCCTGGAGGCTCCTGATGCCCCTGTCCTCGTTCGAGGTCGTCACCTCGGTCCCCGTTCGCCTCGCGTTCCCCAACCTCTACGTCCCGAAGGCGTTCAAGGAGGGCAACCGCGAGACGTACTCCGCGACGCTGCTCCTGCCGCCCGACTTCAACCTCGCCCCGATCACCGAGGCGATGAAGGCCGCCTGCCTGGAGCGGTTCGGCAAGCCGATCGCGCAGGCCAAGCTGTCCGACCGCGGCATCCCGCTCCGCAAGTGCGAGAACCAGTGGGAGGGCTACGAGGAGGGCTGGCACTTCCTGCGCTGCGCGAGCAACTCCCCGCCCCAGGTCGTCGACCAGAAGCTCGAGCCGATCCCCGAGCTCGGCTCCGAGCGCCGCATCTTCGCGGGCTGCTGGGTCCGCGCGCACGTGACCGCGTGGTGCTGGGACCACGACGTCGGCGGGCGCGGGATCTCG
This sequence comes from Verrucomicrobiia bacterium, assembly GCA_035577485.1. GTDB lineage: Bacteria > Chloroflexota > Limnocylindria > Limnocylindrales > CSP1-4 > CF-46. The sequence continues at coordinate 24,063 of DATLVO010000333.1, forward strand.
TTCAACCTGAACTCGGTCCAGCTCATCCGCGAGGACCGGCGCCTCGGCGGCGGCCGCCCGGCGGCGGAGGTGTTCGAGGCCGTCGAGGTCCAGGACGCCCCGGCGCAGGCCGGGGCCAAGGGCGGCAAGGACCTGCTGGCGGAGATGTTCGGCGAGTGACCTGGGATCCGGTGCGCGGCGTGCTCGTGCTCGACCTCGAGACGAGCAGCGCGGCGGACCTCCGCCGGCTGGGGGCGCGCGCCTACGCGCGCCACCCGTCGACGGAGGTCCTCGTGCTCCGCGCCGCGTACTGGGGCGGCGAGCTCCGCGGCGGCGAGCCACTGCTTGACGAGTACGAGTGGCGGCCGGGCCGGCTCGGCGCGGCCCGGGCCTTTCTCGAGGCCGTCCGCGCCGGCGTGCGGGTCGTCGCGCACAACGCCGAGTTCGAGTTGGCGATCTGGGACCTCGTGCTGCGCCCGCGCCACGGATTCCCCGCGGTGGCGCTCGACCAGTGGGAGGACACGCAGGTCCGCGGGCTCGCCGCGAACCTACCGCCGAAGCTCGAGGGCCTAGCCCGCGCGCTCGGCTGCGCGGTCCAGAAGGACAAGGAGGGCGCCAAGCTCATGCGCGAGATGTCGACCGCGGAGCCCGACGGCCGCGGCGGCTGGAGGCGGAGCCGCGACCCGGACGACCTCGACCGGCTGTCCGAGTACTGCGCCGTCGACGTCCGGGCCACCGCCGGCTGCTGGGCGCGGCTGCAGCCCCCGTCGGTGCACGAGGAGCTGGTCGTGCGCGCCGACGCGCGGATCAACGCGCGCGGCGTCTGGCTCGACCGCGAGTTCGCCGCGCGGCTGGCGCGCATGGCCGCGTCACGATCGTCGGTGCTGCAGGACGCGGCGATCGCCGCGTCCGACTTCGACCTCGCGAACTCGACCGCCGCGCCGGCGCTCAAGGAGTGGCTCGCGCGCCGCGGCGTCCGGCTGCCGAAGGTCCCGCGCAAGCGGAAGGACGGCGTCGTGCGGATGACCGAGACCGTCGGCGCGCCCGCGGTCTCCGCGCTGCTCGCGCGCGCGGACCTGCCGCGCGACGTGCGGCTGGTGCTGGAGAACCGCGCCGAGGCGGGCAAGGCGTCGTCGCTCGCGAAGCTGGCGCGCGCCGACGAGATGGTCTGCCCCGACGGCCGGCTGCGCAACTCGCTCCAGGTCTACGGCGCGCACACCGGGAGGTGGGCGAGCTACGGGATGCAGCTCCACAACCTGCCCAAGACGCGGCTCGGCCCCGGCGCCGCGGGACTGGCGCGGCTGGTCGTCGAGGCTGGCGACCTAGACCTGCTCGCGCGGATCGAGGACCGCCCGCTGTCGGTGCTGTCGCAGATGCTCCGTGGCGTGGTCGCTGCTCCGCCCGGACGCGAGCTGATCGGCGCGGACTTCTCCGCGATCGAGGCGCGCGTCGTCGCGTGGCTCGCCGGCCAGGAGGACGTGCTTGCGCTGCTGCGCGACTACGACGCGGCGCGGCTGCGCGGGGAGAGGCGGCAGGACCTCTACGAGTACGCGGCCGAGGCCGTCGGCTCGAGGGACCGGCAGCTCGGGAAGGTCTGCACGCTCGCGCTTGGCTACGGGATGGGCGTCGTGAAGCTGGCCGAGACCGCCGCGGGCTGGGGCGTCAGGATGACGCTCAAGGAGTTCCGCCGCGTGCAGCGGGCGTGGCGCACCGCGAACAACGCGATCGTCCAGTTCTGGGCGAGCCTGCAGGATGCCGCGCACGCGGCGGTGCGCGGCGGCCCCGGGACCCGCGTCGAGGTCGGGCGGGTCTCGATGGCGATGACCCCGGGCTGCCTGCTGATGGTGCTGCCCTCGGGACGCGCGGTGCGCTTCTGGCGCCCGCGCGTCGACCGCGTGGTCAAGAGGGTGGAGACGGTCGACGAGGACGGGAACATCGTCACGGTCGAGTTCGAGGGCGACGAGCTGGCGTTCTTCACGCCCGGGAAGGACGGCGCGTCGATGGCGCGCGAGACGACCTACGGCGGCAAGCTGGCCGAGAACGCGACGCAGGCCGCGTCGCGAGACCTGCTCGCCGACGCGCTGCTGCGGCTCGAGCGCGACGGCTACGAGGTCGTGCTGCACGTGCACGACTCGGTCGCAGCCGAGGTCGCTGCCGGCGCGGGCGACGTCGACGAGTTCTGCCGCGTCGTCTCGGCGCCGCCGCCGTGGGCGACCGACCTGCCGGTCGCCGCGGACGGCTACCGCGCGCGGAGGTTCCGCGGGTGAGCGCCCTATGGCGCGGGCGACGGGCGCGCGCTACCCTGGGACACCATGGGTAACACCGAGGTCCCCCTCGTCGCCGGCGGCCAGGGCCGCAGCGCGCAGTCTCTCCGGTCCGACGCCGCGGCGCTGCTCGCGCTGGTGGTGCTGCTGTGCCAGTGACCGCCGAGCGCCCGCGCGAGGAGGTCGAGCGCGCCCGCGCGCCGGGCACGTTCCGCGCGCTCGTCGAGCTCTGCCGGTCGCGAGGCGCGGGCCGGCGCCCGGTGACGTTCGCGGCCGTCGCCCGCAGGTGCCGGACGTCGCGCAAGCACCTCTGGTCGCTGATGCTCGGCCAGAAGGTCGCGCAGCGCCACACCGTCGAGCGCCTCGCCGCGGGCCTGCGCGTGCCGTCGGCGGTCGTCGAGGCCGCGCTCGCGCGCAGCCGGGAGCTCGCACCGTGAACGACCGCCTCAGCGAAGCCGACATCCTGCGCGCGGAGCTGCGCGGCCTAATCAAGAAAATGGTCGCGATCGAAGCCGAGCTCGCGCGCACGGTGCCGCTCGTGCGGTTCGTCGCGGCGCTCGCCTACCGCAGCGCCGAGCCGATCGTGGTCACCGAGGAGGAGATGGACAACGCCGCCGTGATGACGGCGTTCCGGTTCAAGTTCGAGACGCTGGTCTGCCCGACGGCGCCGCGAGTCGGCAAGGTCGACTGGCGCCTCTGCAGCTACCAAACGACGGCGGCCGAGAAGGCCGAGATCATCCGCGCCCGCGACGAGGCGCGGAAGCTCGCCGGGCAGAAGATCGTCGTCCCGGGGCAGCCGTGACCGTCACCGTCCGCAGTCCTGCCGGCCAGTCTTATACCTACAATAACGGGCAATACGTGATGCGGTCGGAGCACGGTTACACCGACCTCTATGATCGCAAAGGCGGGAGCTTGATCGCCCAGGTCCCTAGCGACTGGCTCCTGGAGTGGACCCCGCCGTGCGTCGTCCGCGCGGCGCCCGTGGGCGCGGACGGTGCGCTCGACCTGCTGCTCAACAACGACGGCGCCGAGCTCCGTCGCGTGCACGGGCACAAGCTCGCCGAGCTCAAGCAACGGCTGCGGAAGTTCTACCAGCGCCGGAGGACGTGGCTATGACGACCCGTGCGAACCTGGTCGAACGCTACGAGGTCCTCGACGGCGACACCGTCCGCTGCTGGCTCGACCTCAACTACTACGTCGGCTTCCGGGTCGACGTCCGCCTGCGCGGAATCAACTGCCCCGAGGTCGAGCCGCACGGCGGCGCCGCCCGCGCCGCGGAGTGGCCCGCCGGCGCCGCCGTCAAGGCGTGGGTCGAGCGGCTCCTGGCCGAGTGGGGCCCGCTGACGTGCCTGTCGTATCAACTCGACAAGTTCGCCGGGCGCACCGACGGGGACCTCCGCGGCGCTCGTCAAGACAGTCTCGCGAACGCCCTGATACTGGCCAGAATGGCGAAGCTCTGGGACGGCAAGGGCGAGAAGCCGACCTGGACGACTAATGAGCTCGACGCTATCATTCTCGCGTCTAAGGCCGCCGAAACACCGCAGAGGCGGGGGCATTGACCGTCCCCGCGACATGCTTGTCTCCCCTCCCGAGGTAGTTGGTTGTTAGGAAAGCAGACGGCCCGGCGCGCGTCGGGCCGTTTTTCTAGCCGCTCGCCGGCCGGTCGCGGAGCTTCGGGATCCGCTCGACCCAGCCGGGCGGCGGGTCGCCGTGGATCCACCCCATGAGCGCCCAGCGGCCGTGTAGCAGCTCGGCCGACCAGCACTCGACGGGCCGCACGCGGTGCATCTGCACGGGGTGAAACATCGTCAGGCGGTTGCAGCGCGGCTCGACCGCCGTGCCGTCCAAGAACTCGAGCTCGCCGCCGCGGAACATCTTCGGCGACGTGTGCACGTAGTAGGTCCAGGACAGGCGGCGCGATGGGACGATCTCGCCGTCGTAGCCCGGCGCGTCGTCGTGCCACACGAAGTGGCCGCCGTGGTGGTGCAGGGTCGCCGTCATCTCGACGTAGCGCACGTCGAAGTCGGGCACGCAGCACGGCGCGAGCGCGTTCGGGATCTCCGAGAGGATCTTCGCGCGCAGCGGCGCCGCGAGCTCGGGCGCGCGCTTGTCGACCTCGAACAGCTCGAAGTTGTAACGCTCGACGCCGGCAGAGTCGCCGCCGCGCGCCAGCGCGTGCCGGTGGTAGTAGAGCCACCGACCGAGCTCGCGCACCCACTCCTCGGGCATCGCGTCGTCGAGCGTGCGGACCATCGCGCGCCGGAAGCGGCCGGGGATCACCGGCGGCGCCGCCTCGGCCTCGAAGCCCGGCACCGGCTCCGAGCTCGGCGGCAGGTCGACGCCCGGCGTCACGGCAGCGTGCCGACGGCGAAGCCGACCTGGAGCAGCGCGCGCGAGCCGTCCGAGCCGACGGGTTCGAGCGCCATCGTCGGCACGAGCCGGCAGCGGTGGCGCGCGAGGAGCGCCTGGAGCTCGCGCCCGCACGCCTCGGCGCGCGACTGCGCCTCGCCGCGCGGGTCGGGCACCGGCATCCCGCGCGGCATCGGCAGCACCGGCGCGGGCTCCGGCGAGTGGTATTCGACTTCGGGCGCGGGGGAGAAGGCTTCGCCTGGATCTTCCATGAGGCCGGCGATGCTACCCGGCGCGGCCCGGCTACGCGACGACGCGGTAGCTCGGCGAGCACTGGCCGCTGGAATCTTCGAGCTTCACGCCGACGCCCTTCCACGCTGCCGGCATGGTGAGCGTCGCGCACGGGACGGCGTGCACGGTCACCGGCGGCGAGCCGTCGTCGGGCGTGAGCATCAGGTCGGCGTAGCCCTCGGCGTCGGGGCACAGGCACACCGTGCACGTCTGGCCCGCCTTCGGCGGGTCCGGATTCCACGTCATCGGCACTTGAGGATCTCCCGCCACTTGTCGAGCAGCGCGCGCGCCTGCGGGTCGCCGGCCTCGGCCGCGTCGAGCAGGACCCCGAGCGCCTCGCGGAACCCGCGGTCCCACACGACGAGCGCGCCGCCGCGCTCGTCGCGGTCGGCGCTCCGGAGCCGCACCAGCGCGGCGTCGAGCGGCATCCGCCCGTAGTCGTCGCCGAACGCCGCCCAGCAGGTGAGCGTCGCGCACGTCGCGAAGGCCATGGCGATCGCGACGCTACTTCCGCGCCATCGGTTCGTCATGCTCCCAGGGTAGTCGCCCGGGACGCAATGGGGACCTTAGCTGAAAAGTCCCTGATCTTTTCCCGGCGGCTGGTGGCCGAACACCTTCGCCTGGAGCGCGACGACCTGCTTCGCGAGCTCTTGCTGCTCGTCGATGCACTGCTGGTGCCCGTCGAGGCACTTCTGGAGCGCCTCAGCGTGCTCGCGAGCGTGGCGGTCCTGCCGGCATTCGAGCTCGGCGACGCGCTTCTGCAGCCGCTCGTCGCGGCGCTCGGCGACCTCGTCGCCCTGCCGCCGCTGCTTCTCCGCGAACTCGTCGTCCTGCCGCTGCCGCTTGGTCAAGAAGTTCAGGATCATGTCGATGCCCTTGAGGGCGAGCGCGCCCGCGACCGCACAGGCTCCGCCAGTAGGTAGGCTGAGGTCCATCGGTGGAACACCTGCGCCTTCGCTAGGAGAACTCCCAGATGCGGATGACGCCGTTCGCGCCGGCGCCGCCGGCGCGCGCCGTGGTGCCGAGGCAACACCCGCCGGCGCCGCCGCCGCCGTAGAGCTTGCCGTCATTGCCCTGCGCCTCGGTGTTGCCCGTGGCGCGACCGCCACCGCCCCACGGCGGCGACCCGCCGGCGCCGCCCGACGCGATCGTCTTGGAGATCACGATGCCCTCGTGACCCGGGGCGCCGCGACCGTTCAAGTCGCAGTTGCTCGACGAGCTGCCGTCGCCGCCCTGCACGATGGTGCCCACGCCCGCGGCGCAGCCCTTGCCGCCGCCGCCGCCGGCTGCCGTGTAGGTTGTCCCCGAGACCGTGATCGTTGTATTCCCGCCGGTGCTCCCGTCGTTGTTGCCGGCAGCGCCGCCACCGCCGCCGGCGCCGATCGCGATCGTGTAGGCCGTGCTCGCGGTCACCGCGATGTAGGCCGACGCGAACGCGCCGGCTGCGCCGCCGCCGCCCGCCGCCGCGTTCGTCGCCGCTTGCGCCGCGCCGCCGCCACCGCCGCCGGCGCCGATCATCTCGACGAGAATGTGCGTGCAGCCGGCCGGCGTTGTATAGCTCGTTCCGCTGGCAAGGATCTGCGGCGCGCGCAGCAGCGTGCCGCTCGCGCTACCCGATGGGACCGCCCAGGTCGCATCTTCGCGCAAGAACTTCGTCGTGCCGGCGCTCGCGCCCGGGTCGGGCACGAGGCCGATCGCGTGGTTCGTGCCGCTCGCCACGAACACCGTCGACGGCCACGCCTGGAGCCAGCCCGCGCCGCCGGTGTTGTCCCACCACTCCAGAACGTCGGTCGCGCCGCTGCTGTTGATCCGGACGTGCCCCGCGACCGGCGAGCCCGGCCGCTGCGCGGTCGAGCCCGACGGCAGCGCCGCGCCGGTCGTGCCGCCGAGCTGCACGAGCCGCTCGCTGCCGACGACCGCCGCGCGCAGGACCTCGGCGCCGGCGTGCGTGACGCGCAGCGGCGCCGCCGCGGCGGCGACGTCCTGGTCGATCACGGCGGCGTTCGACTGCAACGCGCCGGTGGCCGCGGGCTTGCCGAACGCGAGCGCGACGCCGGGCGCGAGCAGCACGTAGGACTGCGTCGCGCGCGAACTCGTGACGTCGCTCACGTTGGCGCCGGTGTTGAGCCCGTAGTAGTCGGCGAGCTCGAAGCGCGCCGGCGAGAACACGACGCCGCCGTTCGCGGTGCCGCCGCGGGCGCGCGAGCCGACCGGGCGCTCGACGTAGCGCCAGTCGCCGGTGGCCGAGCTCTGGCCGCCGAACGCGCGGAGCACGACGACCTGGGGCCGCGTCCGCTCGTCGGCGATCACCATCGCGCGCGGGACTTGCGGGTTGTGCTCGAAGTTCGGGGCGCCGAGCACGCTCAACTGCGGGCGGAACGCGACGGCGGCGTAGCCCTCGCTCAGCGGGTGGAAGATCGTGTAGAGGCCGACGGCGTCGCGGTCGGCGCCGCCGACGCGCTCGACGAGGCCGGGGACGCGCTCGCGCCCGCCGACGGCGTTGCGCCCCGACCAGACGCCGGTCGCCGGCGCCGCGTTCTTGCCCCACTTCTTCTTCGGCGGCTTGCCCTCGCCGGGCAGCGGGTAGCCGTTCGGGTAGCGCGGCAGGCGGCCACCGCCGGCGCCGAAGGGGTCGTCGTCCGGGTCGTCCGGCGGGTCCTCCGGCGGGTCCGGGTCGTCGGGCGGGTCGGGCGGCAGGGCGACGCCCGGCGGCGGCGGGTCGCCCGGACCGGGCCACGGGCCGCGCGGCGTCGACGGACCGCCCCTGGGCCCCGCAGGACCGCCGCCACCGGCCCCGCCGGGACCAGGCGGTGGCGGAACCCCAGGGCCGCCCGTGCCGGGCGCCCCGGGCCTCCCAGTGATCGGAGGGCCCGGCCAGCCGAGCGGCGGCGCGCCGCCGCCCTGCCACGTGGGACGGATCGGCCCGCGACCGCCGCGCGCGCCGGGTCCGGGGGGCCCCGGCGTCGCCGGGCCGCCGGGCGTGCCCGGCCCGGGCGGCGCGCCGGGCCCCGGCGGCGACGGCCCGGGGCCTGGGCGCCCCGGTCCCGGCGTGGTCGGCGGCGGCGTGCTCGGGGGACTGGTCGGCGGAGTGGTCGGCGGGATCGTCGGCGGCGTCGTCGGCGCGACGTAGGGGACCTCGGCCCACCAGCGCCACAGGCCGTCGCGCGAGCCGCCGCGGAACGGGTGCCGCGCGCGGCCGTCCCAGCTCAGGTGCACGCGCGCCGTGAGCGGCCAGCTCGGCGGGTCCGGGTAGACGCCCTCGAACTGGAGCGGGCCGTCCTCGCGCGAGTTCCGGAAGAAGTAGGCGTTGGTCGAGACGTGGGCGGAGTTGACGGGGTTACCGTCGCCGTCGTGCCCGTGCTCGTGTTTGTCGCCGCGCGCGCCGAGGTGGATAGGTCCCCAGCCGTCTAAGGCGGCCATGAACGCGACGCCGCCGGCGCCGTCGGCCACCGGCGAGAACTGGCCGTAGTCCTTGATTGCGAGCTCTTGCGACCCGCCGGCCTCGGCGGTGAGCCCGGTCCCGAACGCGCCGGTGCCGACGTTGAGCTCGCCGCGTCGCGCGCGCCCCGGCAGGCCGGCGCCGATGCGCGGCGTGACGGGGCCCGTCGGCCCCGTCGGGAGCGGGACCGCGGTGCCCCCGCCACCGCCGGTGGTCGGGCCCGCGGCGCCGACCATCGGGCCGAAGATCGCGCCCAAACCCGGCAACTGGTCCTGCTTGCTCCGGCCGTATTGGAGCGCGAGCACGTTGCCGCTCCCGCCGAGGTTCGCGAGCGACGTGTGCTGGGTCACGGCGACGACGCGCACCAGTGATTGCAGCACCGCCGCGCGACCGCCGACGCCGGGGATCGTCGAGCCCGACATGCAGAACGTGCCCTCGGGCTGCAAGTCGACGACGAGCGTCCCGCACGCGGCGGGGCCGCTGATGTTCGGCGCGCAGAGCCGCGGGTCGGCCCACAGCGCGAGCTCGGCCTGGGTGCCCTCGTCGGTGCCCGGCAGCGCCACGAGCAGCGCACCCTTCGGGATCGTGTTGAGCCCTTGCGGCCAGCTCAGAGTTTTCGCGCGGAATCGCGTGTCAGTCTTGAAGTCGCCGTCGCGTAGCGGCTGCGCGCTGCCGTGCGTGTAGCGGCCCTCGGTCTCGCTCCAGACCGTGCCGAACACCATCGACCACGCGCCCATGTCGCGCACGCCGCGGTCGCGCGTCTGCCAGAACAGCCACGGGTGGACGTCGCCGATCGTGCCGAGGTCGTGGTCGCGCGCGATCTCGATTATCGCCGCGTCGCTGTCGCCGGTCGCGCCGTCGCGGCCGAGCGGGTCCGGGACGCGCTTGAGGCGCGCGCCGGCGAGGCACATCCGCATTCCGACCGGCGTGCCGTCGTCCGCCGCGGCGGCGTCCTGGAGCGGGAAGAACCCGAGGTCGGTGCGGTCGGTTACCTTCGACATGGGGTCAGCGGAACGGAACGATGCCCAGGACGATCCGCCTTGTCGACTCCGGCATCAACGCGAGCCGCGAGATCGGCCGCTGCTGCCCCGGAAACGCGGTGATCGCGGAGACCTTCGCCGACGGCGCCGCGTCGACGCGCACGGTCACCGACGAGTTGTTGCCGACGAGCCGCAGCGCGTCGTCGGGCACCGCTGTCGCGACCGTCCCCTGGAGCGCGTCGGCGAACGGCGCCAGCATTTCGGCCGCGACTGCGAGCGCGTGGCCGGTCAGGCTGCGCTCGCCGTTGCACAGGATGAATCCCGGCAGGTTCGTCCCGTCGATGCCCTGGACGTCGCCGAGCCCGAGGAGGTGTTTGATCGTGGTCGACGCCTGCAGGTCGTCGTCCCACGCGAACCGCGCCGTCATCTCGCCGGGCGGTATGAACACTTCGAGCGTCGGGCCCTCGCCGCCCTGGATCTGGTAGTCGATGCGGTATATCTCGGCGACGTCGCGCGCCTTCACCTCGACGACGTGGAACTGGAACTTGTTGTTAGGCGCGGCCGGCGTGATCGTCAGCATGGCGGCGAGCTTCATCGAGTTTGCGAGGAAGATGCCGTCGCTCCCGCCTTCCATCCGCATCCCGAACCCCATCGACTGCTCGTCCTGCCGTCGCAAGTCGCGGATCGGCACCCGGGTCTGCTCCTGCGCGTTCACGAGCAGGCAGGGCACGAAGCTCGCCGTCGTGCCGAACGGCGACTGGACGCCCTCGACGCGCAGGATCCCGACCTCCTCGTCCTCGACGGTGATCGTCTGCACGCCCGGCGTCGTGCGCGTGATGTTGGTCCCGTCGGCCGAGGCCGCGAGGCAGTCGACGTTGCGCGCGTAGGCGACCTGACTCGGGTCCGTGCGCGCGGTAACCATGTAACCCTTCTCGGTGGGGATCACGGCATACTGGCCCCACACGCGCGCCGGAGCTCGGGCGCCGGTCACCGGGTCGAGCAGGCCGACGCGCACGGCGCGGATGTCCCTAATGCGCTCCATGTATTTCCGGTTGACGCGGAACGTCTGCCGGAAGTGCTCCTTGATCGTCTGGACGCGCATCGCGATGTTAGCGTCGTCGTCGAGGTCCTTGCCGCCGGCACCGAGCGCGCCTTCGAGGTTGCCGAGCACCCAGAGCCGCTTGATCGTGTCGAACGTCCAGGGGAACGAGTTCAACGGTCGCTGCTGGTCCATTGCGTTGAGCCAGCGCGAGAACTCGACCCAGGTGCCGACGGCCTTCGCCACCGTGCGCGCCCGATTAGAGACCGGGTCGTATTCGGTCATAAATGTGACTGGGTCCGGCGTCGCTATCACGTTCTCCAGGAACGCGTCGTCGGGCTGCGGCGTGAGCGGCGGCGTCGCGGTGCCCGCGAGGAGATCCTTGAAGCGAAACAGACACTCGACCTCGCGCTGGTAGTGCACGCGCACCGCCTGCGGGCGGATCTTCTTCCGGTCGATGATCGCCGGGAACTCGCCGGCCCAGGTCCGCGGCGGCAGGTCGCCGAGCCGGTCCTCGGCGGCGCCGAGGTCGGTCGTATCAAAGACCCGGGCCTGCCCCTTCTTGTCTATGTAAATGTCGGTGCCGGGAATATAGCTCAGGAGCCGCGCGATCGCGGCGTCGCCGGCGTCGCGCAGCGAGACGTTCTGGATCGTGAACTGCCCCTCGTTGCCGCTCGTCTCCTGCGGGATCGGGAAACTCTCGATGTGGTAGTTCGGCCGGCCCTGCGCGTCTAAGGCGACCTGCTTTAGGACTTCTTCGAGCGCGTTCTGCGCGGTCCACTTCTGCGGCGCGCCCTGGTCGTCCTTGTCTAACGAGTAGGCGAGGAAGTCGTATTGGTCGACGGAGACCTGGGTCTCGACCGGCACGCTCTGGAACGCGGTCCGGTCGCCCGTTTTCCGCGTCATGTTGAAGTCCATCGCGACGAGCTTGTAGGGCCACTTCCACCGCACGTCGGCGACCACGAAGTGCACCCGGTTCGGCGAGTCGCTCGGCGCCGTGTGCAGGATGTAGACGCCCTGAATCCGCGTGTCGACGCCGCGGCTGTCGACGATCCGGAGCTCAAGCGGCACGCCGGTCCGCCCCCGGAGCTTGCCGGTCCAGGTCGCCTTCGGCACCGCGAACTCGGTCACGTAGGGCGCGACGCCGGACACGAACCGCCACGCGATCGCCTGGGTCGCGCCGAGCGGCACGCCGCCGAGGGTCACGATCGCCTTCGAGGTTTCGGGCACCGGGCTACCTCGGGGTCACCGGGCCGGTGCCCGCGCCGGCCGGCTTCTTGTGGAACCGCTCGACCACGACCTCGCTTACGATGTAGAGCTGGATCTGGTTGTTAGAGTTGCTCGGGTCGCCGACGAACTGCGGCGTCACTTGGCTCGTGCTGCTGATGATGTTCCAGCCGTCCGGCGCGATGCGGCTGCGGTTGCCGAAGTCGGGCCCGGCGATGCCGCCGATCGTGTCTGTGAACAGGCCGGCGTCGCCGGCGAGCGGCTGCGCGCTGATCCGGAGCTTCGGCGTCTCGACGCCGAGGACCACCGCCGTCCGGTTCCAGTGCCGCTCGCGCACGGCGAAGCCGACGTCGGCCTCGGCGGCGAACTCGTCGGTGCCGTGGACGGGCGTGTAGTCGATCGTGCGCGTCTCCTTGTAGGCGACCGACTGCGCGACCTCGATCACGTGGCCCGAGTCGCTCCCGTGGTAGAGGAACTGGAACTGGACCGAGATCCGCTTCGCGGTCTCGTCGAAGGCGATCCGCTGTTCTTCGAGGCAGAACACTTGCGGCGAGAACTCGGTGCGGAACAGCCGGGTGATATGCTGCCGAACCTTAGAGTCGAAAACGTCGTGCAGGTCGGTCGTCTCGGTGATGTCGACCGAGCAGTCGTAGGTGCCGACGACGCGCCGGAGCCGGTGAATGCTCGCCTTGCTGTCCGCCGGGTTCTGGGACAGGTCGGTGAACACGATCCGATGGTCGCGGATCTGGTTGTCGTCGCGCTGGCCCTGGCTCTGGTCGGCGAGGAGCTCCGTATATTGGCGCGTGAAGTTGCACAGGTGCGGGCGCGGGTCGGAGCCCGCCGACGTGCGGTGCCGGTCGAGCGTGGCCGACTCGTCGACGAGCTCCCACTTCGCGTTCGAGTCGATCACGTTGAGGTAGAGGAGCGCCTCGCCGTCGAACGAGCTCTGGTAGTTTTCGAGCGCGCCACCGCCATCGTCGGCCGTGTAAGTGCCGCGCATCGTCACCGTGCGCTGCCGGCTCGGCAGGTAGTGGACGAGGACCTCGACGTCGCGCAGCGCGTTGTCCTGGTCGGCCGGCAGTTCGCCGTGCACGGTGCACGTGTAAGCGCGTGAGAACCCGAGGTCGACCTCGCGGTTGCCGCGCTTCTGGATCTCGCTGGTGACGGCCAGGAGCGTCTCGCCCACGCGGTAGGTCCAGGTCGCGCCACCGAGGCTGATGACGAGTTGGTCGCCGTTCACGAGGCGCCGGCGGAAGTTGGTCTCAAGGTCGTCGGCGAGGGCCTGGACGGCGGCGAGCGAGTCGGCGGTAACGACAATGTCGAACGTGAGCCGGAAGCCCTCGTAGCTCTTGTCGATCGCGTAGGGCCCGAGGAGCTGGAACGGCGTGGTGCCGCCGACGTCCAGGTCGCCGAAGGTGATCGCGAACGGGTTCGGGACGCTCATCGGAAGCACGGAGGGGTGAGGGCCTTGATTAGATTACCGACGGCGTCGTGGAGCAGGCCCGCGAGCGCCGACGTGACGCGCTCGATCAGCGCCTCGATTCCCGGGCCCTGGAAGTATTTGTCCTGGTTGATCAGCGTTTTGCCGTGTTCTTCCTGCTGGCGGAGGGTCTTGGCCGAGTCGAACCACTCGCGCATCCCGGGCGTGATCCGGTTCGTGGCGCCGACCGACGCCGCGAACGTCTGCACGAGTTGGTCGCGCGCCTGCATCGACGCGCGCGACTGCTCGCCGAGGCTGCCGAGCGCCCACTGCTCTATGTCGTAGCCGAGCTTGTTGAACGACTCGCCGACGATGTCGCCGACGCCACCGGAGGTGGGGCCCCGGATCGCCTCGATTCCCGCGCCGACGCCGGCGCCGAAGCCGAAGGCCGTCACGCCGCGGCGGATCGCGCGCCGGATCCCGCCCGAGGCCGTCGAGCCCGCGGTCTCCGCGTCCTTAGACAACCCGGCGATGACGCGCTTCGCGTCCTCGACGTCGAGCTGTAAGGTTACCCGTGCCTCATCCGCCATCGCGGTTGTATTCCTTGAGGTAGCCGTGGTAGGCGCGTTTCAAACTCTCGATCGACTGGCCGCCGCCCAGTTGCGCCCAGGCGGTCTTGAAGCCCGCGCCGAAGGCCAGAATCAGCATGTCGAGCTTGCTGTTGACCGGAAAGTTCTCGCGGATCAGCGAGGCGCCGCGCTCGCGCTCGACGAGGAGCTGGTTCGTCACGCGCGCGACCTGCCGGACGTCCTCGGGCACCGCCCCGGCCCGGCCGACGATGCCGGCGCCCGGCGTGCCTTCGAGCCACTCGCGCGTGCGGCGCGCGGCGCGCGCCTTGTCGTCCTCGTCGCCGAGGATCACGCGGTTGAGCATCTCGCCGGCGCCTTCGAGCGGCTGGCCGCTCGCGAGCCGGAACCCGGCCACGCCGGCGGCGAGGCCGATCACCGCGAGCATCCCCACCGGCGTCCGGGCCAGGGCACCGCCGGCGAACTCCATGCCACCGCCCAGGACCTCAGTCCCCGCCGACAGGGTGCGGAACGCCGCCGCGGAGCGCAGGCCGCGCGAGACCATGCGCCGCACGGTGAACCGGCGCGCGAACGCGCGCAGCATGCCGCCCTTGCGGCCCGCGCGCTCGACGGCGCGGTCCTCGGCCTGGACCGCCGGCGCCGAGCCGCCCGGCGGCGGGCCGCCGGCGCCGCGGATGTCGACCGGGATCTTCTTCCGCGCGAACGACTCGGCCACCTCGTAGAACCGGCGGAGCTCCGCCTCGGCCTCGGTCGTATCGAGCCGCAGCGTGACGAACGCGCCGCTCACGTGGTCACGAACGCCCCGACGGCGTCCCCCGCGCTCGAAGCCGCCGGCGAGCCCGTGCGGCGTGGGTCGTAGTCCGCGAACACCGAGTAGGCGCGGCCAGGAACCGGCGCGACCGCGGTCTCGGTGTTGGTGCCCGTGTAGACGATGGCGGCGCACTGCTCGGGTCGCTGCGCAGGCTTGGCGCCCGCGACGTAGCCGACCCGGAACCGCAGGAAGTCGAACCGCTGCTGACAAGCCGAGCCGTCCCACGAGAACGTGTCGCCGAGGAGCCCGAAGCTCTGCGGCGGCGCGTGGTGCTCGTCGTCGGTGCAGAGCGCGGTGACCCGGTATTCCTCGGCGGCGATCGCCCTGCCGCGGCCGACCGCCGAGGGCGCCGCGGTGCCCGAGCCGGACACGATCAGCGACGCGCCGTCGGCGCCGGTGAGCCGGTTGATGACGGCGCGAGCTCGCGCCGAGACCTCGGCGACGCCGGCGCCCGCGCTGTTGCCCAGGTCCGCGCGAGCTCCGCCGATGATCGCGTGCTGGCCGAGCGCGTCGCCGGCGGCCTCGGCCACGACCACCACCGAGAAGTCCTGCCGGATCAAGTCGGGGTCGTCCTCGTCGGGCGTGCCGGAGCCGATCGTCACGAGCGCGAACGGGAAGCCTGCAGGCATGGTGTCCTCGGCCGGCGCGCCGGCGAACGCGAACACGTTCTCGCCGAACACGAGGCCCGCGGAGCCGTGCGGCCAGCGCGCGAGCTTGAGCTCGCGCGCGAGCTGCTGCGCCATCTGCCAGGGGTTCAAGAGACCTCCGGCCGACCGCCGAAGGGCGCGCCCGCGGGCCGCGGCGCCGCCGCGGCGGCGACGCGCCGGGCCCCGACGCCGGCCATCGTCGGCGCCGCGGCGCGGCCCTCGCGGCGAGCCAGGAGCTTCGCGGCGAACTCGCCGGCGATGCGCCGCGCCATGGACTCCTCGGCGCTCGCGTCGCCGCCCTCGGCGGCCACCGCGGCCTCGGCCGCCTCGGGGTCGCGCACGGCCCAGCCGGCGGCGAGGGCGAGGTCCCGCGCGTGGTCGTCGCCGATCAGCGCGAGCTGTTCCTGCTCGACCGCCGGCAGCGCGTGGAACCAGAGCCACGGCGGCCGGCCGGCGCGGAGCCACCGGCGGTGGCTCGCGTTGGTCACCGTCGGGGGCGGCGTCGGCTGCTTCTTCGGCCAGAGTTTCACAAGGTGAGGTCCGGGAGCCGCCCGAGGTCGAGGATCCGGCCGTCGGCGGCGCGCACGCACTCCACGACGAGCGGGAGCCCGAGCTCGGTCTGCCGCTGCAGCGCGAGCTCGGCGCCGTCGCCCCAGTTCGCCACGCCGCGGTGGATCAGCACCGCGGGCGCGTCGACCGGGTTGTCAGGAACATAGAGCAGCGTGCGGGCACGTCCTAGGGCCGACCGGCCGGGCGCGTTGAGGCCCGGCGACGAGAACACCGCGTGCCCGGTGACCGGGCCTTGTGTGTAGCCGTCGGGCAGGAGCAGTGCCACCGCGTCGTCGTCCCAGCCGCGCAGGAAGCACGCGAACACGTAGTGGTTCGACCCTTCGAGCACGTCGCTCGCGTCGCCTCCGAGGCCCTCGGACTCGACGCGGAACGGGTTCGCCAGCGGCTTGAGCACGACGAGCCGCGTGCGGCCGACGAGCGTGCCGCCGTGCGGGAAGTCGTCGGTCAGGTCGGTCGGGTCGATGACGAGGCGCCCGGGGACGCGCAGCACGCGCGAGGCGGACCCGGCCGTCACCGCTCGACCTCCATAATCGCGACGCCGATCGTCGCCTTCACGGCCGCGATCGTGCGGTCGGTGACGCCCACGAACGGCCGCGCGGGTACCTCGTGCTCGAGCTTCTTGCCCTTGAAACGCTGGTTCAGCAGCCAGCCGAGCTGCCGCTTGATCGCGCGCGGCTGCCGGCGGAGCCACCGCCAGAGCTCGGAGCGGACTCGGCCGTCGATCATGACGCTCTGGATCTTTCCGCCTCGGTGCATCACCTCAGCGTAGTCCAGGTTCGAGCCGACGCGAACGGAGTCGCGGCCGACGACCTCGAAGGCGATCGACGCGGCCAGCCGCCCGGTGTCCTGGAGCGCCGGGCGCGGCTCGAACCGCCGCCGCGGCGGCTCGCTCTTGCCGGCGGCGAAGTCGGCCAGGATCCCGAACACGTTCGGCACGCCGCGCGGCGCCCACTGTGCGCTGCCGAATCCCTGGTCGCGGAACGCGCGCTGCGACTCCGCGACCATGATGACGCCGACCTGCTTGAGCGCCCTCTCGGGGTTCGCGATCGCGCGGCGGATCCGCTCGAGCTTCGCCCCGGGGTCGAACGAGGCCGTCGCCATGGGGCGCCTAGGTGTTGTTGACGTCCGCCGGCGTGCTGCGCGGCAGGTACGCGGTGGGGAGGCTCGCGTCGTCCGACCAGCCGGCGACGCGGCGCCCGCTGGAGTCGGTCTCGGGGGCCTGCTGCACGCCGCTGTTCGAGCTCGGCGCGCCGTGCGCGCGGGCGCGCGTCTTACGGAACGTGGCGATCAGACCCGAGTCGCCGAACACCTCGTCCCACTTCACCTGCTCGATCGTCGAGCTCGCCCCGCCGCGCCGCCAGAGGACCGCGATGACCGCGAGCTTGGCGACCTCGAGTGCGGGCGGGTCGGTCGTCGCCACCGGCGCCGTCGGGTAGGGGGACTGCGCGTAGACGCCCCAGAGGTTCGTCACGGCCAGCGCCGCGTCGCCGCCGACGGCGTCGTCGATCGCCGTCGCGCTGCGGTCGCGGATGTTCGTCAGCGCGACGAGCCCGTCCTGGTCATAGCTCGCCTTGACGGCGTTCCAGAGCTCTGCGGACTCGGCGGTCACGGGTCGGTGAAGGTAGGCGACCCCGAGCTCGGCAGGTAGCCGAGGCCCGAGACCCACAACCAGTATTGGATCTTGCCCGTGGCGGGCGCGCCGCCGGTGTCCGTGAACGTCAGGACGTCGTCGACGAGCCAGCGCACCGGCGCGCCCGCGTTCTGGCGCAGATACCACCACGTGCCGTCGACGAACCAGAACGGGGCGAACAGGAGGTCGTCGACGAGCAGGTAGCCGCTCGTCGGCGTGCTCCACTCGACCTGGATGTCCCAGCCGTCCTTGTTGAACCGGCGGAACCAGTTGTTCTGGCCGATCGGGATCAGGACCTCGTTCCAGCCGGCCGCGAGCGACGCGATGGTGACCGTCGTGCTCTGCGAGCCGAGCCGGATCGTGAACGAGCCGCCGACCGCGGTGCCCGGCGTCTTGTTTACCATCGCCCGCAGGAAGTAGGGCGTGTTGACGTCGAGCCGCGGCGTCCGCATGTTGAGCGTCGTCTGCCGCAGCGTGATCGTGCCGCTCCCCGCGGTGAGCTTGAGCGACGCGTCTACCGACGCATTGGGGAACGAGCGGTAGAACGTGCTCGTGTCCTGGCCGACGCCGGCGGAGCCGGCGAGCTCGTCCCACGCGGTGAACTTCGGCGTGCTCGACGCGTTGAACTCCGAGAACGACGAGTTCGTGAGCAGCGAGCCGCCGGACCCCGCGCCGGCGTTGCCGCTCACGATCAGCGTGCGCGAGGACTCGCCCGAGCCGAACGACGAGCGCAGCAGCGCGTCGGCGCTCGCGGCGGAGCCTACGAACTCGAAGGTCTCGGCCTCCTTCTGCACGCCGCTGTTCTGGTCCTGCCGGCAGCGGAACGCCTTCTTCTCGACGAAGCACGCTTCGAGCGGGAAGTTGTTCTCGTCGACGGTTAGCCGCGACATCGCGCCGTTGCCGACGTTCGCGCCACCGGCCACCGCGCCGGCGTAGGTGATCGCGCGCGACTTGACCGAGAGGCCCTTCGCGACGAACCACTCGTAGAGCGCGCGGAACAGCTCGGACTCGTTGCGGAAGCCGGAGCCGAAGCCGACCGTCGCGTCGTTCTTGAGGATGCGCGCATACTCGAACAGCGCCGCCCGGTGCACGCCGAAGGCGGCGTTGGGCGTGATCGTGTTCGAGATCGCGGCGCGGAACGAGGTCACGAACCCCGCGAGCTCGAACGGCGTGTAGTCGCCCTCGAGGAGCTGCAGTAGCACGTCGAACTTGCCGCCGCCACCGGCCAGGGTGCCGTCGTAGAAGTTGCGCGACGTCTCGAGGACGTCGATGGCGGCGCGCCACTGGGACTGGATCTCCGCTTCGGTCGGCGTGCCGCTCATTCGTTCAGCTCAGGAGCTTGTCGAGGTCGCCGAGCTCGTCCGGCCAATCGAGGCCGGAGACCTCCAGCGGGTCGGGGTAGAACTCACCGCGCGAGCCGCGCTCCTGGTCGGCGCAGATCTGCGCGAACATGAAGCGAGCCGCGGGGACGTCGTGACGGCTCGGCACGTAGAGGTTGATCGCGGTCCCGTCCTTGCGGCGCTGCGCGACCTCCTCGGGCGACGGCACGGTGATGACGTGGCCCTTCCGCGGCTGCCGGTGCGCGTCGCCGATATTCTGGCCCGTGCCGGGCTCCTCCTTCTCGCCGCCGTCGTCGAGGAAGCGGATCACCGTGCGCGGGAGCTGCTCGCGAAGCCGGCGGATGCGGTCGGCGTCGAGGAACACGATCGCGCCGATGACGGGCACGCGACGCTTCTGGCCGGTGCGGGCCGGGTCGTCGATCAGGAGCTCGTTCACCTTCGGGAAGTCGATGCCCGCGACGGTGATCGACTGCACCGGGCAGGACGGCGAGACGCCGACCCAGTAGCGGTACTCGACGCCGACGGAAGCATCGTGGCGGCCGGCCTCGAGCACGAGCTCGCGGCCGGGGATCCGCGTCTTGGACGCGATCGGCGCGGCGGTCGGCTGCGGCGGGGCGAGCGTCGCCACCGCGGGGCGGCCAACGTCAGGATTGGTGCGCGGGACCAGCGGCCCCTCGGTGTCGTCTACGCGGGTCATCTCCGCCTCGTGAGACTGGTGGTCCTCTGTAAAGTCGCGGGCCGGCGACCACGCAGAAGCCGACCCGCTACTCTGCCTTTCGCTGGGAGTCGCGACGAGCGACCCGCCTTGCCTCAGTTGTCGATCTTGATCGCGGCGTAGGGGAGCGCGACGCCGGCGCCGGCGCGCCGCTCCCACTGCACGTACTCCTCGCCCGTGTCGCGCGTGCGGTCGCCGTTGTTGTCTCCCTCGAGCGAGGAGAACTCCTCGACGCCCTGGCGGTCGAGCAGGAAGGCCGCCTTCTTCGGCGGGTTCTTGAGGAACAGGAACCAGTCGTTGTCGGTGATGCGCGCCGTGCTCCAGAGCTCGACGTTGCGGCTTGCGTCCTGCACGATGTTCGACGGCGTGCCCGACGCGGACCCGAGCGTTCCCTGGCGCTTCTGCAGGAACGCCTGCTCGAACACCTGGGTGTTCGCCGCGCCGTGGATGATCGTCGCGCCCATGTCGATGATCTCGTCGCTCAGGAGCGGCTGGCCCTTGCCGTCCTGGAACAGCTTCCACTGCGCGATCGCGCGGTAGTAGTCGGTCAGGATCGCCGAGACCGTCGCGACGCCGGAGCCCGAGAGCAGGTTGCCCGAGCTCACGCCGAAGCGGTTCAGGCCGCCGGCGGTGGTCGCGAAGATGCTCGCGCCGTCCGGCGCCAGCGGTACCGCGGGGAGCGTGTTCGTCGCGTTCGTGATGACGTCGAAGAAGAACCGGATCGGGAGCAGCGCGGCGCTGTTGCCGGCCATCCTCGCCATGTCGAACAGCGAGCCCGTCTGGTCGTCCTTGCGGTCCTCCTTGTGCCACGGGATGCGGCGGCCCCAGGTGTAGACCGGCACGGCCCACTGGACCGAGCGCATCGCGTCGCTCGGGATCGGGTCGCCGCGGCGCCAGTAGGTCATGTGGGGCGCGGCCTCGAAGTACGCGAACTCGTGCTGGCGGTTGGTCGCGCCGATGCCGAGGTCCATGACTTGCGCGAGCCGGCCGTCGGCCTGCCGGTTGTTGATCGCGAGGTAGGTGTCGGCGAACTCGGTGCGCAGGCCGTTCGCGAGGACCTGACTGGCAATGATCTGCATCGCTGGCGTTCTCCGTTAGGGGCGTGTTGCTGTTAGAGGGCGAGGTGCTCCGCCGGCGTGAACAGCTTCACGTCGCCGATGCCGCTGGAGTAGAACCGGGTCGCGACGCCGACCGCCTTCATGTTCGTCGCCGCGACGGTCGTGAAGTCGGCCGGGTTGTCCGTCGTCGCGGCGAACACGAGCGAGCCGACCTTCGACTGGGTCGCGAACGTCGCGATCGCCTGCTGCTTGAGGGTCTCGCCCTCGGTGTTGATGCGGACCTCGACCGGCGGCGTCGCGGAGGTGTTGCCGAGTTTGTCCTCAAGGGCGATGCCGAGGAACTTGCACGTCGCGAGATCCGTCGGCTTGATGACGAGGCCGGTCGTCGTGTCGAGACAGACCAGCGAACCCGCGAACACCTGGAGCGCGTTCGTCAACGTATAGGACTCGCGACCGGCGCGCGGCTGCGACGGCTGGATCGTGTTCGCGGTCAGGTTCGCCATCCGCGGACTCGCGACAGCGAAGAACACCGCGGCGGCGAGCAGTAGGAGGAGGAGAGTCAGCATCGGTCGGTCCCTCGAGTCGCGTTTCGGTTTCGGTTGGTACCCCGGAGGCGGTCGCGGAGGTCAGGCGGGCTTCTTCGCCTTGAGGCGCAGCCCGGCCTTCTCCATGTTGATCTGCACGTAGCGTTCCTCGCTGATCGTCGTATGCCCGCGCGCGCTGATGTCCTGCCACTCGCGCGCGAACTGCGCGGCCTTCTTCACCGCGTCGGGGCCGAGCTCCGTGTAGGGCACGGCCGCCTCCGGCGCGGACGCCGCGGTCGCAGACGACGCCGCGAACGCGGCCGCCGCGGCGGCGTCGCTCGGGAGCACCGCGAACGTCGCGACCATCGAGTCGACGTACGCCTTGAACGGCTTCGGCCCGAACTCCTTGTGGAACGCCTCGAGCTTCGTCTTGATGTCGGCGCCGAGCGGTCGACCGGCGAGGCGCTCGAGCGCGGTCGCGACGTCGTCGCGCCGGACGTCGGTCGCGTCGCGATCGTCGAGCCGCGCCTTGAGCGCCGCGTTCTCGCCGGCGAGCTTCGCGAACTGCTCGCTCGTGTCCTTCGTCGCCGTCGCGTTCGCGTCCGCGGCGGCCTTCGCCGCGAGCGCCTTCTCCGCCTCGGCCTGACCCTTCGCCGCCGCCTCCGCCGCCGCCCGCTCCTCGTCCTGCTTGCTCATGGTTTCCCTCGTGCTCGTCGTGTCGCCGCCGGGCGCGCCGGCGGACGCCGGCGCGCCGCTCGGCGCGCCGGGGGTGGACTTGTCCTGCGACGCGCGCGAGTCGCGCAGCGCCTTGACCGCGGCCAGGATCGCGTCCAGGTCCGCGACGGTGATCGAACCGGCCTCGATGGACTCGACGATCGCCTTGACCTTCGAGTCCTGCGCCGCCGCGGGCTTCTCACCCTCGGGGGTGTCCTTGCCGGCGTCGTCATCGTTCGCGTCGTTCACGTCCTGGGTGAGCAGGTACGCTGCCTGCCCTCGACGGAAGAACGCTACCACCGTGTCGCGGTCCGTCGACCTCCCGCGCGACCAGGGCTGCGCGAAAGTGGCACTTGCCACAAGGCGCTGGG
>DATLVO010000334.1:0-5162 GCA_035577485.1 Verrucomicrobiia bacterium
GTAGGTGAAGGTGTCCGGACCGTTCTGGTTCGCGGTCGGCCGATACGTCAGGCCCGTTCCGCCGCCCGTGATCGTGACGAGCCCCTTCACGCCATTCGTCTTACCGGTGATCGAGAGCGTGTCCGCGTCGGGGTCAGTGTCGTTCGCGCCGACAGCGATCGCGGTCGCAGCTGCGTCCTCGGCGACCGAAGCGTTGTCGTCGACTGCGACCGGCGGCCGGAATGGGTCGACGACGATCTCGAACGTCACGGGGTCGCTCGTGTCGTCGGGTGGCGGGGTCACGCTCGAAAGGCCCCACTTGTTGAGGCCGCCGTCGTCCTGAAGGTACATTGTGATCAGGGCGTACCCGTAGGTGTCGGGCCCCGGCGTGAAGGTCAGGTGGCCACCCGGAGTGAACGTGACGTGGTCGGCGGGGAAGAGGTCCCCCCCGACGCCGTGGGTCTCGCCGCTCGTGATGTGGAACTGGACCGTCTGATCGGACTCGTTGGGTGGTCCGGCGGAGACGTATGGAAGCCAGGACGCATCGTACGGGCCGCTGTTCTCGCAGACGTGGACCTCGGGAACCTGGAGGAAGTACGGCGGGTCGTTGATCGGCGCCATCCAGATCCGATACGTCGCCGACTGTGACCAGCCGCCGTCGTTATCTCTCACCCGGTAGGTGAAGCTGTCCGAGATCCACTGGCCCCCGGGCAGGTCGCCTTCGATCGTGCTGTAGTCGGCCTCGGGGGTGTACTGGAACAAGGTCGGATCGACGTAGACGAGGGTGCCGTGCGTCGGCTGGACCAGGGGCTGCCAGTCGACGATCGTGCCGTCGGTGTCGCTGTCGTTGGGCAGGAGGCCGCATGAGCCGCCCTGGAGGAACGGACCGTAGTCCTCCACGATCGGGAATGCCCCGCCGAACGCGGTCAAGGGCTGACAGGCCGTGCCCGGGTCGTCCGCGGCCACCGGGGGCGCATTGACCTTGATCGTCACGGTCGCCGTGGAGTCGCTGCCGGGATCGGCGGTGTCGTGGATCGTGTAGTCGAAGGTGTCTGGGCCCGCGTAACTCGCGTCAGGCTGATAGGTCAGGCCCTGGCCGTCGCCGTCTACGACGACCGTGCCGTGGGCCGGGTCCGTCGCGCCGCTGATCCCCGACGTCAAGGGGTCGTGCGTGTCGTTCGAGAGGACGTCGAGCGCCTGCGCCGTGTCGTTCTTCTGGACGACGAACGAATCGGCGACGGCAGACGGAACGGCGGCCGACGCGGCGGCCGGCCACCACAGGGCCGAGCCGACGAGCGCGATCGCGGCCGCGACCGGCGCCCCGCGACGCCTCACGGGACGGTCACGAAGAGCGGCTGCGCGTTGGTGCGGTTCAAGGTGTCGGTGACCTTCAGGGTGACCTCGTAGGTGCCGCCTGAGCCGTAGGTGTGGATCGGGTTCTGCGCGATCGACGTTTCCCCGTCGCCGAAGTCCCACAGCCAGGACACGATCTGGCCAGTCGATTGATCTGTGAACTGCACGTCCATTCCGTTCACCGACCACGTGAAGAAGGCGATCGGCGGGATCGGGGTCGGGGCGGGTGTCGGTTTCGGGGTGGGCTTGGGCGTGGGCTTGGGCGTCGCCGCAGGCGTGGGTGTCGGGGCGACGGTGGGAGCCGGCCGTGGCGTCGGAGCGGGCGTCACCCGGGGCGTCTTGGCCGTCGGCCGAGGCGCGGCGCTCGCGCCCTCGCCGGAGGTCGAGGCGTCCGACGGAGCAGTCGATGGCAGGACCGCGATCCCGCTGCCAGGCGCGTTCGTCCCGTCGTCGAGCCCCGGTCCGCCCGTCGCCCCGAGGACCGCGCCGCTCGGGGCCCGCGGCGCGACGATGACGGCCAGGCTGACGACGCCGACGACGAGGATCGCGGCGAGGCCGGCGAGACGGCGCTGGAGGGCGACCGTGGCGGCGGGTCGCGCCTGGCGGCGGTGGATCGTGGCACTCCCGATCGGGCTCGCGACCGGCAGGCGCCTCGGTGGCAGGGAATCGGCGGGCCGGATCCCGAGCTGGCGGAGGCGCGCGGTCGACGCGAGGTATCGCGACGAGGCGATCGGTGCCGTCCCGATGGAGGCAGCCCGCCTGACGGTGGCCGGGCCGCGGCTCCCGACGGCGGCCGTGCCGTCGAGCTCGTCGGATCGAGCCCAGAGTCGCCGCCCCGTGAGGCGTCGCAGGGTCCACATCCCGATCGAGTCGTCGACGATCCGCGGCAGCTGGGCACGACCCGCCACGTCACGGGGGACAAACCGGACGATGATCGCGACGAAGCCGAGGAGGACGAGCGCCCCGACGATCCATTCCACGGGTGACGGCTACCCCGGTGAGCCGGTGCGTCGGTGCCCGGCCAGCGCCGATCCTAGCATCCGATTCCGGCGGCGCCGCCGATGTCGGCTCCCGCACTGAACGGCTCACGGCGCACGCGGGCACCGAAATCGTCACCGGCCGCCCTCGGCCGCCGTGGGCCTCAGAGCTCGACGTCGGGCTCGTCGGCGGCGAACGCGTCGGGTGCCAGGGCGCCAGCGAACTCGCCGCGGGCCAGGATGAAGAGCACGAATCCGCTTGCGAAGAACACGCCCACGAAGGCGTAGAGCTGGGTCACGCCCGACAGGAGCAGCGCAAGGACCGCGAGGACGACGCAGATCCCGTAGATCAGCAGCACCGTCTGGCGATGGGACAGTCCGACGTCGAGCAGCCGGTGGTGGAGGTGCCCCCGATCCGGGGAGAACGGCGAGCGCCCCTGCGCGAGCCGCCGGACGATGATCCAGAACGCATCGATGATCGGCACCCCGAGCACGAGCATCGCCACCGCGACCTTGGCCGTGCCGAGGATCGACAGCAGCGCCAGCGTGTAGCCGAGGAACATCACCCCGCTCGTGCCCGCGAAGATCGTGGCCGGGTGGAAGTTCCAGCGCAGGAACCCGAGGAGGGAGCCGGCCAGGGCGAAGCAGAGGACCGCCACGAACGGCTGGCGGACATCCGTCGTGAGGCTAATGACGCCGAGGGTCACGGCGGCGATGAGCCCGATTCCCGACGACAGCCCGTCGAGGCCGTCGATGAAGTTGATGCTGTTGATCATGCCGGCGATCCACAGGACGCTGAACGCGACGGCGAACGGGCCGACGAACCGGATGGCATCCGCGCCGAAGGGGTTGTTGATCGTCTCGACGAGGAACCCGCACGCGATCGCGAAGATCGCGAGGCCGAGCTGTCCCGCGAACTGCCATCGGGCGCGCAGGTCGAGCGAGTCGTCGATCACCCCGAAGGCCGCGGCGAGCGCGCCGCCGAGGAGCAGCCCGAGCAGGTCCCGGCCGTCGACCGAGGCCGGGATCGTGACGAACGGCGTGACGGCGTTGGCCGCGAGGAGCCCGATCGAGACGACGATGAAGGCGATCGCGACGGCCACCCCGCCGCCGCGTGGGACGGGCGACGTGTTGACGCGGCGATTGCCTGGGCGGTCGACGGCGTCGAAGCGGACCGCCACCCGGCGCACGATCGGGGTCAGGACGAAGGAGATGACCGCCGCCGCGATGAGGCCGATGAGCAGGTACGGAACCGTGGGACCGGCCGCGGGGATGAAGCTCACGCCCGGCTGATCCTCCGCCGGTCGGCGGATCGATGCGTGCGGGTCACCGGGTCAGGCCGGGGACCGGGAAGCGGCTCGCGATCGCGGCGACCCGACCGGCCAGCGAGGGCCCGGCGGCCGGATCGTCATGCCGCTCGATCGCCTCCGCGATGAGCGAGCCGATCTCGCGCATCTCGGCCGGACCCATCCCCCGCGAGGTGACGGCCGGCGTTCCGACACGGATGCCCGACGAGGTGTTGGGTGGCAGCTTGTCGAACGGGATCTGGTTCTTGTTGACGGTGATCCCGATCTCGTCGAGGAGATGCTCGGCTTCCTTGCCGGTGACGCCGCGCGTCGTCACGTCGACGAGCATCAGGTGGTTGTCCGTCCCGCCTGACACGACCCGCAGGCCGCGGTCCGCGAGGACGGCGGCGATCGTCGCGGCGTTCTCGACCGTGCGGACCTGGTCGCGCCGGAACCCGTCGCCCAGGGCCTCGTGGAACGCAACGGCCTTGCCGGCGATGACGTGCATCAACGGACCGCCCTGGACGCCCGGGAAGACCGTCCGATCGATCGTCGCCGCCAGGGCCGCAGTGCCCGAAGGTCCGGCCTTCACGTTCGGGAACGCCGCGGCGTCAACCTCCGGCGGGAGCTCGAGCCGGCTGAAGATCATCCCGCCGCGCGGCCCCCGGAGCGTCTTGTGAGTCGTCGTCGTGACGATGTCGGCGTGCGGGAACGGCGACGGATGGACGCCCGCCGCGACGAGCCCGGCGATATGGGCCATGTCGACGAACAGGAGCGCGCCGACGCCATGCGCGATCGCCGCCAGCCGGGGGAAGTCAAAGATCCGCGGATACGCCGAGGCGCCGGCGACGATCACCTTGGGTCGGACCTCGGCCGCCTGCGCCTCGAGCGCGTCGTAGTCGATCCGCTCGGTGTCCTCGCGAACGCCGTACGCGTGGACCTCGTACAGGCGGCCGGAGAAATTCAGCTTCATCCCGTGCGTGAGGTGGCCGCCCTGGTCGAGCTTCATGCCGAGGATCCGGTCGCCCGGCTCGATCACGCTGAAGTAGGCCGCCATGTTCGCCTGGGCGCCCGAGTGGGGCTGGACGTTGACGTGCTCCGAGCCCGGGAAGAGCCGGAGGGCGCGCTCGCGTGCCAAGTTCTCGGCCACGTCGACGAACTCGCACCCGCCGTAGTAGCGCTTGCCCGGCAGGCCCTCGGCGTACTTGTTCGTCAGCCAGCTGCCCTGGGTCTCCATCACGGCGGCGGACGTGTAGTTCTCGCTCGCGATCAGCTCGATCTTGTCGTGCTGGCGGTGGCGCTCGCCCTCCATCGCCGCCCACAGCTCGGGGTCGACGTCGGCGATCGTGGCGCCCGGACGGACCTGTTCGGTGATCGCCATCCTCGCGTCTCCTCCTGCGGGCCGGCGCCGGCCCGGAACCCCCCGATCGCCTCGCTCGCGCCGGGCGCGATCGGTCGGGATCGCGCGCCGGGGTGGCCGGACCTATCTTCCCACGCCGGGCGGGGGCCCGGCGGGGCGGGCGGCGGGAGTCAGACGGGCGGTCGCCCGACGCCGCGCCCGATCACG
>DATLVO010000335.1:0-4741 GCA_035577485.1 Verrucomicrobiia bacterium
CGGGCCGCAGGGTCGTACAGCGCCGTCGCGAGCCCGGCGAGCGCGCGCAGGATGATGAACGCCAGCGGCCCGACGAAGACCAGCGGCAGGAAGAGGAAGACCCCGGCGCCGACGTTGCCCGCGATCATCAGCGGCACCCGCGGGACGCGATCGGCGAGCCAGCCGAACACGGGCTCGCCGACGAGCCGGGCCGCGGGCCAGGCGGCCACGACCACGCCGAGGGTCGCGAGGTCGACGCCGTGCTCCGTGAAGTAGAGGGGCATGACCGGCAAGAGCGCGCCGAAGCCGAGCCAGACGATCAGCTCGGCGGCGAGCAGGGGGAGGATCGCGGACCAGCGGCGCGTCCAGGCCGCGATCCGGGCGACCGGGTCGCCGGGGAAGATGGGCATCGGGATCGATCGTAGCCACGACGCTGGCGCGACGCCGAGCCCGTATCATCGCGCGGTGCCAGGGTCCAGCCCAGGGCGGATGAGCGATCGCCGCCACGTCGAGCAGCGCCCTGCCGTGGGGGAACCATGACCGGACCGATCGGGCTCCACGGCGGCGGTGAGTACCTGTCGGGCGATGAACCCTTCCTCGATGCGCTGATCGCGGCGGCCGGGACCTCCGCGGCCGAGCGGGATGGCGAGGACGGACGTGACGAGGCGGCACGGATCGTGATCCTCCCCACGGCGGCGGCCCGCGGCCGGCCGGATCGAGCCGCAGAGATGGGCATCGCGGCGTTGACCCGGCAGGCCGAGACCGAGGGCCGCCGGATCCAGGTCGACGTCGCGCCGGTGGTCGACACGGCGTCCGCGAACCTCGAGGCGAACGCGGCGCTCCTCGCGGCCGCCGATCTCATCCACCTTCCGGGCGGCGATCCGGATCTCGTCCCCGCGATCCTCGCCGGAACCCTGGCCCTCGCGGCGATCCAGCTGGCCCGCGCTCGGGGCGCGATCGTCGCCGGGGCGAGCGCCGGGGGGATGGCCCTCGCCGACTGGTCGTGGACCCCGACGGGCGGCGTCCGCGGTCTGGGCTTCGTCGCGGGCCTGGCGCTCGTTCCCCACTACGACGACATCCGGCGGACGGAGTGGCAGGAGATCCTCGATGCCCTCGCGCCGGGCGGGATCGGCTATCTCGGTCTCGACGAGCAGACCGGCGCGATCTCGGACGGTGCCATCGGCGCCGGTCACCGATGGCGCGTGTCCGGGACCGGCGCGGCGTACTGGTTCCCCCGCGGCGCTCGCGAGCCGACGATCGCCCGGCACGGCGAGACGATCGACATCCCCGGTTGACCGAGGCGGGCCGCGCCGCTTACGTACCCCTTACAACGAACGGGCGACGGGTTGACCGGATCGCCCGACCGTGCGGGTCTGCGACGGGCGGGCCGTCGATTCGAGCCGACGACACGAGGTACGGGCCATGACGATCTCGATCCGACGGACGGCCGCGACGGCCGCCGCGGTGGCGCTGCTGGGGATGGTTGCCTTCGGGCTGGCGCAGGCGGCGGGTCCTGCCGCCACGCCGGCCGGCGCACCACTCGGCGCGCCGCTGGCTGCTGCGCCCGCCGTCCCTGCAGACGGGAGCGCCCCGCCGGCCGCGGCCGGCTCCGACGTGTCGCTGGCGGGCGACATCGATGCCATCCTCGCCGCAGACCAGGCGGCCCCGACATCGACGGTCGCAGGGGCCCGCGGTCTGGCAGCGGGCCCGCTCCGCCGCCTCGCGGCCGCGCGCCGGCTCGTCCATGCCACGGTCGTCCTCGACCTGCCGAAGACCGGCCTGACAACGGTCCAGATCGACCACGGCACGATCTTCGCGGTCGGTGCGACGTCGCTGACGATCTCCGAGACCGGTGGGGGCAAGCCCAGCGTCACCCTCGAGTCCGAGACGCGGGTCCGGCGGAACGGCGCGAAGGCGGCGATCGCGGACCTCAAGGTCGGCGACGAGGTGTTCGTCCTGAGCAAGGTCGAGACGGGCGGCACCGTGGCCTACCTGGTCGTCGTCCCGAAGTCCTGACCGCCAGGGGCTCGTCCGAGGATCGTCAGCCGGTCTGCTGGAGGCCGGCGGCGATCCCGTTGACCGTCAGCTGGACGAGCCGGAGCAGTCGCTCCCGCTCGGGGTCCGCAGGATCGCACGAGCGGAGACGGGCCAGGAGTGTGACCTGCATCTCCGAGAGGGAGTCGACGTACGGGTCGCGGAGCCCGAGCCGCCGGCGGAGCTCGGGCTGATCGTCGAGGAGCCGGTCGCGACCGGTCAGCCGGCCCAGCCAGGCGGCCGTCCGCGCGTATTCCGCCTCGATCGTCGACCAGGTCGCCGCGCCATCGGTCCCCGCCAGCGACGCGTACTGGCGGCCGACACCGAGGTCGGCACGGGCGAGGGCCAGCTCGGCGTTGTCGAGCACGCTCGCGAGGAACGGCCAGCGCGGGTAGAGGCGAGCGAGCGCGGCGATGCCGGGCTCACCATGACCCGCCGCATAGGCCTCGATGGCCGCGCCGAGACCGTACCAGCCGGGTAGCTCGATCCGGGCCTGCGACCAGGCGAAGACCCAGGGAATGGCTCGGAGGTCGGCGATCGTCGTCACGAGGGTCGGCCTCGAGGTCGTCGGCGGCCGGCGATCCTCCGCCCGGCCCCGCGATGCCGGCCGCGACCCGAGCCGGAGGGTCGCGATCTCGTCGATCGGCGTCGCCAGCCGGAAGAAGCCGACGAAGCCCGGCTCGTCGACGAGGGCCCGATAGACGGCCCGGGAGGTCGTCGCAAGCTCGTCGAGGATCGGCCGGCCGGCGGTCTCGGCCGCGGTCAGCGAGGAGATGTGGGCCGGAGACGACGCGACGAGCGTGGCGGCCGCCAACCCCTCGAGGTGGCGCAGGGCGATCCCCGGGTCGGCGTAGTTCGCGGCGATCACCTCGCCCTGCTCGGTGAGCTTGAGCCTCCCGTCCAGCGCGCCCGCGGCCAGCCCGAGGATCGCCCGGTTGGCCGGTCCCCCACCCCGTCCGATCGCGCCGCCGCGACCGTGGAACAGCGTCAGCTCCACGCCGTGGTTCCGCGCCGTCGCCGCGAGCGCGGCCTGCGCCTGGTGGAGAAGCCAGTTCGCGGCGAGATACCCGGACTCCTTGTTCGAGTCCGAGTAGCCGAGCATCACCTCCTGTCGATCGCCGCGGCGTCCGAGGTGAGCGCGATACGTCGGATCCGAGAGGATCGCGTCGAGGACGGCGCCGGCTGATTCGAGGGTCGCCGCGTCCTCGAACAGCGGCACGACGTCGAGGACCGGCGCCGGATCGCCGGCCGCGGCCGCGAGGCGCAGCAGTCGGGTCACGTCCGACGTGTGGGCCGTGAACGAGATGATGTAGCGGCCGGCCGACTCCGGGCCGAACCGGGACTGGAGCGCGGCCACGGACCGGAGCGTCTCGACGACCTCCGACGCGGCCACGCCTGGTGCGGCCTCACGCGACGGCTGGCCGGCGACGAACGCGGCTTCCGCCGCCTCGTGGACGGCGCTGTGCTGGCGGACCTCGAGCGCCGCGAGGTGGAACCCGAACGTCGCGAGCTGCCACCGCAGGTCGGCGACCTCGCCCCACGCGACCCGCCCGAGACCATCGGCCGCGAGCGCGTCCTGTACCTCCGAGAGCTCGTCGTCGAGCTCCGCCGCGTCGGCGTACCGGCCCGTGAGCGGCGCGGCCTGCCCGGTCAGGTGGGCCCGCGTCCGCCGCAGCCGTTCGGCGATGAACCCGAAGCGCTGGCGATACGGCTCGTCGGGGAACCGCCGCCGGAGCTGCCGGTCGAGGTCGGGCAGCAGCTCGGCATCGCGTGCAAGCCGCGTCACGAGCGTTCGTGGCACGCGGTCGGGCGGCGTCGCGGCGGCAATCGTCTGCGACAGCCGGGCGGCGACCGCCTCGTAGCCCCGGAGGACGTGGTCGGCATGGATGCGGAGGGTTCGCTCGGTGATCTCCGCAGTCACTGACGGGTTGCCGTCGCGGTCGCCGCCGATCCACGACTCCCAGCGGAGGAAGGGGGCGGCTCGCGGCGATCGCGTCCCCGTCCGTCCGGCATCGGTCGCCTCGCCCTCGGCCGTCGCGGCTCGTCGTCGAGAGCCGGATCGCGCGCCGTCGGTCCCCGCGTCCAGGGCCGCGTCGGCCTCGCGGTACAACCGGGGCACGGCGCGGAACAGCGTCTCGTCGAAGAACGCGAGCGCCGTCCGGACCTCGTCGAGCGGCGAGACGGCCGTCGCCCGGAGGTCGGCGGTCCGCCAGAGGATCGTGATCTCCTCGCGCAGGCGGCGTCGGGCGTCGCGATCCTCGGCGGCGACGATGTCGCGATCGGCAAGGCGGCGCAGGAGACGGTCGATCCGGCGGAGCGCGATCAGGACCGTCCGGCGCCGGGCCTCGGTCGGGTGGGCCGTCAGGACCGGCGTGATCCGGAGGCGGTCCAGTGCCGCGGCGACCTCCGCATCGTCGGCGCCTGACCGGCGGAGCCACGCGACCGCGGCAGCGAGTGATGCGTCCGGCGCGGCGCGCGGGCCGGCGCGTTCGCGCTCGTGACGGCGGGCCGTCCGGACGACCTCCCGTTCCTCGGCGAGGTTGATGAGCCGGAAGTAGAGGCTGAACGCCCGGATGACGATCTCGGCCCGCTCGGGATCGAGCGTGGCCAGCTCGCCGACCAGGCCGGCCCGCAGCGACGGATCGTCGCCCCGGCGGAGGCGGATCGTCGTCCGCCGGATGCGCTCGACCACGTCGAGCAGGTCGCGGCCCGCCTGCTCGGCGATGAC
>DATLVO010000336.1:0-7385 GCA_035577485.1 Verrucomicrobiia bacterium
TGCGGCATGGGCGGCGATCATCGTGGCGGACACCGTGGTCGCCGCCCAACCGCTTGCCGTGAGCGCGGCCGCGAGGCTCGGCCGGGCGGCCTTCCGGACCGATCCTGCCGGCGCGTTTGCCAGCGCCTCCAGGTCGTCGGCGCCGAGACCCACGAGCAGCCGCCCGTCGCGGATCGCCACGGTCGCCGGCACCGCACCGCTCTGGCGAACCGACGCCTCGGACGAGCGGGCGACGTCGAGGTTCGCCGGGTACGGCAGGCCATGGCTGATCAGGGTCGATTCCAGCGCGACGACGGGCCGGCCCTCGGCGACCGCCGACGCGACTTCGGGCGCGACCGTCAGCCGGTCGGCGATCACAGGCTGAGCTCCCGGGGTCCCGACCCGAGCTGCCGCGCCGCCGCGCGATGCGCGGCCAGGACCGCGCGCCGCAGCGTGGCCGGCCGGTGCCGTGCCGCCGGGTCGGCGCCGATCCAGGACGCGATGAAGCCCGCGTCGAACGCGTCGCCGGCGCCGGTCGTGTCGGTCGTCTCCAACGGAGTGGTGGCGACGTGGAAGGCGAGGAGCTCGCCACCGGCGACGTCGAACACGGACGCACCGACCCCTCCGCGTTTCACGATCGCGAGGGGCGCGATCTCGGTCAGCCGGGCGACGTGGCGGTCGGCGAGCAGCGCTTCCGCCTCCTCGATCGTGGCGAAGAGCAGGTCCGGGGCCGCCTCGCGGACGAGACGGAGCGCGGCTTGACGGCCGTGGGCGAGCAGGGGCCCAACGGACGAGAGGTCGAGGCTGACGAGGGCACCCGCGGCGCGGGCGAGCTCGATCCCGCGACGTCCGGCCGCGCCCAACGGCTCGCCGATGAGCGAGTAGATCGGGACGTGGAGCAGGCCGACGGCGAACTCGCCCGCCCGCACGTCCTGCGGCGCCAACCTGTCGGCCGCCGCCCGATCGGCGACGAAGCTCCGTTCGCCGCCGGGCGCGAGGAGAACGCCGATGCGCCCGGTCCGCTCCCCGGCGACGCGGCTCGCGCGAAGGTGCACGCCCTCGCTCTCGAGCGAAGCGGTCAACGCCCGTCCCTCCGAGTCACGCCCCACCGCACAGATGAGCGTCGTGCGGACGCCGAGCCGAGCGAGCCAGCGAGCCGTGTTCGCGGCCGATCCGCCCGGACGCAGCGTGACCCGCCCCGGGACGTCCGTGCCGGCCTCCATCGGCCCGGCGGGCGCAAGTACGACATCGAGCATCAGGTCGCCGAGCACGACGACCTGCTGCGCCGACGGTCGGCGACGACGACGCACGGTCACGGGTCGACGGACAGTCAGCCTTCGGGGCACGGGCCGAGGATAGCCGCTCCCACCGTCCCGCCTACAATGGCCGCGACCCCGGCGGATCCCGACCCTGACCCCCGATCCCCGACCCGGACCAGGCGGAGCGAGCCACGATGACGACCGCGACCGACACCCTCGATCAGCTTGCGATCGACACGATCCGGACCCTCTCGATCGACGGCGTGCAGAAGGCGAACTCGGGTCATCCCGGGGCGCCGATGGGCGCCGCGCCGATGGCCTACACGCTGTGGACGCGCTTCCTCCGCCACGCCCCGACCCACCCCGACTGGCCCGATCGCGACCGCTTTGTCCTGAGCGCCGGCCACGCCTCGATGCTCCTGTACTCGCTGCTCCACCTGACCGGCTACGACGTATCCCTCGAAGACCTCGAATCGTTCCGGCAGTGGGGCTCCAAGACGCCCGGACACCCGGAGTACGGCCTGACGCCCGGCGTCGAGGCGACGACCGGCCCGCTCGGCCAGGGCTTCGCGAACGCGGTGGGGATGGCGATCGCCGAGGTCCGCCTGGGCTCCGAGTTCAACCGGCCCGGCCACGACATCGTCGATCACTGGACGTACACGATCTGTTCGGACGGTGACCTCCAGGAGGGCATCGCGTCCGAGGCGGCCTCGCTCGCCGGGCATCTCCGCCTTCGCAAGCTCATCGCCCTCTACGACGACAACCACGTTCAGCTCGATGGGCCCACGGCGATGGCCTGGTCCGAGGACGTCCCGGCTCGCTTCGAGGCGTACGGCTGGCACGCGACGCGGGTCGAGGACGGCAACGACATCGAGGCGATCGCGGCCGCGATCGAGGACGCCCGGGCCGATGACCGGCCGAGCCTGATCGCCGTCCGGACGCACATCGGCTACGGCAGCCCGAACAAGCAGGACAGTCAGAAGGCGCACGGCTCGCCCCTCGGCCCCGACGAGGTCCGCCTCGTCAAGGAGGCCTACGGCTGGGATCCGGACCGGACGTTCTACGAGCCGCCCGAGGCGCTCGCGTTGTTCCGGCGAGCGATCCCGGCAGGCAACGACCTGGTCGAGGCCTGGGAGCGTGCGTTCGAGGCCTACGCGGACGAGCACGGCGACGTCGCCGCGGCCTTCCGCAGGCGCGTGATCGATCGGCGCCTGCCTGACGGCTGGGACGCCGGGCTGCCCACCTACGCGGAGGCGGTCGAGATCGCCACGCGAAACGCCAGCCAGGAGGTGATCCAGGCCCTCGCGAAGCCGCTGCCCCGCTTGTTCGGTGGCGCCGCGGACCTCTCGGAGTCGAACCTGACCGACGTCAAGGGCGAGGGCTCGTTCGAAGCGGACTCGCCGGGGCGCAACCTCCGGTTCGGCGTCCGGGAGCACGCGATGGGCGGCATCGGCAACGGCATCGGATACCACGGCGGGTTCATCCCGTATGTGGGGACGTTCCTGACCTTCAGCGATTACATGCGTGGCTCGGTCCGGCTCGCGGCGCTCAGCGGGCTCGACGTGATCTATGTCTGGACCCACGACTCCGTGGGTCTGGGCGAGGACGGTCCGACCCACCAGCCCGTGGAGCATTACGCGGCGCTGCGGGCGATCCCGAACCTGTGGTTCGTCCGGCCCGGCGATGCCAACGAGGCGGTCGCTGCCTGGGCGTTGGCGATCGAGCGCGCGAAGGACGACCCGTCGGGGCCGGTGGCCCTGTCGCTGACGCGGCAGAAGCTGCCGACGCTCGCGGGCACGGCCGAGCACGCCCGCGAGGGGCTCCGGCGCGGCGGCTACGTCCTGCGCGAAGCCAGCGGTGGCCGGGACCCGCAGGTGATCCTCATCGGCACGGGCTCCGAGCTCCAGCTCGCGTTCGGCGCGGCCGAGAAGCTCGAGGCCGAAGGCGTCGCGGCCCGCGTCGTATCGCTCCCCTGCTGGGAGCGGTTCGAGCTTCAGGACCGGGCGTATCGCGACTCGGTGCTCCCGCCGTCGGTGCGCGCGCGCGTCTCGGTCGAGGCCGGCGTCTCACTCGGCTGGGAGCGCTGGGTCGGTGACGCGGGGGCGATCGTCGGGCTGGACCATTTCGGGGCATCGGCGCCTGCGGGCACGATCTTCGAGAAGTTCGGGTTCACAGTCGATCGGGTGGCGGGCGTCGCCCGCGACGTGATCGCCGGACGAGTCCGCGGCCCGCAGCCAACCCTCGAGCCTGGCCACTTGCCCGCGCCGCGATCCGGCCACGGGCACCGCTGACCCATGCGTGTCGCCTTCGCTGCGGATCACGCCGGCGCCGCCCTCAAGGACTCGCTGTTGCAGCGGCTCGAGGACGCCGCGCTCGGTCATGAGATCGCCGATCTCGGCGGCGACGGGTCGGACCCGCTGGACGATTACCCGGACTTCGCGGCGCGGTTGGGCTACGCGGTCCGGGACGGCCAGGCGGACCGGGGCGTCCTGATCTGCGGCTCCGGCGTCGGGGCGAGCGTCGCCGCGAACAAGATCCGGGGCGTCCGGAGCGCGGTCTGCCACGACACGTACTCGGCCCACCAGGGCGTCGAGCACGATGACATGAACATCCTGACGCTCGGTTCGCGGGTCATCGGGCCCGAGCCGGCCTGGGAGTGCGTTCTCGCGTTCCTCGATGCCCGGTTCTCGGGCGAGGAGCGTCACCAGCGCCGCCTGGACAAGGTGCTCGCGATCGAGGCCGCCGAAAGCGCCTGACCGCGCTCTCGCGCGCCTGACCGCCCCCCGATGAGCGCAATGCAACTGGGCGTAGCGCTATCTCCGTGCGGCCAGCGGAATCACGTCTCGTTGCAAATCCCCGTGGCATTGAAGGCACTTTGATGACCGCAGCGGTTGATTGCGCTACCTGGGCTTGCATTGCGGCGCTTTGCGCGCAGGAGCCGGCGAGAGCGCCTGACCCGGATCGCACCCTCGTTCACCCAGCGGGTGGGCGAACGAAGGGAGGGCGCGGAGTTCAGGCGCGGGTTCGCTCACCGGGTAGCTGAACCGGCGGGGGAAGCCGGCCTCCATCGCTCGTTCGCTCACCGGGTGGCTGAACGGGCGGAGGAAACCGGCCTCCGGCGCTCGTTCGCTCACCGGGTGGCTGAACCGGCGGCGCGAGCGGCCGCCCTTGCAACTCTTATGCATCCTTGCCTGCCGGCTCGGAGGATTACCATGGCGGCACCGATGACCGATACGACGGCAGCGCCGGCTCCCCTTCCTCGACTCGCCCTCGGCACCCACGACGCGGCGTACGAGGCGGCGGTCGATCGGGCCCGCGAGGAGCATTGGGCGGAGCGCCTGTTCGACCGCGATCCCAGCCTGTGGTCGTCGAACGAGCGGGTCCAGGCGGCGATCCGCGAGCGCCTCGGCTGGCTCGATGCTCCGGTCCACTTCAGCGCCCAGATCGCGGCGCTCGAGGGGTTCGGCGAGGGGATCCGCGACGCCGGCTTCACGACCGCGGTGGTCGGCGGGATGGGCGGCAGCAGCCTCGCGCCTGAGGTGTTCGCCCGGACGTTCGGGACCGCGGACGGCTGGCTCGACCTGCGCGTCCTCGACTCGACCGACCCGGCGGCCGTCGCCGCGACCGTCGACGATCTCGACCCAC
Source organism: Verrucomicrobiia bacterium (assembly GCA_035577485.1). Taxonomy (GTDB): domain Bacteria; phylum Chloroflexota; class Limnocylindria; order Limnocylindrales; family CSP1-4; genus CF-46. Next base: position 4,884 of record DATLVO010000336.1, read on the forward strand.
TTGCCACCCTCTGGATCGTCGCCAGCAAGTCCGGCACGACGACCGAGCCGCTCGCCTTCCAGGCCGACGCCTGGGATCGCGCCGAGCGCGCCCTCCGCGCCCACGACGCACCCCGCAAGGAGCATGCCGCCGAGCTGATGATCGCGATCACCGACCCGGGCAAGAGCGTCGAGGCGATTCCCCATCACGACGACCTCCGCGAGGTCTTCCTCAACCCACCCGACATCGGCGGCCGCTACTCCGCTCTCACGTATGTCGGACTCGTGCCGGCCAGCCTCCTTGGCATCGATCTCGACGCGTTTCTCGCCTCGGCGATCGCGATGCTCGGCCTCTGTCGTGATCCCGAGCCGACGGCGAACCCGGGCGTCAGCCTCGGGCTCGCGATCGGGACCCTCGCGAAGGGCGGCCGGGACAAGCTGACGATCCTCGCCGACCCCGCGATCGAGAGCTTCGGCTCGTGGCTCGAGCAGCTCCTGGCCGAAAGCACCGGCAAGCACGGGACCGGGATCGTGCCGGTCGACCGCGAGCCGCTCGGCGACGTGTCGAGTTACGGCCCGGATCGGGTCTTCGTCCGCCTCGCCCTCGCCGACGGGTCCGCGCCGGGCCGGACCGCGGCCGACGTGTTCGCCGACGCGGCGGCCGACGCGGGCCACCCCGTGATCCGTATCTCGATGGCCGACCCGATCGACATCGGCGCCGAGGCGCTCCGGTGGGAGGTCGCGACGGCGATCGCCGGCGCGGTGCTGGGCATCGACGCGTTCGACCAGCCCAACGTCGAGGAGGCGAAGGAGCTGACACGGAAGGTCCTCGCCGAGGCGTCCTCCGGGGAGAAGCAGGCCGCGCCGCCACCGCCCCTTGTCGCCGACACCGTGGCCGGGATCGTGCTCCACGGTGACGCCCCGCTCCGGCTCACGAGCCCCGACGGAACCCTCGTCGGAGAGCTGGCCCGGCACCTGGCCCGGCGCAAGCCGAATGCCTACCTCGCGATCCAGGCGTTCATCGCCCCGACCCCGGCCACTGACCAGGTGATCCACCGGATTCGGGCGCTCCTGCGCGACGGGACGCACTGCGCGACGACCGCGGGCTACGGACCACGGTTCCTCCACTCGACCGGCCAGCTCCACAAGGGCGGCCCGCCGACCGGCTGGTTCCTTCAGCTCACCTCGGACCATCCGGTCGATCGGCCGATCCCGGGCTGGCCGTACACCTTCGGGCGCCTGATCGACGCCCAGGCCGAAGGCGACTTCGCGGCGATCGAGAGCCACGACCTGCCGATCCTGCGCATCCACCTCGCCGACCCGGCGACCGGGCTCGTCGCCCTCGAACATGCCCTTCGCGAGGCACTCGGCCGCGGCTGAGCGGCGATCTGACTGCGGCCGCGGGCCGTTACTCGGCAATCGACAGGGAGGCAGCTCCATGCGGATCGGTTTCGTCGGGCTCGGCCGGATGGGCGCGAACATGGTCCGCCGCCTGATCCGGGACGGGCACGAGATCGTCGCCTACAACCGCACGCCGGAGAAGACGAAGGAGATCGAGGGCGAGGGCGCGATCGGCGCGTATTCGATCGCCGAGCTCGTCGCCAAGCTCGAGAAGCCGCGGGCGGTCTGGATCATGGTGCCGGCCGGCGACGCCACCGAGGCCCAGATCTCCGAGCTGCTCGAGCACCTGGAGCCGGGCGACACGATCGTGGACGGCGGCAACACGAACTTCCACGACGACCAGCGACGCCACGGCGAGCTGGCGGCGAAGGGCATCCAGTACATCGATGCGGGCACGTCGGGCGGGATCTGGGGCCTCCAGGTCGGCTATTGCCTGATGGTCGGCGGCGACCCGGCGGCCGTCACCCCGCTCGAGCCGATCTTCACCTCGCTCGCGCCGGACGGCGGCTATCTCCACGTCGGCGGCCCGGGCTCGGGGCACTACGTGAAGATGGTCCATAACGGCATCGAGTACGGGCTGATGCAGGCGTACGCCGAGGGCTTCGAGATCATGCACGCGTCCTCGTACGACCTCGATCTCGCGGCGATCTCGGACCTCTGGATGCACGGCTCCGTCGTCCGGTCGTGGCTCCTCGAGCTGGCGGCCCGCGCGTTCCAGGCCAACGGCCAGGACCTCCAGCATCTCCGCGGCTACGTCGAGGACAGCGGCGAGGGACGCTGGACGATCCAGGAGGCGATCGACCACGACGTCCCCGCGCCGGTCATCACCCTCTCGTTGCTGACACGCTTCCGCTCCCGCCAGGACGATTCGTACACGGCCAAGGTATTGGCTGCACTCAGAAATGAATTCGGTGGTCATGCAGTCAAGACTGAATGAGATGGCACCCAAAGCGTCGAGTCGACGCCCGCTCACCGAGGTCGAAGGCCGACTTCCGCGAGGCCATTCGCCCGAAGTTTCATGCTGTGAAGACCGAATGACGGCGACGAGCGCGTGACCGAGACCGCGGTCCCGAAGCGGCGGAAGACGTCGGCCGAGCCCGACGCGCCGTCGATCGCTCCGGAG
>DATLVO010000337.1:0-15076 GCA_035577485.1 Verrucomicrobiia bacterium
TCCGGGCGATCGTCGCGGGTATCGCGCTCATCGCCCCAGTCGCGCCGGTCACGGTCGTTCGGTCGGCCCAGGCGGCTCCTCATTCGAACCCTCGCCTCAAGGCGGCGACGGGGGTCGCCCGTCGCTGGAGCCAGGCCGCCAGGCCGATCCCGATGGCGGCGATCACGAGGATCGCGACGAGGATGAGCACGAGCTGTCGCGGGTCGGCCGACAGGGGCACCTCGACGCGGGAGCCGACCAGGGCGTCGAGACCCAGGCCCGGCTCGAGCAGCACGAACAGGCCCAGGCCGAGACCGACCCCGGCGACGAAAGCGAGCAGCACGGTCGGTCCATGTTCGACGATCGCGAGGCCCAGCGCCTCGCCCCGCGACAGCCCGAGCATCCGGAGGTGGGCCACTTCGACGGCGCGCGCCGCGCCGGCCAGCGCCAAGGCCGCGGTCACGGCCAGGGCGGCGTAGAGCGCGGCGATCAGCCCGGCCGCGACGATCCCGACGACGATTGCCGCCGTCACCGGGGAGTCGCGGAACGCGCGGGCCTCCTCGGCACGCCCGTCGACGACCGCGCCGGGGTCGATGCCCGCGACGGCATCGCGGATCGCCGGGCCGGCGCTCTCGGGCGCGTCGAGGAAGATCGTCGTGGGGATCAGCTGGGCCTCGGGATGGACGGCCTTCAGCTGCTGGCGGGAGGCGATCGCGAAGATCGCGTCGCCCGGCAGCGTCGGGAAGCTGTCGATCGCCGCGATGGCACGGGCCTGGTACTGGAGGCCGTTGACGTCGAGCTCGAACTGGTCGCCGACCTTGACCCCGTCGAAGCGCGTCGCGACGGTCGACGAGATCGCGATCGGGACGACCGGGCCGACGTCCGGGGTCAGCAGCTGGGCGGGCAGACCCGGGTCGCCAGGCGTGCCCCGGACCATCGCGTCGTAGGCCGCGGCGTCGAGCGAGATGAACTGGATCCGGAGGTTGCGGAGCCCGATGCGGACCTCCGTCGCCGCCGCGTTGGCCACGCTCCGGACGCCGGGCAGCGCCGCCGGATCGAGGGCCACGGGCAACGCCCCGAACGGATCGTTCACCCGGTAGGGCGCGCCGACGTCGTGCCATGAGCCGGCCTCGGCTGCGCGATCCAGGTGGACGAGGGCAGCCGACGAGAACGCGCCGATCGAGGCCGCGGCCAGCAGGACGAGCAGGACCGCGCTCGTCGTCCCGCCCTGGACCGCGCGCCGGAACGCCAGCATCGCGACCAGGCCACGGCCCGCCCCGGCCGCCCGGCCCAGGAGCCGGAGCGGCAGCGGCACGAGCCGGATCGCCGCGAGGCCGACCGCGATCGCCGCGAGTGCCGGGACGGCGGCGATCAGCGGGTCCGCGCCGGTCAGCGTGCCGGTGCTGCTGGTCCCCCGCACGCCCCGCTCCCGGAGCAGATAGGCCCCGACCGAAGCGAGGATGATCACGACCGCGTCGAGGACGAGCCGCCGGGCGCCGGGGCCACGCGGCGGGTCGCCCTCGCGGCCCTGGATCGCGGCCATCGCGCCCGGCACGGCGGTCGCGATCAGGAGCGCCAGCGTCGCCGCGGCGACGATCGTGGCCGCGGCGATCGTGGCCCGATTGCTGCCGGCCGGGATCAGCAGGGTCGCGGCCAGGACCGCGAGGCCGAGGGCGGGCACCGTGATCACGAACCCCTCGAGGAACACCGCCCGGACGATCTGGCCCAGGGTTGCGCCTCGGCCGCGGACGAGGGCGAGGGCCGGTCGCCGCCGCCGGGCCGCGATCGTCGCGATCAATCCGAGCGCCGCGATCGCCGCCGCCGCGGGGCCGATCGCGACCACCGTCAGGACGGCCAGCGCCGAGGTCCAGCGGGTCGCGTGGGCCTGGACGAGCGGCAGCAGGCCGCTCCGGATCGCCGGGTCGCTCATCGTCCGGCTGGTGACCTGGCCGAACGTCGTGTCCAGCTTCCGGAGATCGCCGATCAGGGGGTTCAGGCCGGCGGCGGTGAGGCGATCCGTGGCGACGAAGAGCCGCCAGGTCGTCCGGAACGGGAGGTCACCATTCCGATCTCCCGGAAGCGAGGGCCCGAGGATCGACAACGCCGGACCGTATTCGGCCGGTGTCAGCAGGGCGACCGTGTCGATCGCCCGGGCGTCGCCGCCGAGCGAGCGGAATTGCGCCTTCTCGAGGCTGCGGTCGTCGAACCAGAACGGGTCGAGCGGCTGGTCGACGTCGAACACCCCGACGATCTGCATCGCGGCCCACGCCTTCGGACCGAAGAGGGTCAGCGCGTCGCGCGGATCGGGGGTCAGGAACAGGGTCTCACCCAGCCCGTGGCCGAGCTGCTGGACGGCGTCGCTCGAGAGGGCGACCTCGATCACGGTCGCCTGCGTCTGCGTCTTCCCCTCCTGGTCGGGCGGGGGCTTCGCGTCCGCCGGCAGGTCCACCAGGTGAGTGGTCGCCGTCGGTGCCCGGCCGGCCGTGTAGTGGAGGCGCGTCTCGGCGCCGGGCTGGAGGCGGAAGCGGACGAACGCCGGGTCCGTCGTCTTCGCCTGGATCCGGAACCGGAAGCTGTCGACGACGAGCGACCGGTCGCCGATCAGGTCCCGAACCGTCTGGGGAATCTGCGCCTCGTTCCGGTCGCCCACCTCGTCGAATGGGGCGAGCGGGTCGTCGGCCGGACCTGGCGGGATGGCCTCGTCGTCGACGATCGCGATGTTCCGACTGGTCGCGCTCGCCCGCGTGACGACGCCCCGGAGCGCCTCGTCGCCGACCCGGTCGAGAAGCCGCGGGGCGACGCCGAAGACGGCCGCCGTCACGAACACGAGCAGCCCCAGCCCGGCGGCCGGCGCTCGGTCCTCGCGGAGTCGTTTCAGGGCGACGAGGAACGAGGACACTCAGCCCTGTCCGGCGCGCAGGACGCCGCTGATCCGGACGTCGGGCAGCTGTCGCCGGACGAGCCAGATCGACACGACGAACAGCACGATCGCGGCGAGATAGACCGGCACGATCGCCTCCCAGGGGACGACGACGACCGGGGTCGGGACGGGCGCGACGCCGGTCTGGGTCAGGGTCGCGAACGGCAGGACGAGCCAGGCGAGGATCAGACCGAGCACGGAGCCGGCGGCGAGGCCGACCACGAGGAGGAAGACGCTCTCGATCGACAGCCACAGCGACAGCTGGCCGGCCGAGAGCCCGAGCGCGCGGAGCAGGGCGAACTCGCCGAGCCGCTCCGTCGTCGACACGGTCGAGCTCACCAGGAAGCCGATCCCGGCGAAGAGCATCGCCGCGAGCGAGCCCAGGCCCAGCACGCCGATCAGCCCGAGCGGCACCGGATCGGTGGTCAGCTGCGCCATCAGCTCGTCGTGGCCGATCACGGTCGCCGCCCCGAACGCCGGCTGCCGGAGACGATCGATGACGGCCGGCGCCTGCCCCGGGTCGACGCTCAGCCACCACTCGTCGGCTCTCCGGGGCTCGCCGGTCGCGGCCAGCTGGAGCGCATCCGCGCTCGCGAGATCCGTGAGGAGGAACGGAACCGACGGGTCGAGCGGCGCGAAGGTCTCGGTGGCGTCGATGATCTTGACCTGGAGGGGCACGCCCAGGGTCTCGATGTTGAGGGTGTCGCCGACCGCGACGCCGGCCGCGGCCAGGAACGCCGTCGAGGCGATCGCCGGCAGGGCGATGTCCTCCGGCAAACCGGCCCCGACGCGGAACGTCGAGGCTCCGAAGATCGGCCGGTTCGCGGCGACGGCGACGCGCATGGGCCGATCCGGCGACGGCGTGAACGTGACGTTGTCCTGGGCATCGAGCCTCCGCCATTGCCACCCCGGGGCCGTCGGATCCACGGCCACGGGGACCCAGCCGGCGTCGCCGGCGGCCTCCGATGAGGCCGTCACGGACGTGATCTCGGCGCTGCCGACGATCGGCAGGCCGCCGGTCAAGTCGATGCCCAGCTCGATCGCGTCGAGGCGGAGCGGTCCCGACGGCCGGAGGCTCGGGCTCACGTCGGGTTCGACGTCGACGATCGGGATGACCAGCCGCTGGCCGTTCATGGCGAGCGAACCGGCGACGACCGCGGTCCGGAACAGCCGCCCGTCGGCGTCCTCCAGGACCGCGCTCACGCTCAACGTGCCCACTTCGGGGCCCGGCGGGCCTTCGGACTCTCCGGTGAACTGCGGGTCCACGCGAAACGCGGCATCGACGTCGAAGGCAAAACGCTGGATGTCCGCGGGCAGCTCGGTGGTCGCGACCGTCGGCCGGGCCGCGGCGAGGGTGGCCAGCAGGCTCGTCGTGCTCGGCGAGCCCGGCGGGGCCGCCTCCGGCCGGAGGACGCCGCCGGCGGCCGCCGGGTCGAGGGCGACGAGATGGCCGTCGCGGATCGTGCGACCGAGGTTGAACGGGGAGACCGTGACCGGGACGGCGGTCCGGACACCAGGGATCGATCGGTAGAGCGGACCGGCCCCCCAGGTCGGCAGGTCGCTGTAGTCGGCGGCCAGGACCCGTACGTCGGCGGCCGCCTGGTAGGTCGCCTGGTCGGCCTGCGACCGGCTCCAGGTCGCCGCGTGGGCGGCGGCCAGCGTCCCGAGCGCCGAAGCGAGCATCAGCAGGAGCGCGGCGCGCGTGTAGCGCAGGGGCCGCCGGGCCAGCTGCCGGCCGCCGAGCGAGCCGACGAGGCCCCGCCCCCGGACGAGCAGCCGCTCGCCGAGCTCGGCGACGCGGGGCACGACCCGCAGCGCCACGACCGCCCCGGCGACCAGCCCGATGGCCGGCGCGGCCACGAGGAGCGGGTCGAGTCCGAGCGTGCCCCGGGCGTTCCGCGTCAGCGGCGCGCCGTACAGCCGCAGCTGCCAGAGCGCCACGGCAGCCACGGCGAGCAGCGCCAGGTCGAGCCCGAGCCGTTGCGGGAGCGTCGTCCGGGATTGCCGGCCGGCCGCCGCCCGGGCGCCCGCCGGACTGGCCGAGACGAAGAGCGTGGGCAGGGTCAGCGCCACGATGCAGGCGAGACCGGCAAGTGCCGAAACGACGAAGGCCGAGATACCGATCGCGGCCGATCCGGCGATGCCGAGGCTGGCCGCCGGCCCGATGGCCCCGAGCAGCACGACGAGGCCGAGGGCCAGCCACGGCGCGATGAGCGCGGCCGGGACCGCGAGCAGGACGGCCTCCATGAGCGCCATCGCGATCAGGTGCGTCGCGCTCGCTCCCCGCGAGCGCATCAGGGCGATCTCCGGCCGGCGTCGCTCGACGAGCATGCCGGCGACGAGGACGATCGCGTAGCCGGCGAGGACGGCGAACTGGATCGTCAGCAGGATCACGCCGCTGCGGCTGACGAGGACCGATCGGCCGACCTCGTCGAGGAGCGCGGGCATCCCCGTGGTGACCCGCTGGCTCGTCGCCGCCGGGAGCTGCTGCTGCAGGCGGGCGTTCAGCCCGTCCATGCCGGCTCGCAGTTCGGCGAGCCCGTCGATGCGCAGGGCGGAGATGGCCGGAACGCCCCGCCACGAAACGGCCACCCGGACATTGCCCCCGCCGAGGGACACGAGATCCGCCTCCCGGACGACGATGGGCCCGCGGGTCGTGAAGCTCCCCTCGGTCGTGGCCCCGTTGGTCTCGAGCGGATCGCCGAACCACGCCGCATCCGCGACGTCGGTTCGCCAGATCCCCGTCACGACGATCGAGACATGGACGCTCGCGTCCTGCCGGCTGACCAATGAGAGGTGGTCGCCGACCTGGAGACCGAGCGCCGTAGCAGCGGCCTCGGACAAGGTTGTCTCGAGTGGATCTGCGCCGGCGTGCGGCCATGCGCCGGCGACGAGGGTCGCGTGGCTCTCGATGCCGTCGAGGCTCTCGAAGCTCGTCAGGTCGTGGACGTCTCCTGCCGGGGTCGCCGGGTCGGCGAACGTCCCGGACTTGACGACCCGGATGACCTCGCCGCCGGTCGCTCCGAGCGCCGCTCGGAGCGCGGGACGGATGACGGCGTCGTACCCATCGATCCCGTCGGGCTGGGACGACAGCGAGACGTCGACGGCGCGGCTCGTGGCCGGGGCGGCGAGGATCGCCCGCTGCAGCCCGGAGCTCGCGACCGCGTCGCCGTAGACGACGCCGGTGGCGAGGAGCGTCGTCGCCGAGACGAGGAGGAGCCACGCGGCCAGCACCACCGGCCAGTCGGCGAGGCTGCGATGCACGACCGCGCCGGGCAGGCCGGAACCAGAGGCCACGTCCGCTTCGTTCTCCCGCTCGCTTCAGCCGCCGATACGGTACATACACCGCCGCGGCCGGGTGGGGTTCATGCCGTGTCCATCCGACCGATGGTGTCATACGACCGCCAGGGGAGCGTAAGGGCGGTGCGACGGCCGCTGACCGCCGCCGACGGCTCGGATCAGTCCGAAACTTGCCTTCGGGGGCTAACTGCGGCCCGCATCGCGACGATGCGTGCGCCTAACGATCACGGGGCGAGCGTTTGACCATGGCTGCGCACGGGCAGCGCCCCGGGTCAGATCGGCTTGGCCGCGCCGAACCGCCGGACCTCCGCGTCGAGGTCGAGCGGCAGGATCGCGCCGCGATGCTCCGCGTCGCCCCACGCCTCGCGGGGGACGCGCCACATGATCTCGAACTCGTTGCCGTCCGGGTCGCGCCCGTAGAGCGACTTCGAGACGACGTGGTCGCTCGCCCCGCCGAGCGCCCCGGCCTCGCTCAGGGCATCGGCCGCCGCCGCAAGGTCCTCGATCGTCGGGACCTCCCATGCGAGGTGGTACAGCCCGACCGAGCCGCGTGGTGCGCTCGGCGCATTCGGCCCAACGGAGAACAGCCCCAGGTCGTGGTGGTTGTCCTCCAGTGGGCTGCGCAGGAAGATCGCCTGGCCGCCCATCTCCTTGCCGACGATCTCGAAGCCGAACAACCGGTGGTAGAAGTCGGCTGCTCGCTCCGGATCGCGGACGAAGAGGACGGCGTGGTTCAGGCGAGCGACGGGGATCGGCATGAGGCTCAGTTCCGGTTCTGCGATGCGGCGTCGGTCAGCTCGGGGCCGACGAGGACCCACGCATCCTGCCACGTCCCGCCGGCGATGTTGCGGGAGATGTTCAGCCAGGCCATGCCCTCGAGCGTCCGGGCGGCCACGAGTGAGCCCGCGTCGACGGGCCGGAAGCCGATCGACTCGACGAGCTCGAGAACCGTCTGCTTCGCGGCGGCATCGTCGCCGGCCACGAATCCGTCGGTGGCCATGCCCGCGACGCGGGGGTCGGCCTGGCGCGACGCGAGCGCGGTGTTGAATGCCTTCACGACCGAGGCCCCGGGCAGCTTGCCCTGGAGCTCCTCGGCGATCGAGGTGGCCGGGCCGTCGGCCGGCGGTGTCGGCCGGTTGGCCACGTCGACGACGACCTTGCCCTTGAGCACCTCGCCGATCTCGTCGGCAATCGCGTCGAGGGAGCTGGCGGGAACGGCGAGGACGACGACGTCGGCGGTCGAGACCGCGTCCTCGTTCGAGGACGCAGCGGTCGCGCCGGTCTGGGCGGCGGCCTCACGGGCGTGCGCCTCGTCGGTGGCCGAGAGGGTGACGTCGTGGCCGGCCTTCGTCATCGACGAGGCGAGCGCACGTCCGACATTGCCGGATCCGATGATGGCAATCTGCATGGCGGGATCCTCCGGGATCTGCGGGACTGCTTGACGATTTGGCTGTGGTCAAGCAATATTTGTTGATAGCACAACCCTACGACGTATCACCATCCGTTGTCAACATCGTTTTGTGGAGAGCAAACATCATGGTCATCGAACGTTCCGCCGGGGAGCCCGTCCGTCGGCCGCCCGCCGTGGGACGGCAGGTCCGCCGCTGGCGGACCGAGCGCGGCTTGACCCTGGCGCGAGTCGCCGAGGCGAGCGGCCTGAATGTCGGCTATCTCTCCCAGATCGAGAACGACAAGGCGTCGCCGTCCCTCGCCTGCCTGGCGTCACTCGGATCCGCGCTGGACGTGCCCGTCGCCTGGTTCCTGATCGACGAGGACCGTCCGCCGGAGGTCACTCGTGCCGCCGACCGCCGCTGGCGCGAGCAGCCCGGCGCCCGCGCGAGCCGGGTCGACGGTCGCGGCTCCAGCGACATCTCGATCGTCGAGATCAACGTCGAGCCCGGGCACGGCACGGGTGTCCACAGCCATCCGGGCGACGAGCATCACTACGTGACCGCGGGTCGCTTCCGGATGACGCAGGGAGCAAATGTCACCGAGCTGGGGCCCGGCGACTACCTTCGCTGGGACGGGCTGGTCCCGCACGATGCGGAAGCGATCGGCGACGAGCCGGCGTCGATGCTGATCCTGCGACTGACGCGACACGGCGAGCCCCACGACTGACCCAACCGGCGCCGGACATCGCAACGGCGGGTCCGTCGGGACCCGCCGTCGACTCGTCGGTGATGGCCGATCGGGTCAGCTGACCCGGATCACCACGAACGGGTTCTCGAGCGGATGGCGGTTGTAATGGCCGATCCAGATCCGTCGGATGGACAGCTTCACGCCGTTCAATGACCCGGAGAACGCGAGACGCCGAGCGCACGCCGTCTTGAAGTCGACGCCGTCGATCGCCCCGTAGTTGTAGAAGCGGTAGGTCAGCGTCAGCCGGTCGGCGCTGAGGGCGATCATGTCGCCGCCCTCGAGACGGACCGGGACCGCGGTCATCGGCGCGCTCGACACGATCCGGCCCGTGAACACGGCCCTCGTGGTGCCGACATGCGTGACTCGGAGATGCCAGCCGTTGGCGTCGTGCCAGATGTAGTCACCGGCCGCGGCGCCCGCGTGGAACAGCGTCGGGACGCCCTGGACAGACGCCGGCCACCGGCCATCGGTGCAGGTCGTGGTCGTCGTGGCGGTTGCGCCCGCCGGCGAGGTCGTGGCGGCGAACGTGGTCGCGGGTGCCAGGAGTCCGGTGGTGATCGCGCTGAGGCCGATCAGCCCCCCGATCAACGAGCGACGAAGGCGCATGGCGTCATCTCCTCGTGGTGGAGTGGATGACCGCACGCTGGCCGTGACGTGTACGACCCGCGACGTGCCTTTGTCAGCGGAAGGTAATGACGAACGCCCGGATCGGCGCGACCGAAACGCAACCTGTGCCTTCGCACGTCGGCCCTCGTGGCTCGGTATTCTTCACGCGTCCCCATGCGATCCGTGTCATCGATCGACAACGTCAGGTGGTGCCCATGAAGGTCGGCGTCGCCAAGGAGACCGCGGCCGGCGAACGGCGCGTCGCCCTGGTACCCGAAACGCTCGGCAAGCTCACCGCCGCCGGGCTCGAGATCCTCGTCGAGACCGGCGCCGGCGCGGGAGCCGCGATTCCGGATCAGGCCTACGCGGATGCCGGTGCGACGATCGTGTCGACCGTCGAGCTGTACGGCCAATCGGATGCGATCCTCCGCGTCCAGAAGCCGACGGCGTCGGAGATCAGCGTGATGAAAGCCGGCCAGGCGCTGCTGGGCCTCCTCCAGCCGTTGATCGACCCGCAGACGGCGAAGGCGCTCGCGGAGCACGGCGTCACGGCGATCAGCCTCGACGCGATCCCCCGGACGTTGTCGCGGGCCCAGACGATGGACGCCCTCAGCTCGCAGGCGAACGTCGGCGGCTACAAGGCGGTCCTCATCGCCGCCAACGAGTACGGCCGCTACTTCCCGCTCCTGACGACAGCCGCCGGCACGGCCAAGCCCGCCAACGTCCTGATCCTGGGGATCGGGGTGGCCGGGCTCCAGGCGATCGGCACGGCGCGTCGCCTCGGCGCGGTCGTGAAGGCGTACGACGTCCGACCCGAGACGCGCGAGCAGGCCGAGAGCCTCGGCGCCCAGTTCGTGAAGCTCAAGACCACGATCGACGCGACGGGCTCCGGCGGCTACGCCCGCGAGCTCACGGCCGAGGAGCGGGCCGCCCAGCAGGCCGAGCTCAACGAGGTCATCGGGACGATGGACATCGTGATCACGACGGCCCAGGTCCCGGGCCGCAAGCCGCCGGTCCTCGTGACGTCCGACGCCGTCTCCCGGATGAAACCGGGCTCGATCATCGTCGACATGGCGGCATCCGCCCTCGGCGGCAACTGCGAGCTGTCGCAGGCCGGCCAGACCGTCACCACGCCGAACGGCGTCGCCGTCATCTCGCCCGACAACCTGCCGGCCACGATGCCTGCGGGCGCCTCGGCCTTCTACGCCCGGAACATCTCGGCGCTGCTGCTCGGGATGGTGAAGGACGGACAGCTGAACCTCGACTTCGAGGACGAGGTCACGAAGGCCACGGTGATCACGAAAGACGGGGCGGTCATCGCCGAGCCCGTGAAGAAGCTGCTCGAGCCGGCTCCGCCGGCCGCTGCCGGAGGCAACGCGTGAGCGAGACCGAGGCCCTGCTGGCCGCCCTGACCGTGTTCGTCCTGGCGATCCTCTGCGGGTTCGCCGTGATCAGCAAGGTGCCGGCGACCCTCCACACGCCGCTGATGTCGGGTGCGAACTCGATCCACGGGATCGTCCTCGTCGGGGCGATGTTCATCGCCGTCGAGGCCACGACGCCGATCAGCCAGCTGCTGTCGCTGATCGCGGTTGCGTTCGCGACGATGAACGTCGTCGGCGGCTACGTCGTCACCGATCGCATGCTCCAGATGTTCCGCAAGAAGCCGACGGCGCCCGCGCCGAAGGCGGATCAGGCGGAGGGCTGAGGGCGTGGACTACGACACGCTGTTCGCGATCGTCCGCCTCGTCTGGCTGGCCGGTGCGGCCCTGTTCGTGCTCGGCCTGATGCGGATGAACTCGCCCGCGACCGCCCGCAACGGCAACATCCAGTCTGCGATCGGGATGGCGGTCGCCGTCGGCGCCACGGCGATCCTGCTCCTGGCCCGGCCCAATTCCGTCTCCGGGCTGACGGCCTTCAACGGCGTCGGCTGGCTGATCATCGTGGTCGGCATCGCGATCGGCGGCGGGCTCGGCCTCTACACCGCCCGGACCGTGAAGATGACCGCGATGCCGCAGCTGGTGTCGCTGTTCAACGCGGTCGGCGGCGGCGCGGCAGCCCTCATCGCGATCGACGACTACCTGAAGCTCACCGGGGTGCCGTCGCCCCAGATCAACGTCGCGACGGTGCTCGACATCGTCATCGGCAGCATCACCTTCACCGGCTCGCTGATCGCGTCGGGCAAGCTGATGGGCCGGATCCCCGGCAAGCCGATCCTGATCCCCGGCGGGCGTCTCGTCACGATCGGGCTCGCCGCAGTCGTTCTCGCGGGTGCGCTCTTCCTGTGGGTCGGCAACCTGAGCGTGCCGGTCATGGGGCTGATCCTGCTGGCCGCCCTGATCTTCGGCGTGACGATGACGCTGCCGATCGGCGGCGCCGACATGCCGGTCGTGATCTCGCTGCTGAACAGCTTCACCGGCACGGCCGTTGCCATGGCCGGCTTCGTCCTGAACAACGTCGTCCTGATCATCGCGGGCGCGCTCGTCGGAGCGTCCGGCGCGATCCTGACGAAGCTCATGGCCGACGCGATGAACCGCTCGGTGCTGAACATCATGGTCGGCGGGTTCGGCGGGGGCGACAGCGTGGCCGGCGTGGTCGGGGCGGAGGGCGCGTCGGTCCGCGAGCTCGGCGTCGACGATGCGGCGATCCAGCTCGCCTACGCCCAGCACGTGATCGTCGTCCCGGGCTACGGGCTCGCGGTCGCCCAGGCCCAGCACGCCGTGCGGGAGCTTGCCGAGCTCCTCGAGTCGCGCGGGGTCGACGTGAAGTACGCGATCCACCCGGTCGCCGGCCGGATGCCGGGCCACATGAACGTCCTCCTGGCCGAGGCGAACGTGCCGTATCCCCAGCTCAAGGAGATGGATGACATCAACCCCGAGTTCGAGCGGGCGGATGTCGCGCTCGTCATCGGAGCGAACGACGTCACGAACCCGGCGGCCCGTCGCGCCGGCACGCCCGTCTCGGGCATGCCGATCCTCGACGTCGACCACGCCAAGTCGATCATCGTGATGAAGCGGTCGATGGGGAAGGGCTACGCGGGCATCGACAACGAGCTCTACACGAACCCGAAGACCGGGATGCTCTTCGCCGACGCGAAGGACGGGCTGGCGTCGCTCGTGGCGGCGGTCAAGGCGCTGTAGCCGACCCGCTCGGCCGCCCCGGGTGACGCACCGCAAATCGGGGTAGCAGTATCTCCGGCCGCCGCTCCCAATTCGCGCTACTGCAACTCCAGGGTGATATTGACGCTGGTTCCGGGGCGATTCGGACCGGGCGTCCGAGATTGCGCCACCCGGGTTTGCATTGCGTCCAGTCCCCTATTCGCCCGGGCCGGCCTCGCGTGCGCGTGCCAGATGTGCATCGAGAGATCGTTAGCGCGGTCAGGGCGGGTCCAGGGCCCGACTCTGCCCATCGATCTGGTGAGAGTTAGCCTTCGATGGCTAACCATCGGCTGACGTCGACGGCCGACAGCTGAGACGGGTCAGCTAACGAGCGCCGGGCGAACATCTGGCAGGAATCCGGGGGGCAAATGGTTTCGTGGGTCCGGCGCGGGGCTATTCGCCCGGGCTGGCCGACTCGAGGAGGTCGACGTCGGGGATCGACGTGATCGCCCCGATCACGTCCTGGGGCCGGGCGTTCGGCGGGAATCGGAGCTCCAGCTCGACCTCGTAGCGGCTCTTGCCCAGTCGCTGGCTGTTGATGCCGGCCATCTCGACCCGTCGGTCGGACAGGAGCCGCGAGACATCGCCGAGCGCCTCCAGCCGGCCGACCTCGAGCCGGAGCTTGATCGCCTTGGTGCCGGGTCGATGGATCCGCTCGACGAGCGCGTTGAGGGGCCACAGCGACACGATGACGATGAGCGTGCCGACGGCCGCGATCACCCACTCGCCGGCGCCGGCCGCCATCCCGATCGCCGCCGCGGTCCAGAGGCTCGCCGCGGTCGTGAGGCCGCGGATCGAGGTGCCGTACTTGAGGATCGCGCCTGCGCCGAGGAAGCCGATGCCCGAGACGACCTGGGCGGCGATGCGGGTCGGGTCGACGGTCGCGGCGACGCCGTTCGCGGCGATTCCTTCGAAGCCATAGATCGACAGGACCGTGAAGATCGCCGATCCGAGCGCGACCAGGAGATGGGTGCGCATCCCGGCGGGGTGCTCGTGGATCTCCCGCTCGAGCCCGATCGCGGCGCCGAGGATCGCGGCGATCAGCATGCGGACCGCGAGGTCCGCCTGGAGGGCAAGGTCGATCGGCACCGTGGACGCCTCCGGCTCGGAACGGAAGGACGGGCCCCAGTCTACGGAGTCATCGACCCGGCGACGCGGCTGGCGGGATCCGATCAGCCGGAGGCGAGCTCGGGTTGGCTGACATCGGCCACCTGCGCGTGTAGCGCCGCGATCAGGTCGGCCGGCGCGAGATGGAGGCTGATCCCGAAGCCGCCGCCGCCGATCGACACGACCGGCTCATCGGCGATTGCCGCGTCGGCGATCACCGGCCACGCCCGCGTCGAGCCGAACGGCGTGATCGTGTACCGCTCATAGCCCGTGACCTCGCGCGCCTCGTCCGCGTCCGGCAGCGACATCCGCCGGACACCGAGCAGCTCCCGGAGCTTCGGCCAGTCGAAGCGGCGACCCGCCGGAACGAGCACGAAGAGGTAGTCGTCGTCGCCACGGCGGACGACGATCGTACGGAGGAGCTGGCGCGTCTCGATCCCCTGGAACCGGGCGGCCTCCTCGGCGCCGGAGGCGCGTTCGGTGCGGACGATCCGATGCGGGACGCCGGCAGCCTCGACCGCGGCGATGGCCGGCGTGGACGGCGCCGGCGGACCTTCAGGATCGACTGGATCGGCCATGGCCGTCTCAGCCGACCGGGTCGACGAGCTCGAGCCGGATCCGCTTGTTGATCCGGCCCTTCGACTCGTAGCCGGTGACCCGGATCCCGCCGACCTCGGACGTGTTGGCCACATGGGTCCCGCCGTCGGCCTGAAGGTCGAGCCCGACGATCTCGATCGTGCGGATTTCGCTGATGCCCTCCGGCAGCAGGTTCATCTTCGTCCGGATCAGGTCCGGGATCGCGAACGCCTGCTCCCGGGGCAAGACATCGACCCGGACGTCGCGGTGGGCCGCGAGCTCGGCGTTGACGGTGGCTTCGATGGCGTCGACGAGGTCGCCCGACATCCGCTCGAACTCGAAGTCCATCCGGCCCGCGCCCGGCTCCATGTTGCCGCCGGTCACGAGCGCGCCGTAGTCGCGCCAGACGACGCCGCACAGGGCGTGGAGCGCGGTGTGCGTCCGCATCAGGGCGAAGCGGCGATCCCAGTCCAGGTCGACGGTCAGGACGTCGTCGCGGTCGGGCGGGCCGCCATCGGCGGGCTCGAGCTCGTGGACGATGTCGCCGCCGGCCTTCCGCGCCGCCCGGACCGTCCAGCTCCGTCCGTCGGAGGCTCGCAACAGGAGCCCGCGGTCGGACGGCTGGCCCCCGCCACCCGGGTAGAAGACGGTCCGATCGAGGACGACCAGCGGCGCCTCACCGCTGTCGTCGACGCTCGCGACCCGAGCCTCGACCCGCCGGGCGTACGCGTCCGTGTAGCAGAGCTGCTCGCGGGCATCCATCGTTGGATCCGGTGCGATCCGCCACGATCCGCCGGCGCCGGCCTACTTGACCTCCAGCGTGCCCTTCATCGTGGTCGGGTGGACCTGGCACATGAACGGATAGGTGCCGGACTGGAGCGCCGGGACCTGATAGACCCGCTGGCCAGGCCCCATGAAGAAGGCGGTGTCGCCCTGGACGGGGACGTTCGAGCCGTCCGGCTTCGTGAGGATCAGGTTGTGCATCGCCTGGTTGTCCTGGTTATCGAATGTCAGCGTGAACGCGGCGTTCGCTGGCGCGTCGAGGGTCGTCGGCTGGAAGCCGGCGGTGGCCGCGCCGACCGGGGCCGTGATCGTCAACGAGGCACCGCCACCCGACGCGGGCGGGCTGCCCGACGCGGAAGGTTCGACCGACGGAGCGGTCGAGGGCGCGATCGACGCAGATGCGGCCGGACTGCCCGACGGCGCGCCGGACGCGGCGCCTGACGCGGCAGCCGAGGCCGATGCCGCCGGGGCGTACGTCCAACCCGGCGCCGCTCCGGATGAGCAGGCGGCG